>NZ_JBEKYX010000120.1:0-10372 GCF_049510455.1 Occallatibacter sp. | reverse complement strand
CGAGCCACTGAAGAACTCTGGAAGGAAATCGGCAAACTCCTCGATACCATCACCGCCGAAGAATGCGCGAACTATTTTGCCTCGTCCGGATATGTAAGCACTTAAATTGAAAATGCTCTAGTAAAGCATAAATGGGGTTAATTGCATGCAAAGTTTCTGAAGGAGGTGGGGTTACGAAAGGGTGGTGGACTTTGGTAATGGGGAGAGACAGGGACAAGGGACAAGGGATATAGGGACCAGGGCAGTTCTCCTCTTGCTGTGGAGCGATCCCAGCCTGGCCACTAAAACAAATACGCGGCCTCGTTTTATCTACAACCGTTGCCCTGATCCCCGCCTCATCCCAACTCTGTCCCCCGTCTCTCTTTCCCCACTGCCGCCATCATGCCCGCCAAAACAAACGCGCATCCAGCCATCAGCGCCATCGCTGTTGCATAGCCCGTTCGCTTGGCATACACAGTCAGAATGAATGGAGCCAGGCTCGCCAGTACCCCGCCGCACTGGTATGCAAACCCCGGCAAAGTAGCCCTGACTTTATTCGGTGTCAGTTCCGCCAGGTGTGCCGGAATCACTCCCCACGCCCCCTGCACCGCAAACTGAATCAAAAACGCGCCACAAATCAGCAACGCCAGGTTTGGCGCATACGCCCACAGCGGAATCACCAGCAACCCCAGCACAAACGCGCCAATAATCGCCACTCGTCGCCCGCGCCGGTCGGACAAATACCCCATCACAATCCCGCCTAAAATGGCGCCCACCTGGCTGATCGCCGTGATGCCGGCCCGTTGGGACGCTCCTATTCCCCAGTTCCGTTGCAGAAATGTCGGATACATATCCTGCGTTCCGTGGCTGGCAAACAACATCATCGTCATAAACGCCAGCAGATATAGAAACAGCTTCCAGTTCCGCGCGATCTCTGTAAATTGCGCGCCCCAGTCCGGCTTCGCAGCCGCCGTCGTTCGTTCCCAAACCGCGCTCTCGCGTACCCCGAATGCAATGTAAATCACCAGCGGAATCGCGGGCAGGCTCGATAGAATAAACAGCCATCGCCATCCCAGCCCATGCAGAAACAGGTACAGAATTCCCGCCAGCACATTTCCCGCTGCGTATCCCTCTTGCAGCACGCCGCTCAGAATCCCTCTATGCTTTGTGGGCGCCGCCTCCATCGCCATGCTGGTGCCCACGCCCCATGTTCCGCCCATCACAATGCCAAAGAGCGCGCGAATCACCAGCAGGGAAATATAATTCGGCGCGATCCCCGTCAGAATCCCCGCCAGCGCATACGCGCTCATGTTGATCATCAGCGGCTTTTTGCGCCCATACCGGTCCGCCAGCAGCCCGAAGAGAAATCCTCCCACGGGCCGACCCAGCATGGTCATCGTGATGAGGACTGCCATCTGGGTGTCTGTCTTGTGAAACTCCGCCCCCATGCTGGTCAGCGTAAAAGTCACCAGGAAGAAGTCGAAGGCATCCAGCAGCCAGCTTGAAAAGCCCGCGAAGACCGCCGGCGGGTGCGAAGTCGAGATCGGTTCGGAGGAGGAATTTGGCCCAATCGGCATTGGTCCTCACCCTACCAGACTGTCTATTGAAAAGGGAATTGGCACGTACGCTTAAGGTTTATCGTGCCGCTTCCACCAAGCCAGCGCACTCCCCAAATCCAATCCGCGGCAGCCCTGGCCGCTTCGCATACGCGCGCAGAATCACCCGGTCTCCGTCTTCCAGGAACGTGCGCTCTTCGCCCGTCGCCAGTCGTAACGCATTCACGCGATGCCGCATTTCAAGCAGGCATCCCTCCGATCCCTCATCCGGCCCCGATATAGTTCCCGTCGCCAGTAGATCGCCAACACGCAGGTTGCATCCGTTGCTTGTATGGTGCGTAAGAAGTTGCGCAAGGCTCCAGTACAGGTCTCGCAGATTTCCGCGGCTGATCCGCTCCGGCTCCATGCCCGCTTCCCGCATGGCTCGCGTTTCCAGATGCGTTTCCACGGTGAGGTCGATACCATCCCGCTCCTCACTTGCGCTCCGCAAGTACGCAAGCGGCGCGGGAGCTCCCTCCGCGCGTTTGCGAACCGGAATACGATACGGAGCCAGCGCCTCCAGCGGCACAATCCACGGTGAAATCGTCGTCGCAAAACTCTTCGCCAGGAACGGCCCGAGCGGCTGGTATTCCCACGCCTGCATATCGCGCGCCGACCAGTCGTTTACCAGGCAAAGCCCAAAGATATGCCGCTCCGCGTCATCGATTGCGACCGAATCTCCGAGCCGATTTCCCGGTCCTACAAACATGCCGACTTCAAGCTCATAGTCCAGCGACTTTGCGGGGCCAAAAACAGGCGCGCCATCGCCGGCCTTCGTCTGCCCGCAAGGGCGGCGAATCCCGGTTCCGCTCAGTACCACCGAGGAAGCGCGTCCGTGATAGCCAATCGGCACGTATTTGTAATTGGGCAAGAGAGGGTTGTCAGGACGGAAGAGTTTCCCTACGCGCGTGGCATGGTCAATCGATGCGTAGAAGTCGGTGTAATCGCCGATTCGCGCAGGCATCTGCATCTCTGCCTCGTTCATCGGTACGAGCGCAGCTTCTGTCTTTTGGCGTGTCTCATCGCTTGCATGCTCCGCGTCCAGAAGATATGTCGCGCGTGCATGCAACTGTTGCCACGCATCCGGCCCAAGTTCCATCAGCGCATTCAGCGTCTCCATCCGGCACGCGTATTCAATCTCTTCCGGCAATTGCGCAAGTAAGCCATTGGCCGTGCATGCGAATAAATCAAGAATCCGGTCGCCGATGGCAATGCCGATATGCGTCTGGCCACGGTAGCGAAAGGCTCCATACGGCAAATTCTGAATAGGGAAATCCGAACCAGGATCATTCGCTGAGGCAAGCCAGCTTTTCAAAGCCATCCCAACGCCTCCATATCCCGTACCGGCTCAATGAAGGAGCAAGTGCCAATGCTTTTGAGAAAGCCAGTGCGAACTTCGCGCAACTCTGCTACGCTCCAATCCCAATCGTGCCAGCGAATCGAATGTTCCGTGACACGAAATGCCAGCAAATCCTCTTCCTCAAGAATGTGCGTCACGTCATCCTCTTCGCCGCCAAACCAAACCAGCGCCGCCGCGCACAGCAGGTTCATAAAACCATGCATCGTACCGCGTTCACTGTCCTGGTGATACGTAAACGGATATCGCCCCCGCATCGCATGATGCAATCCAGCTGTCGCCTTGAACGCTAGTCCGCGCTTGAAAAGCTCGTTCAGCATTGCTGCGATATGTGCCGCTGTGGGGAATGCATCCGCAACCACGCCGCCCATTCTCAGCTTGGCATGCAGTCCCGCCTCCGCAACCGCATCGGCTACATCCAGATTTCGCAAGTCCATAGGCAGCTCGACATAGGCATCAATTCCCGCAGGGAGCTTGCTCTTCCAACGCTCCACCTGGCTCCTATCGGCAGCTTTCATCTCCATCATCCTGATCGGCATTCCTTGATCCAGATGCCGCTCAATTGCTTCCAGGTCTTCATCCGTCGCAATCACGCTTAGTTGCAGATCTCGCACGTCATCGCGAAGCGCATCCTGAAGGGCACTGAGATCCTTCGCGCTCACTACCATACAATTCAGCACGTATGCATGAGGGCATTGTCGATACTCCCGGTAAGCTCGCACCGCCGCATCGAGCCCCAACCCTGCCGGCGGAAACATCCCGGCATAATCGAACAGGCCCTTCAGCGCGCAATCCATTGCGACAGGCTCGGTCTTCCTCACCGCGTTACCTCGCCTTGAATTGCTTCTTCAGCCCTTGCCAGCATTCGAAGTACTCATGCTGCAGCAGGCTCGTCCGCATCGCAAACTCCGTTGGCCGCACCACAAGCTGCGTCTCAAACATGAATGCTAGTGTATTCGCCAGGTATTGCGGCTTCAACTCTGCATTGCCGGCGCGCTCAAACGTCTCCGCATCGGGCCCATGCCCCGCCATACAGGCATGCAGGCTTGCGCCGCCGGGCACAAATCCCTCTGCTTTCGCATCGTAAGCGCCCGTTACCAGCCCCATGAACTCATTCATCATGTTGCGATGAAACCACGGCGGACGGAAGGTATGCTCCGCCACCATCCAGCGCGGCGGAAAAATCACGAAGTCGCAATTCGCCGTTCCCGCAATCGCAGACGGCGCGCTCAGCACCGTGTAAATCGACGGATCGGGATGATCGAACGACACCGTGTTAATACAGTTAAACCGTGCAAGGTCGTACTTGTACGGCGCATAGTTTCCATGCCACGCTACCACATCCAGCGGCGAGTGATCGATCTGCGCCGACCACAACCGTCCCAGGAACTTTGCCGTGATGTGAAAGTCGCCATCGCGATCTTCATACGCAGCCACAGGAGCCTGAAAGTCGCGAGCATTCGCCAGTCCATTCGCACCAATCGGTCCCAGGTCCGGCAGGCGGAACGGCAGTCCATAGTTCTCGCAGATGTACCCGCGCGCTTCCTTCTCCAACAGCACCACGCGATACTTTACACCACGCGGAATTACGCAAATCTCACCGGACGCAACATCCAGAATTCCCAACTCCGTATGGATTCGCAGCTTGCCCATCTGCGGCACAATCAGAAATTCGCCGTCCGCGCTATAGAAAAACCGGTCCTGCATCGACGCATTTGCGGCATACAGATGAATCGCCAGACCGGCCTGCATGGCTGGATCGCCATTGCCGCCGAGCGTCACAATGCCATCCACAAAATCCGTCGCTTTTGCCGGCATTGGTAGCGGATTCCAGCGCAGTTGATTCGGAGTCGTCGGCACTTCGTGAAACGGCCCGCTGCGAATCATCCCCATCGCAATCTCTTCGTATGGTTTGTGCGTTACAGAAGGCCGAATGCGATAGGTCCAGGTCCTGCGGTTGGTGGCGCGCGGCGCGGTAAACGGCGTCCCGCTGAACTGCTCCGTGTACAGTCCAAGCGGATGCTTCTGCGGAGCATTCTGCCCAACCGGCAATCCTCCAGCCACGGCTTCGGTTGCAAATTCATTTCCAAATCCAGATTGATACTGAATTTCTTCTGCCATCATTATCCTCTCGCGCCACTTTTCACAACGTGCCGTGCATGGCCCGCTTTTCCGCTTCGTGCATCGCTTCGTAAATCTGATCAAAGCTGTCCACGGCAAATAGAAGCTTGTGCAGTTCATCCACCTTGACTGGCGTTTGCAGCACTTCATCCAGTGAGAAATCGCGAATCGCACACTGTCCGTTCGTCACATTTCTGCATTCGCCCTGAGAGCTGATGATTCCGCTGCCATACACCTTGATTTCGCCGCGTTGCCGGATCACTCCAAACTCCACCGTGTACCAGAAAATCCTTCCCAGCTTTTCCAGCACCGCGTCATCCTCTATCGCTGCGCAAACGCGCCCATAGCGTTCCAGAAAGCTCGCAAATACCGCATGTGCATGCATGGGTACATGACCAAAAACATCGTGAAAGATGTCCGGTTCCGGAGTATATTCCAGTGAATCCCTGCTGCGCAGCCACGTGGTTGTGGGAAAGCGCCGCGTCGAGAGCATCTCAAAGAATGCGGGCGCAGGAAGAAACCCGCTCACTGGCGTTGAGTTCCATCCGGTTCGCGGCTCCAGCCGCGCACTGATCGAGCCCAGATGCGGCAGGCAATCGCGCTGCAGCCCGATAATCTCGAACCCATCGAGATATTCGAGCGCCGCGTGCTTTTCAAGCTCCGGATACACGCGCTCCACAAGCTCCGCCCACACCGCATGGTGCTCTTGTGTATACGCCGCATAGTCTTGTTGAATCAGATAAGGCTCCGCTGCAGAAAGCATCTCCGTGCGCATCGCACTCCTCCCCTAACATGAAATTCGGACACGAAAGTTCCGACACGAATTTCCGTGCACTACTACAGGTTTCCGCGTGCCTGTTGCTCGCGTTCAATGGACTCAAACAGCGCCTTGAAGTTGCCTTTGCCGAAACTCCGGCTTCCGCGCCGCTGAATAATCTCGAAGAACAACGTTGGCCTGTCTTCCACCGGACGCGTAAAGATCTGCAGCATGTATCCTTCATCGTCACGATCGACAAGAATCCCCAGTTCTTCCAGCTTGTCCACCGGCTCGTCAATTTTTCCCACTCGATTCTGCAGCTCCGTATAGTAGGTATGCGGCACACGCAGAAATTCCACTCCCTGATCGTGCAGCAGGCTCACCGTGCGCAGAATGTCATCGGTGGCCAGTGCAATATGCTGCACGCCCGGCCCCGGAAAGAAGTCCAGATACTCTTCTATCTGCGATTTCTTTTTTCCCTCCGCGGGCTCGTTGATCGGAAATTTGATGTACCCGTTGTCGTTCGCCATCACCTTCGACATCAGCGCCGAGTACTCGGTTGAAATATCTTTATCGTCAAAGTGCTGGTAGAGCGAGAAGCCCATCACTCGGCCATAAAACTCCACCCACTTGTTCATCTCGTGCCAGCCTACGTTGCCCACCATGTGGTCAATGTGCAAGAGGCCGGTGGGCCTCGCCACTGTATCGCTCTCGATCGCGCGGTATCCGGGCAAAAACGGCCCGGTGTAATTCTTCCGCTCCACAAAGGTATGGATCGTATCGCCATAAGTGCGAATGCTCGACATCACAACGGAGCCGTGCTCGTCCGTCAGCACGCTTGGCTCCTCTGCATTGATCGCCCCGCGAAGGACCGTCTCATGCCATGCGCTGCGCGCATCGTCCACCCAAAGGGCGACTACCTTGACCGCATCTCCATGACGATGGATATGCTGCGCAATCGGATGGCTGCAGTTCAGCGGCGTCGTAAACACAAATCGAATCTTGCCCTGCTGCACCACATAAGAGGCGCGGTCGCGCTGCCCCGTCTCCGGCCCCGCATACGCCACCAGGCTCATGCCAAACGCCGTGCGATAGAAGTACGCAGCCTGCCGAGCATTGCCTACATAAAACTCAACGTGGTCCGTACCCTTGAGCGGAAGAAAATCCTTCTTCGCTGTCGTCTGGGCGGATGCAAGATGTCCGGGAAAATCCGTCCATACAGGACGCTGCGCAGTGCTCATTCCAAACCTCCTCGCCGTGCCACATGGAGAAATGTGGCGATTTTATTGGCGCCGCAAAAAGCCTAGCCCTGCCGCATAGCCCCGGAGAATGGAGATTCAAAGAAAAAGTGCCTGTGGAACTTTGCAATCGTAGGTATAAGTGTTAGGTTGCTTAAGGATTACTCTCATGAGTCACCGAGCTATTGCCAATACGATCGACCTCGACCCAATTGCCTGGAAAATCCTCGAGGCCCTGCAACATGACGCGCGCCTTTCCTTCGCCGAGCTTGGCCGCAAAGCAGGCTTATCCGCGCCCGCGGCTGCTGAGCGCGTACACCGTCTGGAAGAAGCCGGCGTCATCACCGGCTATCATGCCTCGCTCAACATGGCCAGGCTGGGCATGCCCATCCACGTCATCGTGCGGCTCACTATCAACGGCGGTGACGTGCAGGTCACCCGCACCGTGGCTGCAATTAAAGAACTCACAGAGGTCAGCCGCTGTCACCGCATTACAGGCGCGGAATCGTTCGTTATTGAGGCTGACGTCGTTTCCATCGGCCACCTTGAAGCGCTCATCGACAAGCTGAACGCTCTCGGCGCAACATCCACTTCCACGGTCCTCTCCACGCCGGTCAAACGCCGCGAGTACCGCGCCGCGCAAATTGAGGCCTTCAACCGGTACGGCTGATCTAGTTGACCTATGCTTTCTTGCACTTGCGATGACGTACTGTCGCGGGATTTATCATAGAATCATGAGCCAGCCAGCCCCAAAACCAGCAGTGATTCTCCTCAGCGGCGGCCTGGATTCAGCCACCGTTCTGGCCATCGCCCGCAGCCGGGGTTTTGCGCCCTACGCGCTCTCATTTGCCTACGGCCAGCGCCACAGCATTGAGCTGGATGCCGCCCGCCGGGTCGCCGAATCGCTCGGCGCCGTCGAACACCGCATCGCGCAGATCGACCTCCGCGCCTTCGGCGGCTCTGCTCTTACCGCCGAGATCGACGTGCCCAAAAATCGCGCCGCCGATGAGATGGAGCACGGCATCCCCATCACCTACGTTCCGGCCCGCAACACCATATTTCTTTCCTTCGCCCTCGCCTGGGCGGAGGTGCTCGGTTCCTCAGATGTTTTTCTCGGCGTAAATGCCCTCGATTACAGCGGCTACCCTGACTGTCGCCCTGAGTACATCACGGCCTTTGAGGCCATGGCCAACCTGGCCACCCGGGCCGGTGTCGAAGGAGCGCAGAAGCTCAAAATCCATGCTCCGCTCCTTGAGATGACCAAAGCGGAAATCATTCGCACCGGGCTGTCGCTCGGCGTAAATTATGCGCTTACCAGCAGTTGCTACGATCCCGCGCCCGACGGCACTCCCTGCGGCTCCTGCGACTCCTGCATCTTGCGCCAGAAGGGCTTCCGAGAAAACGGAATTAAAGACCCGCTCCGTTACACAGCGACAGAAGCAACGGCGCAGGTCATTCGATGAGCTATGCGGTCAAGGAAATCTTCTACACCCTCCAGGGTGAGGGCGCGCAAGCAGGTCGTGCCGCCGTATTCTGCCGATTTTCCGGCTGCAATCTCTGGTCTGGCCGCGAAAGTGACCGTTCCTCAGCAGTTTGCCAATTCTGTGACACCGATTTTTTCGGCATAGACGGCACCGGGGGTGGAAAATTTGACTCTGCCGATGTGCTGGCCGATGCGATTGCCCGAGAATGGAGCGCCAAAGACGCTGGCGGCAAGCCTTTCGTCGTCTGCACCGGCGGCGAGCCGCTTCTGCAGCTCGATGAGCCACTGATTGCTGCGCTTCATGACTGCGGCTTCGAAATCGCAGTTGAAACCAACGGCACCATCGCCGCGCCCGCAGGCCTCGACTGGATCTGCGTCAGCCCCAAGGCTGGGGCGGAGCTGGTGCAAACAAGCGGCCACGAGATCAAGCTCGTCTACCCGCAGGCAGCCGCGCAGCCCGAGGCATTTGAAGGCCTGGCCTTCCGGCACTTCTTCCTGCAGCCCTTGGACGGCCCCGTTCGCGATGCAAATGTCGCCGCGGCCATCCGTTATTGCATGGAGCATCCGCGCTGGCGTCTGAGCCTTCAAACACACAAAATGGTAGGCATACGGTAGGGAAGGGAAATGGAGATTTTCAAAGAGTTTTCGATTGAGTCGGCCCACTGGCTGCCGAACGTGCCGGAGGGCCACAAGTGCCGCCGCTTGCATGGCCACAGCTTTCATATCGAAATCCATGTTGCAGGATCGCTTGATGCCAAGCTCGGCTGGGTGATGGACTTCGCCGATCTCAAGGCCGCCTTTCAGCCCATCGAAGACCAGCTCGATCACCGCTGTCTCAACGATATTGCCGGGCTGGAAAACCCTACCAGCGAAAATCTGGCTCGTTGGATATGGCAGCATCTTAAGCCTGAGCTTGCCGCACTGAGCCAGGTCGTGGTTCGCGAAACCTGTACCAGCGGCTGCATTTACCGCGGAGATTAGGGCTTATGTCGATACCGCGTAGCTGACGCGCTCGAAGGGCTGCGGCACTTTGACAGACGCCATGCCCGCTGCCGTGGCTGCTTCAATGCCTAACTCCGTATCTTCAAAGACCAGGCAATCCTCCGGCGCTATGCCGAGCCGCTCGGCTGCCAGCAGAAAGCAATCCGGCGCAGGTTTCCCGCGCTTGTAGTCATCGGCGCAGACCAGTGTCTCAAATTTGTCGATCAGCCCTGTAATCTCCAGCGAGCTCTCGACGGAGTCGCGCCTGCTCCCCGAGGCTACCGCAAAGGGAATCTTCCCGTACATGGCATCAATATGCTCCACCACTTCGGGAATGGCCTTAAGCTGAGGCAGCAGATCGAAGTAAAGATTCTCCTTGCGGATAGCCACCTCTTCGACAGGCATGTTGAGGCCCTGCTGCTCATTCAGCAGGCTGATAATCTCGCGTATCGGTCTTCCGCCCCACGAGTAGAACAGCTCTTCTTCATAAGTACAGCCCCATTCAGCCAAGGCTTCTTTCCAGGCAATGTAGTGCAGAGGCATGGAATCGACGACAGTCCCGTCGCAATCAAAGAGATAGGCGCGAAAGGCACCATCGGGAATTTGCAGCTTCAAAATCAGAGCTCCTGACCTCTATCGTAGCAGTGAATGATCGCGGAACCTGAGTAGCTGAATTTCCGGAATTGAACATGCTTTTGCGGTCCAATATGCAGACCGATACAGGCTTTTGACGTGCCGCATCGTGTCTGTTACCTTGTAGATGGACAATTCAAAAGTTCGTCACTCCTCAGTAGCTCAATGGCAGAGCATTCGGCTGTTAACCGAAGGGTTGTAGGTTCGAGTCCTACCTGAGGAGCCAAT
>NZ_JBEKYX010000012.1:0-55517 GCF_049510455.1 Occallatibacter sp. | reverse complement strand
AAGCGCTTTGCGGATCAGCTCAAGGCGCGTGAAGGTGGCGATGACGAAGCGCACCAGATGGATGAGGATTATGTTCGCGCGTTGAGTTATGGGCTGCCGCCGACGGGCGGCGAGGGCATCGGCATCGACCGGCTGACGATGCTGTTGACCGGCTCGAAATCCATCCGCGACGTGATTCTCTTCCCACTCATGCGGAGCGCGAAGAACGTGGAGCAGGCTCAGTGAAGATTCTCTTTGTCGGCGACATCTTCGGCAGCGCGGGGCGCAAGATCGTCGCTGAGCACATTGGACACCTGCGCGAAACACACAGCGTGGACCTGACCATCATGAATGCCGAAAACGCCGCCGGCGGTTTTGGTGTTACGCCAGCGATTGCCGAAGACCTCTTTGACCTGGGCGCGGACGTACTGACTACCGGCAACCATGTATGGGACAAGCGCGAGTTGATTGATTACCTCAATGGGGTTGCCGCGGATGGCCATGAGCGTGGGCGGCGCGTACTTCGGCCTGCAAACATGCAGACCGGATTGCCAGGATACGGCGTATATGAAGGTGTGACGGAAAGCGGATTGCCTTACGCCGTGATCAACCTGATGGGCAAAGTCTTCATGGGCGGAACGAATGATCCGTTCTCAGCAGTGAACGATCTGCTCAAGAAAATTACTGCCAAGGTAATCTTTCTGGACTTTCACGGCGAGGCCACGAGCGAGAAAGTAGCGATGGGATGGCATCTGGATGGACGGGTGACAGCGGTTGTGGGCACGCATACGCATATCCCCACAGCCGATGAACGGATTCTGCATTACGGCACTGCCTACCAGACCGACGTAGGCATGAGTGGGCCATACGACAGCGTGATCGGCGTGGAGAAGGAGATGGTGCTGAACCGCTTCCTGACTGGGATGCCGGGCAAGTTCGAAGCCGCCAAAGGCAATCCGAAGCTGTGCGCCGCGCTGATTACATGCGATGCGGAGACTGGCCGCGCTTCGGCTATTCAGCGCATCATGCTGGGAGAATAATAACTACTGGGGCGGCGGAACGGCCTTGGCAGCATTCGAGGCGTAAGATCCGGCGACCGGCTGCCATTGCGCCTGGCCCGCTTTCGGCACTGGGTGAAAGGTGTAATCCGCCACACCGGTATGAGTGGCCTTTTTGAGCACGCCATTGCGGTCAAAGGTCATTGTCCAGTCCTTGACGTTAGAATCTGTCGTAGCAATCACGATCGTTGCGCCGCCATCCGCTTGAAGATTTAGAATCGGGGCGCCCATAGGTGTCAGCGTGCCTTCGCTTCCAGTACCCGCCAGAGCTGCATAGCAGACCGCGATTGCTGCCCAATCAGGCTCTCCGGATGTTCTCTCTTCGGCCAGAATGTGATTGAAAGACGCAATCGTCATGGCATTGACCGGCGCGGGAGAAAAGAGCGAGTAACCGCGGCGCTGAATGGGAATAATGCGGTCCTTGCCCTGCCCAAAGCGCGGAATGGAGGCTGTAAAGGCGCTTACGTCACCCTTGCCCTCCGTGCGCATAAAACGCAGAAAGAGATGGCCGGGAAAAGCCGGGCAGGCAATCTGGCTGTAGCTCCAACCGTTGGGGGTAAAGTCCATCAGGCGCATGCCGGCGCGCTCACGAATGGAATTTTCCTCATTGGACTCAAGCTGCCGGTCCTGCGGGGAAACGGCGGTCGCGGGAAGAATCTCCACCGTGTATGGAAGCCTGGCCTTGATTGGAAATGGGGTGTGGAGCGGGGCTGCCGGCGGAATTGGACGCCAGACGGAGGCATCTGGCTGGGGCTGCTGGGATGGAACAGACTGAGATTGCATCGGAGCCACGAGACCGGTGGCCGCGAGTAGAAGTCCGAGGGGAACAATGCGGAAGCAATCCATGCTAAGTCTAGGGTACCAGAATGACAAAGGGCAGCCGCAGCGGCTGCCCTTTGCTTTCCCAGGAGAGAGTATCTCAACAGGCAAAACAGCCTGCCGAAAGATGATTAGTTGTGGTGAGCGGCTGCAGGCTTGCGAACCGGGGCCTTCTTCTTCTCCGCCGGAATGATTTCGCCTTCGCGCATGATGATCTGCGCGCCGGCTGAGGTGGTGTCAGTGGCTGCAACCTGGGTGTAGCTGTCGAAGGTGCCGGCGATCTCCGCTTCGGGAGCGGCCTTGAATTCAAAGCCGACCGGGTAGAGCTTCAACTGCGGATCCGTCAGAGGTGTCTTCAGGTTGATGATGAAGTCGGCAAGCTTGGAGTCCTTGGCGTCCTGCGTCACGGCAAGCTTAACCTGCTCGGCTGTGATGGCGATGACAACGCCCGGCATGCCGGTGTTCTTATCCTTGAGGACGGCCCACATCTTGTCGGCGTCTCCAGTCACAACCGTTCCATCCGGATTTGTGACAGTCTTGGAGCCGAGGGCAAGAATGGTTTCCTTGTCGGCGAGAGCCAGGGTGTTCAGATCAGGCGTCTGGGTGATCAGATCATGAATCTGCTCCGCGGGGCTCTTGGCAGGAGTGATGTTGATGGTGCCCGGAGGAAAGAGCGATGCGGCTGCCTGCTGCTTAATGGCATCCAGGCCATCGAGACTGCCGTGGAACTTCTTGTAGAAGTACTCCAGTTTAGGCTCGATCTGCGCCTTGTAATTCTGAGGCGAGGTAGGCGCAAAGGCCCAAACGCGAGCATAGAACCAGATTGCTTCCTTGAGGTCCTGGTCCTTACCGGGCTGGCTGTAAGCCTGCGCCATGAGCAGAGTGTCATTCAGACCGGCTGACTTGCTCTCATCATCCGAGTAGAGCTTTAGCTCGGAGCCGTACTCAGTCTGCGCGCCCTTGTAGTCCTTCTTCGAGACCACATCGTCCAATGCGATTGTCGAGTGGAAGTATGGACCGCCGACGTGTTGAACCTTTTGCCAGTCCGCATCGCTCATGCTGGCAGGCTTGGTGATCGTGAGCCCCTTTTGCGAGAGAGCGGCAGCGTCATCGCAGGTCTGTGCGTCGCTGGTCTTGGCGCACTGCTGCTTCTTGATAATCACGGAGTAGAGGATCGCCTGCGGATTATTGGGATCCACCTGAAGAATACGGCTGGCAGCGCTGAGGGTGTGGTCCGCGTCCTGCGCCGTCCAGTAGATTCCCAACAGCTCGTTCAAAACAGATGGCTTCGCGATGGTCTGCGGGTACTGGGTAAGGAATTGCTCGTAAGCTGCAGCCTTCGCCTTGGGATCGGACTGAGACGCGGCGTTCTGGTAGGCGCTATACTCAGCCGGATCCTTGATGCTAAGGTCCTGTGCGCGCAGTACGGGGGATGCGACGAACGCGGACACGGCGAGCGCCAGTGCCGACGCAAAGATAAACTTCTTCATTCAGTGCTCCTGGGAAGTAGCCTTGTAGGAATCATTTCTGCACGCGCCGATCCGAAGACGAGCGTTCTGTCGTCCGCGGCTGAGAACCGCGGAACTGCCACGGTTTCTGATGCGGTGTTGGTTGGATTATAAAAAGCCCCGCTCGCTCTGACAAGCACAGTTGTCTCCGAAAAGAACAATTCTTCATTAGGCGCCGCGAGACAGTGCCTATTCGAGGTTAGACACCATCGGATCGCAGAGTGTTCCCATAGAGTTGGACGTCAGTTCAATGTATACGTGTTGAACCGGAGATAACTTCGCGGTTTTATTGCAGCAGACGGACAAGATCCACCTGCTCGGCGAGGAACGCGTCGTGGCCATGATCGCTGGTCATCTCGCGGTAGTCGATGGAGACACCCACCGAGCGGATGGTCTCGGCAAAGCGGCGGACATCGCCGGGCGGAAAGAGCCAGTCGGAGTTGATGCCGACGAAGGTGAGGTGGGCTTTGATCCTTCCAAAGGTCTCCTGCAAAGAGTTAGAGCCACGGAGCGGATCCCAGGTGTCCATGGTGCGGAGGATTGCGAGGTAGGAGTTGGCTTCAAAGCGTTCGACGAAGCGACGGCCCTGCTCGTCCAGGTAGCCGGCGATGTCGAAACGACCGCCGATGAGGCCGCCGCCAAAGTCATCCAGACCCCACGGGTTTTCGCCATTTCGATTAGGGTTACGGGCAAAACGCTCGTCTAACAGCGGGCCGGATTTATAGCTGAGCATGGCAATCTGCCGGGCCAACGAGAGACCGCGGCGCGGGGGTTTTTGAGGCAGGTAGCCGCCGTTTTGCCAGTCAGGATCGTGACGAATGGCCTCGCGTTGGAGGTGATTGAGAGCTAATCCCATTGCGCCGAGCGGAGCTACGCCTACGATCAGGGCTTTTTCTACCCGGATGGGAAATTGGATGGTCCACTCCAGGGCCTGCATCCCGCCCAGCGAACCGCCCATGACGAGGCGCAGCTTGCGGATGCCGAGGGAATCAAGGAGTTTGGATTGGGCGCGAACGTTGTCATGGATGGAAATGAGAGGAAAGTCTGCTCCATAGGGCTCGCCGGTTTCAGGATTGACCGACGACGGCCCCGTGGAGCCATAACACGACCCGAGCAGGTTGATGCAGATGACGAAATCGTGCTCAAGGGAGAGCAGCGCGCCGGGGCCAAAGACCTCCGGCCACCACTCCCCTACCAGCGCGGAGCCGGAGAGGGCGTGGCAGACGAGCACCGCATTGTCGCGCGCCGCGTTCAGCTTGCCGTATACCGCATAGTGCAGTGTGACTCCGGCAAGCGTTCGACCGCACTCCAAGAGCAGATGCTCGTTCAGTACGTAATCGCCTTCGTATGTAGGGGTCGGGTTGGGCGTGCGCGGCTTGGGCGGTGTGTTCTCCGCTTCTTTTGCCGCGCCTGCTTCCACACCCTTATCCGTCTCTGCCATCACCTTCATTATTGTGCCGTATGAACCTCGGCTGCCGCACCCGTGGTTGCTCTACTGGTAAAGGCGTGGCCGTTGGCGGCTGCAATGGCCTGGTCGAGATCGGCGAGGATGTCGCGGATATCTTCAATGCCGACTGAGAGGCGCACGAGCTCGGGCGTCACGCCGGTTCCTGCCTGCTCTTCCACGCTGAGCTGCTGGTGGGTGGTGCTGGCGGGATGAATGACGAGCGATTTGGCGTCGCCGATGTTGGCAACGTGCGAGAAAAGCTCCAGATGATCGATCAGCTTCTTCCCTGCTTCATATCCGTCCCCCTCTTTTCCAGCCTTGATTCCGAAGGTGACAAGAGCGCCCTGGCCGCTGGGCAGGTATTTCTTTGCGCGGGCATGGAACTGGCTTGATTCGAGGCCGGGATAGTTGACCCATTCGACGCCGGGGTGCGCTTCGAGATGCTTTGCGACGGCCAGAGCGTTTTGCGAGTGGCGTTCCAGGCGGAGGTGCAGCGTTTCAATGCCTTGCAGGAGCAGGAACGAGTTGAAGGGCGAGAGTGCTGCGCCGGTGTCGCGCAGGCCCTGGACGCGAGCCTTGAGGATGAAGGCTAAGGGTCCGAAGGCTTCGTGGTAGCTGAGGCCGTGATAGGAGGGATCGGGCTCGGTGAACTCCTTGAAGCGGCCGTTGGCCCAGTTGAATTTGCCTGCGTCCACGATGACGCCGCCGATGGTGGTGCCGTGGCCGCCGAGGAACTTGGTGGCTGAGTTCACGACGATGTCAGCG
The DNA here is from genome assembly GCF_049510455.1 of Occallatibacter sp. Lineage (GTDB taxonomy): Bacteria > Acidobacteriota > Terriglobia > Terriglobales > Acidobacteriaceae > Telmatobacter. The sequence continues at coordinate 49,941 of NZ_JBEKYX010000012.1, read as the reverse complement.
CCCCACTCGATGGGCCGCACGAGCGCAGCAGATGGTGTGGTGTTGTCGATGACTAATGGGAGATTGTGTTCGTGGGCGATGGTGGCGAGGCGCTCGATGTCCACTACGTCGAGCTTGGGGTTGCCGAGGCTCTCGGTGTAGATGGCGCGGGTTTTGTCGTTGATGAGTGCGCGGATGCCGTCGAAGTCATCCGCGTCTGCGAAGCGCACCGTGATGCCGAGGCGCGGCAGCGTGTAGTGAAAGAGATTGTAGGTGCCGCCGTAGAGCGAAGTCGTCGAAATGATCTCGTCGCCGGCTTTGGCCAACGTGGTCAACACCAAGGTTTCGGCGGCCTGGCCGGAGGCCGCGGCCAGTGCGGCTGCTCCGCCTTCAAGCGCGGCTACGCGCTTTTCAAAGACATCCGTGGTGGGGTTCATGATGCGCGTGTAGATGTTGCCGAATTCCTTGAGAGCGAAGAGGCGTCCGGCGTGGTCGGCGTCCTGGAAGAGATATGAGGTGGTCTGGTAGATGGGCACGGCGCGGGAGCCGGTTGCGGGGTCAGGCGATTGGCCGGCGTGGACTGCGAGGGTGGCGAAGTGGCGCTGTTCTTCAGACATTTATGACTCCTTGGTGCGGTTTCGTTGCGGTCGGTTTAGGTCGTGACTGGAACCGGGAGATGCCTTGGAGGATTGAGCCAAATGGGAAGGCCCGAATCCTTGAGGACCCGGGCCGGTTTGCTCTTTCAAGATCGTTTGCGCTTATCGCATTCGCTTCTCTGGAGCCAGGCGGACGGGTCTCATCGTCATGCACATACACATGCACATGGTGGAGATGGCCGCTGCTAGCTCAAAAGCAAAGCGCATGGTTTGAAGTATCTATGGGATGGTGGGTTCTGTCAATTGTGGTATTCGCCGGGCGGTGTATCCGCTTGAAAAATCGCTGCAGGGGCTAAAGCCCGTGCTTTTTATTCGGACATTTACGGCCCGACTGAAGTCGGGCCCTGTTACAAAGCAATCTTCATTGAAAGATGGCTATTCGTCTGGCTTCCAGATGTAGGCGTTGGGTTGGGGCAGACCGATGTGGGCTAAGACTCGGTTGACGAATTGTTGGGCCATCTCTTCGGTGTTTGTTGGATGGTTGTAGAAGGTGGGGATTACCGGGAAGATCACCGCTCCTGCTTCAGCGGCGAGGGTCATGTTGCGGAGATGGATGCGGTTGAAGGGGGTTTCGCGGACGCAGAGGATGAGCGGACGGCGCTCTTTGAGGGTGACGTCTGCGGCGCGGGCGATGAGTGTGTTGGCGAGGCCGTTGGCGATGGATGCGAGCGTGCCCATGGAGCATGGGAGGACGATCATTCCGGCGGATGGATGGCTGCCGCTGGCGATGGATGCGCCGATGTTCTCATCGGTGTGTTGGATGGTCTTCTTTGGTTCGGTGCCGAGGAGTTTTTCGGCGAGGCTGTTGCGGCCGGAGATGGATAGCTCTTCGGCGAGGACTCGGAGGGAGTTTTCGCTGGCGATGAAATGGATGCGGGAGACGCGGTCGTCGGCTTCGAGGGCGCGCAGCATGGCGCGGGCGAAGAGTGCACCTGAGGCTCCGGTAATGGCGAGAGTGAGTTCCATAAAGCAGCTTCTTGCCCCTAGCTCCTAGCTTCCAGCCAAAATGCCTGAATTTGTATGAGGTTGAACGGAAACTATCTTGTCAAAGTCCAGCGCATAGCCACCTGCTTCACCGAGATGCTTATATGCTTCAATCATGTTTGTAGAAACAAGCTCGTAAAACAATTCATGTTCGTCATAATCCGAATCATGAAATACGGCAAGCACCTTTGCAACTAGCCTTTCGGAATCAACGGTCTCAATCTCAACTGTCTTGTCGACATGATCTTTAAGGCACTGAATTTGAGATTCCGTCATTTGCTGTCTCCACAGATGAGCCTATGCTGATGAACTAGAAGCTAGAGGCTTGAAGCTGCTTTTATTCACCTAATACCCGCTTGAAGATGGCGTCTACGTTGCCTAGCTGGCGGGTGTAGTCGAAGGTCTTTTCTAGCTTCTCTGGCGATAAAAGTGCGGTGATCTTGGGGTCTTTGGATACTTCGTCGCGGAAGATTAAATCTTCTTTCCAGGACTGCATGGCGTGGGTTTGGACCAGGCGATAGGCGTCTTCGCGCATCATGCCGGCTTCGGCTAGATCTAGCAGCAACTGGCCGCTGAAGATGAGGCCGCCGGTGGATTCGAGGTTCTTCTTCATGCGCTCGGGGTAGACGAGAAGGCGGTCCAGCAGGTCTGTGGTTTTGGCTAGCAGGTAATCCGTGAGGATGGTGGAGTCGGGGAAGATTACGCGCTCGACTGAGGAGTGCGAGATGTCGCGCTCGTGCCAGAGGGCTACGTTTTCAAAGGCTGCCTGGGCGTTGCCGCGGAGGACGCGGGCGAGGCCGCTGATTTGCTCCGAGATGATGGGGTTCTTTTTGTGCGGCATGGAGGAGGAGCCTTTTTGCTTTTCGCTGAAATACTCCTGGGCTTCGCGAACTTCAGTGCGCTGCAGGTGGCGGATTTCTACGGCGATCTTGTCGAGCGTGCTGCCGAGGATGGCGAGCGTGGAGATGTAGGCGGCGTGGCGGTCGCGCTGGATGACCTGCGTGGCTACTGGCGCGGGCTTGAGGCCGAGGCGGGCGCAGATGCGCTCTTCGTGTTCCGGCTTTAAGTGGCCGAAGGTGCCGACTGCGCCGGAGAGCTTGCCGACGCGCATGTCTTCCGCGGCGGCATCAAAGCGGGCGAGGTTGCGCTCCATCTCCGCGAACCAGTTGAGGAACTTGAGGCCGAAGGTTGTGGGCTCGGCGTGGATGCCGTGGGTGCGGCCGATTGTAGGCGTGTGCTTGAACTCGATGGCGCGGCGCTTGAGGACTTCGAGAAAGGCTTCGATTCCTTTACGGATTTGTGCGGAGGCTTCTTTGACCTGGAGGGCTTGCGCGGTGTCTACGATGTCGTTCGAGGTGAGGCCGTAGTGGAGCCAGCGGGATTCAGCATCGAAGCCCTGGGTTTTGAGGCTTTCCGAGACCGCGGTGGTGAAGGCGATGATGTCGTGGCGGACTTCGGCTTCGATCTCGCGGATGCGGTCTACGGTGAAGCTGGATTTGGCTGCAATGGCCTCGGCGGCGGCGGTGGGGATTACGCCGTCTTCTGCGAGGACGGCAGAGGCCGCGGACTCCACCTTGAGCCAGCAACGGTATTTGTTTTCCTCGGTCCAGATGGCTCCCATCTGCGGGCGTGTGTAGCGGTCGATCAAGAGCGGGCTCCTAGGTGTGTTGCCGGTGGATTTCCAACATCTGATTGTACGTTGTGCTTTGTGAGTGCAAATTTAGCAATGAAGATGGAAGCAGTTTGAACGCGGGGGCTAAAGCCCCATACCTATGTAAAGCGTTTTCGGCACGACTAAAGTCGTGCCCTGATACAAACCCAATTCAAAACGGACCGACTAGCGTTCAGTCTTATAGTGTTTACCATTTAAATAACAGAAGCGGTTACCGAAATAAATAAAAAAATCTACGCATGCGCCTGTAAGTGATTGATCTTAAAGCTATTTATTTAAGGATTTCGGCGTGCATGATTTTGTTCGCCTTCGCTTCGCCCCTTGTCAATGAAATCAATGAGTTAACCATTCCGATTATTGAAATGGTGTCTCAAGCACTGTGCCGCGGCGCATTCTTCGAATAAAAAGCGAATGGCCCAATTCTTGTGGAAATTGGGCCATTTCTCAACTTAATAAAAGGATTATGCCATAGAGAGGCATAATCTTATGCAAAAAATCTTTAGGTGCACGGCACTTTTTTCAGAGATTTATATGCATAACTCCCTGGATGTCTTTGGGCGCAAAACTGCGCATCCGGAGATGCCTTGAGTATTGGGTCTTGTTTCTTAGCGGGTTAGCCGCGCTTCGCGCGATAGCGAGTTAGCAAGTTGGCGGAGAGAAAAACGACGAGGGGAATTCGATATGTAATTCCTTTTTTTCAGGCGCGGGGGATGCCGAGGCGGGTGTACATCTCGTCATAAAGAAGGCCGCGGCCAGGCGCGTACGGCTGCCACCACTCGCCGTTAATGACCATTTGCGGAATGGCGCGCTTGCCCACGTTGCGAAGAACCTCGTCAAAGGCGGCAGGATCCTGCTCGACATCAATTTCGATATAGGCCACGCCATGCGTTTCGAGGAATTGCTTGGCGGCGCGGCAATCCCGGCACCATTCGGCCGAGTAGACTTCAACTCTCATACATACGATTGTAATCTGAGACGTGTGCAAGGAGCCGATGACGAATGTCACCCGACGAGATCAAAACCATTTTGAAATTGGCGCCGCATCCGGTGGAGGGCGGTTTTTTCCGGCGGACCTATACTTCAGCACTGACGATGGAGACGGAGCGCGGAGTGCGAGCGGCGGGGACGGCCATCTACTACCTGCTGGAGCCGGGGACTTTCTCTGAGATGCATAGGCTTACTTCAGACGAAATTTTTCATTTTTATCTCGGCGATCCGGTGGAGATGCTGCAACTCCATCCCGATGGGCGGCGCTCCGCGCTTTTCACTCTTGGACAAGATCTATCCAAAGGACAACACTTGCAGCTCACGGTGCCGGCGGGCGTGTGGCAGGGTACGCGGCTGCTGCCTGGCGGCAAGCTGGCGCTGCTCGGCTGTACAGTGACGCCGGGATTTGAATTTGCCGACTATTCGAGCGGTAACTACGCCGATCTGGCGGGCAAATGGCCTGCCGAGGCTGAGCGCATTCGAGCGCTGACACATAATTAAAGCAATTTTTGAGCTATTTGCGGTAAGCTGTTTGCGCTGTTGAATCATTGGACTCCAGAGGAGCTGACAGAATGGACCGCAATCGCAGATTGGTTTCACTCACTGTGCTGGCGCTGGCGGCAACGCTGGCGCTGGGCGGGTGCAAAAAGAGCGAAAACTCACAGACAAATACTCCGCAACAGCCTGCGGCAACTCCGGGGCCGAGCACGCCCGATCAGTCCGCGGCCAGCCAGCCGAGTGCGGCTTCTCAGCCTGCTGCGGCTCCGGCTGCTTCTCCGGCTGCCGGGGCGCAACCGTCGTCTCCTTCTCCTACGCCTGCTGCCGCTCCCGCGGATCAGGCTGCGGCACCTGCTGCGCCGCCACCTCCTCCGCAGCCGACCGTGGTAATTCTTCCGAAGGGAACGCAAATCCGCGTACGGCTGGATCAGGATCTGGGATCGGCTATCAGCCAGACCGGGCAGAGCTTCAGGGTGACGGTTTCCAGACCGGTCGTTGTGGACGGGCAAACGCTGATTCCGACAGGTTCGCGAGCGGACGGTACGGTAACCGACGCTCAGCCTCTGGGCAAGATCAAAGGCGAAGCGCGCCTGGCGGTAAGACTCCATCGGATTCATACCCCGTGGGGAAGCTATCCGGTGGAAACCAGCTCCATTTCCCGCGTAGAGCAGGGAAAAGGCAAACGCACCGCCGCGATGGGCGGCGGTGGAGCGGGCCTTGGCGCGATCATTGGCGGGATTGCCGGCGGCGGCAAGGGCGCGCTGATCGGCGGCCTTGTAGGCGGCGGAGCGGGTACAGCCGGTTCAGCGTTCACGGGCAACAAACAGATTGTGCTGACGACGGAAACGCTGTTGACTTTCCGCCTGCAGCAGGCTGTACACATTACAACGCAGCCGTAATTGAGGCAGATGTATCAGAGAGTTTGCCTGAAACAGCCAGCTTCGGCGTTTAACCTCGTCGTTTAACCGCGGCGCTCGCGGAAGAAACGGCGGAGGAGTTCGGCTGCTTCTTCCGCGCCGATTCCCTGCTCCACCTGCATTTGATGGTTCAGCCTGGGGTGGTTGAGCACTTCAAGGACTGAGCCTGCGGCTCCTGCCTTTGGGTCGGGAGCAGCGTAGACCAGACGGTCGAGGCGCGCATGAATCATGGCTCCGGCGCACATGGCGCATGGCTCCAATGTTGCGAAGAGCGTGCAGCCGGGCAGGCGATAGTTGTTAAGCGCGCCCGCGGCGGCGCGCATGGCGATGATTTCCGCGTGGGCTGTGGGATCGTTGTCGCGTAAGACGCGGTTCTGGCCTGCGGCGATGATGTTGCCCTGATGCACGATGACTGCGCCGATGGGGACTTCGCCGGCTTCTGCGGCGAGATGGGCCTCAGTGAGTGCGGCGTGGATGGCTTGGTGGTCGGTCATCGAGAGTTCGCTGCAGCAAGCTTGCGCAGATGATGAAAGTTAAGGACATCCATGCCTTGGCTTTGCAAAAAACCCGCCAATCTGAAATCCTCTGTAACAATAAGCGCCTCTGCTGCAAGTCTGCTCAGCGCCGCATCTGTAATTCCAAACGCAATAAATTCGGGCCCCTGTATAAGCTCTGCAGCAGGAATCCATTTTTCGAAGGTGCTCGCGTTTTTCTCCTGCGAGGCAATCAAGAAAGCGAAGTTTTTATACCACTCAGGCTTGTAGTTTTGAGGCAGGCTGTTCGCAAGATTGCTTACTTCAGTGAGAATGTGAGGAGTAGTTATTAGGCTTTTAAACGTGCTCAAAAAGCGCACCAATAATTGATGATCGGCGATCGTGTAGTCTTGAACTCGCTTAAAACTCTGGAATACCCTTTGTCCCATCTGGCCCGAGACTAAAACCAATAACAGATTGGAATCAAGAAGTACGCTCTTTCCACGATATTTCTTGAAAACCTGTTCTTCGAGTATCGCCAATGGAGACCATCGCTCAATATGGATTTGATGGATTTGTAATAGAAATCAGTTCGCCATTTTCAGCGGCAACCCGAACCACTTTTTCAATTCGTTGCCGGCTAATGAGATCAGCCAATGACTCAGCCTTCTGATCTTTTCCTACATTCACAAAAAACGTAATCGTCCATTCCGGAGCATCCGGCCTACGTGTCATCTCCTCGACCTTTGGATCAAGCTTGGCGAAATCTGGGACAATTTCCAGCAAATATCCCCGGGCTTTATCGACCGCTGCTCTCGGTTCAAGCATCCTAAACTCTCCGTGATGGAATTATATCGTTGCCGAATCTGCGGCCGGTTGCTGTTGGGTCATGCAGTGCAGGGTGCCGAGGCCCCATACTAGATCGACGGCGTGGATGCCGATGACTTCGCGGTCTGGGAAGAGCTCCGACAAGATGTTGAGCGCGATGCGGTCGTTGCGGTCGTGGAAGGTGGGCATGAGCACTGTGCCGTTGGCGATGTAGAAATTCGCGTAGCTGGCCGGGAGGCGCTGGCCGCGAAAGACGACTGGGCGCGGCAGTGGGAGTTCCGCGATTGTGAATTGCTTGCCTTGAAGTGTGCGCGCGGACTTGAGGCGTTGGAGGTTTTCCGCGAGAGGCTCGTAGTTGTAGTCGGTGGTGTCAGGTTCGACGGCGGTGACGATGGTGTCGGGCGCTACGAAGCGCGTGATGTCGTCTACGTGGCCGTGGGTATCGTCGCCGGCGATGCCGCGGTCAAGCCAGAGGACTTGATCGATGCCGAGGTAGTCGTGGAAGGCGCGCTCAAGCTGCTCGCGGCTTATGCCGGGGTTGCGCTGCTGGATTTCGCTGAGAAGGCACTCTTCGGTCGTGAGCAAAGTTCCCTGCCCGTTGGGGTCGATTGATCCGCCTTCCAGCACGAGGCGATGCGTTCCGATGCGCGGCTCCCATACTGGAAGGTCGAGGAGCTTTGCGGCGCGGGCGGGAAGCTTGTCGTCGAGTTGCCAATCGTCGTACTTGGCCCAGGCGTTGAAGTGCCAGTTGGTGAGGGCTACTTGCCCTTTCGCGTCTCGGATGAAGATTGGGCCGGAGTCGCGGGTCCAGACGCGGTTTGTGGGCCAGCGATGGAAATTTACCTGATCGAGATTTGCGCCGGCGCGGTCGAGGATGCTTTTCACTCGCGATTCGGCAGTAGCGTCCTGCACGAGCAGATGCACTCGCTCATTGCGGGCGAGGATGCGGACGATCTCCGCGTAGAGCCACGGAATTGACTGGAATTTACCGGGCCAGTCTTCCGGATTGTGCGGCCAGGCGAGCCATGTGGCTTCGTGGCGCTCCCACTCGGCGGGCATGCGGTAGCCTGACGCGCGAGGCTTTTTGCTGGGTTCGGTGGACATTGCTACTTGGGGTCTCCGTCGGGCGCCCAGGCGCGCACGGGGTCGAGGAAGCGCTTTGTAATCGGCGCGTAGGCGTCGATGCGGCGATCGCGCAGGAAGGGCCAGTTGCGGCGCGTCTCTTCCATTAGATTTGGATTGATCTCCGCTACTACGATTTCTTCTTCGGTGTGCGATGCCTTGGCGATGATGCGTCCGAATGGGTCGGCGAGGAAGCTGCCGCCCCAGAACTCGAGGCCTGCGCCTTCAACGCGGTTGCCGAGAACGTCGCCGGTCTCGTGACCGACGCGGTTTACTCCTGCGACATAGACGCCGTTGGCGATGGCATGCGAGCGCTGAATCGTTTGCCAGGCGTCATACTGGGCTTCGCCGAATTCTTCCTTCTCCGCAGGGTGCCAGCCGATTGCGGTGGGATAGAAGAGCACTTCAGCGCCTTGCAGAGCGGTGAGGCGCGCGCCCTCCGGATACCACTGGTCCCAGCAGACGAGCGTGCCTATGCGGCCTACCTGCGTGTCTACGGCCTGAAAGCCGAGATCACCGGGAGTGAAGTAGTACTTCTCGTAATAGAGCGGGTCGTCGGGGATGTGCATCTTGCGATAGACGCTGCTGATTTCGCCGGCGGGGTTCAGCGTGACGGCTGTGTTGTGATAGAGCCCAGGTGCGCGGCGCTCAAAGAGCGAAGCGATGATGGTGACGCGAAGCTCAGCCGCGAGCTTACCGAGGCGCTGCGTTGCGGGACCGGGGATGGGCTCGGCGAGGTCGAAGAGGCGAAGGTCTTCACGCTGGCAGAAGTACTGCGCCTGAAAGAGCTCCGGCAGGCAGATGATCTGCGCTCCACGCCCGGTTGCCGCGCGGATGCGATCTTCCGCGGCGGCAAGATTTTTTGCCGGGTCCGGGCCCATGCTCATCTGCACAAGGCCCACTTTATATTTACGCGCGCTGGTCATTGATTTCGTTCCTATTAGCAGCTTTTTTTGATGCGACAGGCCAATCCCGCGATGCGGAATTCAGAGCGGCATTAGACGCTGAAAATGGCGCTTTGCGCAAGACGTTCCCGGATGAGCTTATCGCATTCCAAAGGCCAAAAACAGGCGCGCGCAAATTTTATCCAGTGTTCATACGGCTGGCGCAGTATGCTCATCCTCGCGGCCAACTCGAACGCCACCGAAACTTCCGAAAAATTCTCCCCTGGCCGCAACTTTTTGCTGTTTTTTGTGTCTTTTCAGCATGTATCGAAGTGCAAGGACAGGTCTGTTTACCTGCTGCGTAGCATTAGCCACCGCAAGCGCGTTCGGCCAGCAGCAGCAGCCGGCACCACCGCCCGTACAGGCCGCTCCGCCAGCCGCGGGGGCGGACAGCAATCCGGTGCCGCTTGAGTGGACGCCCCCGGCGCTGACTACCCTGATGGCGCAGGCTGCCGTGAAAAACAGCTTTACGCTGGACCGCAATCTGATTCACGCAGCAGCCCAGATGTATACTGACACCGATGCCGGAGTAAGCCAGGCTATCAGCAAGGTGGATGGCGTGAGCGTACACACACTGCGCTTTGGCCCGAATGGCGTGCCGGATGAGGCGGCCGTCAATGCGATTCGCGAGGCTTATCATCTGCGCGGCTGGAAGCATGTGATTACAACGACCAACACAGGCGGGCCGGTGCATAACGACCACACCGACGTGTGGATGGTTCTGGATGGCATGAATGTTCGCGGTGCGGTGATTCTGGCGGAAACGACGCGCAGCGTGACACTGGTTACTGTGGCAGGAAACCTGAGTCCTGTGGACATTCTTCATCTGCGCGGGAAGTTTGGAATTCCGAAGTTTGACGATGGCGGCTTGCAGGTACAGAAGTAGCTTCGATCAGCCAGTTGCGAGCGGGTTGACCCAGCGCAGTCCAGGAAAACGGGCGAAGTCACGATCATTGGTGTAAATAACGCCGCCGTGCTCAATCGTCACCGCGGCCAATACCGCGTCTGAAGTGATATTTCCGCGCGAATCGCTTTCGAGAAGTACACGGCGCAAGGTTGCCCAGTGCCCTTCCGACGGGCTTAGCAGACGCACATGCGGCAACTCCAACCACTCATCCACAATTGCACTGGCCTGCTCCATGGAGAATCGCCCACCCGTCACAGCCGGATGAGTCAGTATTCGCAGGAATCCAATAAGCGAGGGCCACGGAATACCAACCGGGTCGCTGCCGGACAGTACCCCCTGCAACCATGCTTGCGCCTTCGCATGTTCCTTAGCATTGCTATCGTATGCGTAGAGGAGCAGATTTGTATCGAGAACAATCATCGACGCAAAGGACCATCGAGAACATCAAGCAGTTGTTCCACCTTATGATATTCAGTTCCGAAACCAAACCTGGCCAGGTTCAATGGCAGCGGCTTAACGACAAATTTCTTTTTACGTAAAGGCTTGCGACGATCCTGCAAACCCCTTCGTAAGGCATCGTTTACCGCGCCTTTCAGGGATTCACCCGAGCGCTTGAGATCCTGCTCCAGCAGCCTGGCAACGTCATCGTCGATGGTGAGTGTTGTCCGCACATCATGATGTTTCCATAAAAAGCATCATGATGTCTACCTGTTTTCGGCACAATATTTCTCGCGGATCATTATGTGACCTGCCTCATTGCCACCTCTAAATTCCAGGTGTTAGCCTTCCTCTTTGACAACTCAACACTGAGGAACCGACACATCCATGCAAACCACGTATAACGGCCTTTCCCTGCCCACCGATGGGCAGCCCATTGAGTACAGCAACGGACAGTTCAGCGTTCCCGATCATCCCATCATTCCCTTTATTGAAGGCGACGGCACGGGCCGCGACATCTGGAAGGCTTCGCAGCGAGTTTTTGACGCGGCTGTTGAAAAAGCCTACGGCGGCAAGCGCTCCATCAAGTGGTTCGAGATCTTTGCCGGAGAGAAGGCGTACAAGCAGTTCAGCAACTGGCTTCCCGACGACTCAGTGAATGCGGCGCGCGATCTGCGCGTGTCGATCAAGGGACCGCTGACTACGCCTGTGGGCGGCGGCATTCGCTCGCTGAACGTGGCGCTGCGGCAGATTCTCGATCTCTACTCCTGCGTGCGGCCCGTGAAGTATTACCAGGGTGTGCCGAGCCCGGTGAAGCATCCGGAGAAGCTCGATATTGTTCTGTTCCGCGAGAATACCGAAGACGTTTATTCCGGCGTGGAGTTCAAGCAGGGATCGGAAGATGCTGCCAGGCTGATTGCGTTCCTCAATGACGATCTGTTGTCGAAGACCAAGAAGAAGGTCCGCACGGATTCCGGCGTGGGCATCAAGCCTATTTCGATTTTTGGCACGAAACGCCTTGTGCGTTATGCCATCAAGCAAGCCATTGAGTTAGGCCGCAAGACCGTTACGCTGGTACACAAGGGCAACATTCAGAAATTCACGGAAGGCGCGTTTCGTGAGTGGGGTTATGAAGTTGCGACGCAGGAGTTCCGCGAGCAGACCGTGACTGAGCGTGAGAGCTGGATTCTGGGCAATGTGGAAGCGAACCCCGGAATCACCGTTGAACAGAACGCTGCGCTGATTGAGCCGGGTCTTGAATTTGGTACGCAGGGCTTCCGCGATGAGCTCTATGCCGAAGTCAAGGGAGTCCTCGATTCAATCGGCAAAACGCACGGCAATGGCGCATGGAAGTCGAAGATTCTGGTCAACGACCGCATTGCCGATTCCATCTTTCAGCAGATCATCATTCGGCCTTCGGATTACAGCATTCTTGCAACTTCCAACCTGAACGGCGACTACATCTCCGACGCAGCCGCTGCGCAGGTGGGCGGGCTTGGCATTGCGCCGGGCGCGAATATCGGCGATGGCTATGCAGTTTTTGAGGCCACGCATGGGACTGCACCCAAGTATGCCGACAAGGATGTGATCAATCCCGGCTCGGTGATTCTCTCTGGCGTGATGCTGCTGGATTTCATTGGCTGGAAGGAAGCTGCGCGGCTGGTTGAAAATTCGCTGGAAAAGACCATCGTGCAGAAGTTTGTCACGTATGACTTTGAGCGGCAGACGCAGGGCGCAACCAAGGTGGGAACGAGCGAGTTTGCTACCCGCATCATCGGCAATATGTAAACTCAGGGGTCAGAGATCAGGGGTCAGGGGTCAGTTTCGTTCCGTGAGATGCAGCCGGCTTCGATAACATCCGCCCCTGTAAACTGAATTAGAAATTACTGATCCCTGACCACTGACAACCGATCTCTGGAGAATTGAAATGCGTAAAAAAGTAAGCATTGTTGGCGCCGGGAATGTTGGCGCCACTGCGGCCCATTGGATTGCTTCCAAGGAACTGGCCGATGTTGTTCTTATTGACGTGGTGGAAGGCGTGCCGCAGGGCAAGGCGCTTGATCTTGCTGAGGCGATGCCGATTGAGAAGCGCGATGTGAGCGTCATCGGCGCGAATGATTATGCCGCTACGGCGAACTCCGACATTGTTGTGATTACCGCGGGCATTGCGCGTAAGCCGGGCATGAGCCGCGACGATCTGCTGAATACCAACTTCAAGATCATGTCGGATGTGATTGCGAAGGTGGTTGCGCAGTCGCCGGAATCGATTCTGATTATTGTTTCGAATCCGCTGGATGCGATGGCGCAGGCGGCCTTTCGGCAGGCAGGCTTTAATCGCGAGCGAGTGATCGGCATGGCCGGCGTTCTGGACTCTGCGCGCTTCCGTACCTTCATTGCGGAAGAGCTGAATGTGAGCGTGGAGAATGTGACTGCGTTTGTGCTGGGTGGACATGGCGACACGATGGTTCCGCTGGCGCGCTATTCGACGGTTGCCGGGATTCCGATTACTGAGCTGATTGCTCCTGAGCGGCTGGAGCAACTGATACAGCGTACGCGGGATGGCGGAGCGGAGATTGTGAAGCATCTCAAGACAGGCAGCGCGTATTACGCGCCTTCCGCCGCAGCCGTGGAGATGGTGGAAGCGATTCTGAAGGACAAGAAGAAGATTCTTCCCTGCGCGGCGTATCTGCAGGGCGAGTACGGCATTGAGGGCTACTACATCGGCGTGCCGTGCAAGCTGGGAGCGGCGGGGCTTGAGCAGATCATCGAGATCAAGCTCACGGCTGAGGAAGACGCGGCGCTCAAGAAGTCCGCTGAGGCCGTGAAGGAACTTTGCGCCGTGATCGGCGTTTAACCTCTTACCGCAAGCATCACTGCAAAGGACCGCTTCCGAAATATGTTCGGGGCGGTTCTTTTGTTTTCTCCGCCCTTCGATGGAGAATTCCATCCCCCCTGAGTCGGTTGCCGGTTCCGGCTCTGAATAGCGATTCTCAGGGGACATTATGAAAACATTTTTCTGTTCCCTGCTTTTCCTGCTCGTTTCCGCCAGTGTGCTCGCGCAGTCCGATCCAGGTAACTTCTATGCGCGATTTTCCGCACAGACGAACGAGATTCAATCCAAACAGCCAAACTGGCCACCTCCGCTGGTGACCACCTATACCGGCCTGTTTCAGGTTCTCCGCTCGGATTTTGTGCGCCAGATTACGCCGACGCATACCGACACATGGAACATGGACAACAGCAAATGTATGAGCTTCATTCCGTTCAATCGCACGGAATTCGACATTAACCTGCCGCCTTATATTTTTCACAACACGCCCGCGGCAAAAGATGGGTGGGGAGATATGTCGTTCCTCGGCAAGTTCCGTATTGCCAGCGGCAATGAGGAGCAGGGGAACTACGTCATCAGCATCTTTGCCCTGGCCACGGTGCCCACAGGCCAGTACAAGAACGGTTCGACGGACGCGAGCATTGCGCCCAACCTCGCTGTTGGCAAGGGTTTTGGACCATTGGCGATACAAACCACGGCCGGCACCACGCTCTATACGAGCAAGCCTGCTACCACCACCACCGGCAATCCCGTGGCGTGGAATCTGGCGAGCCAGTATCGCCTGCACAAGTATTTCTGGCCGGAGGTTGAGAGCAACGCTACGTGGTACAAGGGCGGCACAAATCACGGCAAGATGCAGGAGTTTGTTACGCCGGGTGTACTTGTGGGCAAGCTGAAGCTGCACCCGGACGATCCGAAATCGCGCCCCGGATTCACTTTTGGCGCGGGAATGCAGATTGCCACCAGCCAGTTTCATAGCTACAACCATGAGCTGGTTATGACGGCGCGCTGGATCTACTAAAACCGCGCCATACCGGACAGTAAAGGGCGCGGAGAGTTCGCCGCGCCAGATTGCGGACAAAGTCAGTCTAGTGGTTTTAAGGAAGGGCCCGGGGCTGAAGCCCTCTTGAATACATTGGCCTTATTCGTGAGGCTGAAGCCTCACGCTCCCTCCGGAAAAGCGATGATGGGGTTTTTCATCAGGCTGAGACGCGGAGAGTTCTCCGCGCCTTGCTTACCGCGCTTCTTATTTCGCTCAGCGAAGAAAGTCCTGCACCAGCGGACCAATGCGATCGGCGCACTGGACATGGGCCAGATGTCCGCAGCCGGGTATGACGTCCAGCCTGGACTGCGAAATGAGTTGATGCATCTTCTGCCCTTGCTGGAGCGGAACGATATGATCCTGGTCACCCCAGACCAGCAGAATCGGCATCTTGAGCTGCGGCAACAGCGCGTCCGTTGCATTCTGCCGCGTCCACATGGTGTTCAGCGCGCGCTGAATGACCCATGCATTCTTATTCGAGATGCGAACCATATCGCGCGCAACAAACTCTGGAACGTGCCGGGAATTCGGTACCAGCAAGCGATAAAGCGCATCGAGCTGCTGCGGATTCTGCGGCGTAAAGAGATGCGTATCCCAGTCGGGAAGAACATCCAGGCCCACGGAGTCAAAGAGCATCAGCGTCCGCACGCGATCCGGATGGTGAGCCGCGATTAATTGCGCAATCCAGCCGCCCATGGAGACGCCGCCAAGATCCACCTGCTTCAACCCGAGCACGTCAAGAAGGCCGACAACAATGTTCGCCTCATCGGGAACCGAGTAGGAGAAGTCCGCGGGCTGCTCGCTCTTGCCATAGCCCACAAGGTCCAGCGCGTACACGCGATACCCCGCGTACTCGATATATGGCATCAGGTTGTGCCACTCCGCGGCGCTACCGCCGAGCCCATGAATCAGCACAAGAGGCTTGCCATTTTCCGGGCCGATTGCATAGTAGTGTACCTTGTATCCGGAAACCGTGACCCATTTGCTCTGCGCCCCGGTAGCGCGCATCTGGAAATCGACCTGCGCGTTAAAAAAACTTACCGGGCGCAGATAAAAAGCCACACCTACCGCTGCCATAACCAGCACGAACAGGCCCGGAATCCAGAATCGCTTGCGAATCGCCATCTTTATTTCTCTCCAGCTTCTATCGCTTTTGCCCGCTGCCATCCGGCTTCGATCACGCGGACGGTAATCGGGTCCAACTGCAATGCGGAGTGGCTGTTCCACTCTGAACGTTCCACCCAACGGGCCTGCGCCGCATCGGAAGCTGCCCGCAGCTCGCCGCCCGTGACACGGCACAGAAAATCTGCAATCACGTAATGGTAGCGGATGCGCTCGCCTTCGCGGTAAATGCGATCCAACAGCTCAATCAGCTCCACCGGCTCAACAAGCAGGCCCGTTTCTTCTTCTACTTCGCGCACGATGGCGCGTTCGAGCGGTTCGCCCAGCTCGATCAATCCGCCCGGCAGCGACCACTGTCCGCGCGCCGGCTCTGTTGCTCGCCGCACGAGCAGGATACGGTTCTCATGCGCCACCACCGCGCCCACGCCTACCAATGGCATTTCTGGAAACTCACGCTGCATATATCACTAAAATAAAGCCGTAGGGTATGGGATGCGCATATATCCGTCTGCAACTTCCGCGTTCGCGGCTCATCTTTATATACAGGAGCGAATCATGGCTGAAATTATTCTGCGGATTGACGGAATGCACTGCGGAGCCTGCGTAAAGCGCGTGAGCCAGGCGCTGGGCGCGGCGCCGGGGCTTGCCGTGAAGGAAGTGCGCATTGGCGCGGCGCGTATTGAATCCGACCAGCAATCCGCTGCCGGCCAGGCTGTGGAAGCGCTGGCTAAAGCGGGATACAGAGCCCATTTGGAAGAAGCTCTCGCGAAGAACTGAGTGAACGAACCTGCCACAGAATCGATTACGCTGCCCGTTGTGGGGATGAGCTGTGCTGCCTGCCAGCATCATGTGGAGGAAGCGCTGCGCTCTACTACCGGCGTGGACACGGCGCGCGTGGACCTGATGGCGCATCGCGCGCATGTGGTGTTCCATCCTGCTTTAGTGCAGCCGGAGTCGTTCGTCACGGCGATCCGCGGCGCGGGCTACGATGCTGTGCTGCCGCGCGCCGGCGCAAGCGGGATGGAACAGCCCACGCCGCAATCCGGATCGATGCGGAAAGCGTCTGTGGCCATTGCATCCGGCATTCTGGCGATGCTGCTGAGCATGAGGATGGATGCGGGGCAAGAAGCGATTGTGCGCTGGCTTCTGCTTGTGGTTACTGCAATTGTGGCCACCTGGGCGGGGCGCGGCATTTACCTCAGTGCATGGCGAGGTCTGCGGCATGGCGCGACCAATATGAACACGCTGGTTGCGCTTGGGACTGGCGTGGCGTTTCTCTACTCTGCCTTTGTCACGGCGTTGCCCGGCAGTGTTTCGACGCAGATGGTCTATTACGACGCGGTTCTGCTGATTCTTGGCTTTCTGCTGCTCGGCAAGGCTCTTGAAGAGCGCGCCAAACATCGCGCTCTTGCGGCTCTGGATGCGCTGAGCCGCATGAAGCCTGTCACGGCACGCCGGATCGTCAATGGCGTAGAGACCATTGTTCCTCTGGCAGAGATTGGCCCAGGCGATCGCGTGCTGGTGCTGCCTGGAGAACGCTTCCCTGTGGATGCTGTGATTGCCAGCGGCCGCACCACGGTGGATGAATCCATGCTGACCGGCGAATCGACTCCGCTCGAACGCGGTGTTGGCGGACACGTGCTGGCTGGGTCGCTTAACTATGACGGCGCGGTTGAGTGCGTTGCCGAGTCGCTCGGCGAGGAAACAGTGCTTGCGCGCATCACGCGGATGGTGGAGCAGGCGCAAAGCTCGCGTGCGCCGATGGAGCGGCTGGCTGATCGCACTTCGGCCATCTTTGTTCCTGTTGTGCTGGTGCTGTCTGTGATCACCTTTGCGGTGTGGATGGTGGCAACACATTCTCTGGGGCAATCTCTTGCCAGCACGGTAGCGGTGCTTGTGATTGCCTGTCCTTGCGCCATGGGGCTTGCTGTTCCCGCGGCGCTTACTGTGGCTGTGGGACGCGGCGCGCAACTGGGCGTGCTATTCAAAGGCGGAGAGGCTCTGGAACGCCTTGCCAATGTCAATGTGATCGCGCTGGACAAGACTGGAACGCTGACGGTGGGCAGGCCTGTGCTTGAAACTGTTTGGCCGCTTGGGCCATTCGACGAGCAGACGCTGCTGCGCATTGCGGCGGCTGCGGAGGAGCGCTCCAACCATCCGCTTGCTCATGCCATTGTGGACCGCGCTCATGCGCTCGGCCTGACGTGGCAGCCCGCTGAAGAGGTGCAGATTCTGCCTGGGCGCGGACTGACTGCGCGGGTTGAAGGCCGGGACTGCATGCTGGGCAATGCGGCGCTCTTTGCGGAGATGGCGCTTCCGCTTCCAGCGGGAGTTCCCGCCACGGAAGCTGGTGTTACGCGCCTGTGGATGGCTCTCGATGGCGTTGCTGTCGCATATTTCGATGCGCGGGATTCGCTTCGTCCCTCCGCTGTTGCCGCTGTTACGCAACTGCGCCAGGCCGGCCTGCGAGTGCTTATGCTTACCGGGGACTCCGCGGCTGCCGCTCAGTCGATTGCAGAGCAGGCCGGGATTACGGAGGTTGAATCTTCTCTCGATCCGGCGGGCAAGCTGGCGCGTGTGCGCTCACTGCAGCAGGACGGCCTTCGCGTGGCGATGGCAGGCGATGGCATTAACGATGCCGGCGCGCTGGCCGCGGCGGATGCCGGGCTTGCGATTGGTTCCGGCGCCGATCTGGCGCAGGAGGCGGGCGATGTGCTGCTTCTGCGCCCCGATCCTGCCGTCATCTCCGCGGCCATCGGGCTGGCGCGCCGGACGCTGCGCACCATGCGGCAGAATCTTGCCTGGGCTGCGGGCTACAACCTCATCGGAATTCCCATTGCCGCCGGGGTGCTTTATCCGGCATTTCACATTTTGCTCAGTCCGTGGGCGGCGGCGGCGGCGATGGCTTTCAGCTCGGTCAGCGTGCTTGCGAACAGTCTTCGACTGCGGGGCTGGCGTCCGTCGGGTAATGGCTCAGTTTGAGAAAATCCCGCAGGGGCTAAAGCCCAAAGACTTTATCAGCCGGATTTTCGGCACGACTCAAGTCGTGCCCTGTTACAAAGCTGGTGCGATTTAGTTTTTCCGCAAACTGTAAAGTCGTGCCCTGTTACAAAACAATTCAAACTGAGCCAGTACCGTTCGTCGGCTTGACTCGACTTGACACGATAAACTGACAGGAGAGTCTCTTACGTGCGCATCCTCACACGCTACATTCTCGGCGAAATTCTCTCCCACGCGCTTATTGGGTGCGCGCTGTTTACTTTTATTCTCTTCATGCCGCACCTGCAGCCGATTCTGGAAACTTTGGTGCGGAACAGCTCCACGCTGAGCAGTGTTGCACAGATTTTCCTTTTCACCCTGCCATACCTTCTCAATGTCACCATCCCCATGTCTGTGCTTGTAGGCGTTTTGCTGGGCCTGAGCACCCTCGCCTCCAACAGCGAGATTATTGCCATGCGCGCGAGCGGCCTCGGGATCGGCTACTTTGTCCGTGTTTCTTCTATCGTTGCAACCTGCGGCTGCATTCTCGGCCTGATCAACTCGCTTTATGTCTCCCCCAAAGCCAACCAGGGCATTCTCGACATGGAGCAGGCGCTTGCCGCTTCGCAGGCCACTTATCAGATTCAACCGCGCGTTTTTATCGAAGATTTCCGCGGCTACGTGCTTTATGTGCAAAACGTAATCAGCGGCACAGGCGCGGCCAACTGGCGTCAGGTCTTCATGGCCGACCTCTCAGATCAATCGTCCCCGCGTATCACGACCGCCGCCACAGCCACAGTCGTCAACGATTCCACGCAGGAATTGCTGATGCGTCTGCGCAACGGCGCAAGCCATGAAAACCAGCCTGACCAGCCGTATAGCGTCTCCAAATTCACTACCACCGATCTTCCCCTGAGCCTTAATCCGCAGAGCAATGTTCATCTGGGACGCATGGATACGGCCATCTACGCGATTCCTACAAAGGAACTGATTCAGTTCATTCATCAGGTGGACAAAAAAAGTCCTGACTATAAACGCTTTCTCATTGAGCTGAACAATCGCTTCTCGTATCCCGCAGCGTGCCTTGTGCTCATGCTCGTCGGTGTGCCGCTCGGTGTGGTCTCGCGCCGCGGCGGCAAGAGCTCCGGCTTTGTTTTCACGCTACTGCTGGTGATTCTTTACTACATCCTCTCCTACACGGGAGTGGCGATGGCGCGGCAGGACAAACTGCCGGTCTTTTTCGCTGTGTGGATGGCGAACATTCTTTTTGCTGTTGCAGGTTCATTTTTGCTTTGGCAAATTGCCACCGGAGGCCGCGTGCTCTCCGCGCTTTCCTCGCTCATTGCCCGCGCCCCCAAGGTCAAGGCTGCCGCCGCGATTCAGGAAAGCGGCGCGAAGATCACGAGATGGATCGATCGCCTGCAGCCGCGCGCTACGCGCCGGTCGCGCGGTGTCTTTCCACGCATCCTGGATGAGTACGTCATCCGCCAGTTTCTGAATACATTCTTTCTGGTCCTCTGCGGCTTTGTCCTGCTGATGCTTGTCTTCACCTTCTTTGAGCTGGTGGGCGACATCATTCGAAACCGCATTCCTCTTACGGTCGTCGGCGACTATCTTGTGAACCTGACGCCGAACATGATCTATACGATCGCTCCGCTTGCCGTGCTCATTGCCGTGCTGGTCACCTTTGGCGTGCTGAACCGAAACAGCGAAATCATCGCCATGAAGGCGACAGGCATCAGCCTTTACCGGCTGGTGATTCCGATTGTTTCAATCGCCGCTCTGCTCGCCGTCTGCCTCTTCGCTTTCGACGAGCTCTACCTGCCGCAGGCCAATCGCAAGCAGGAGGCGCTGCGCAGCACGATCAAAGGCCGTCCGCCGCAGACCTTCCTGAATCCTGAGCGGCAGTGGATCTTTGGGCAGCCTCATCCCGGTGAACCGGACCGGATCTTCTATTACCAGTTCTTTGACCGGGACCGCGAAGAGTTCGTCAATATGTCCGTCTTTGAGCTGGACCCATCCACCTTCGCGGTCTCCCGCCGCATCTTTGCCTCCCGCGTCCTGTGGGACACGGAAATCGGCGCATGGCGCTTCCAGAACGGCTGGGAACGCGACTTTGACGGCGCAAATCAGAAAAACTTCCGCGAGTTCATCAACACCAGCTTCAGTGAGATTCACGAAGAACCGGGCTACTTCTTCAAGGAAATCGTGCCGTCGCAGGAGATGAACTTCGGACAGCTCGACCGCTACATACGCGACCTGAGCCAGAGCGGCTTCGACACCATGCGATTGCGCGTCGCGCTCTGGCACAAGCTCGCTTATCCGCTCATCGCCATCGTCATGGCGATGCTGGCCATTCCCTTTGCGCTCTCCATGGGCCGCCGCGGCTCCCTCACCGGAATCGCCATCGCCATCGCTGTCGCGCTGAGCTACTGGGTCGTCGATAATCTCTTCGGCGCCATGGGAAACGTCAACTATCTGCCTGCGCCGATGGCCGCCTGGTCGTCCGACATCCTCTTTGGGTTGGCGGGCGGGTATTTGCTGTTGAGGACGCCGACGTAAGAGCGGCTTCCAGCTATTAGCTTTTAGCTCTTAGCTTGTTTACGGACAACCAACAATCTCCGCTTCACATTCGCCGCTGTCCCACAAGCGTTATGGACATTCCTTACGACTTCTTTCGGCCGCAAGGGCGGAAAACCCACCTGCTTGTTCTCCCACCGTCGCGCTAAGAGCTACCAGCTAAAATAAGATCATGCTTCGCGAACTGCGCCCACTCTTTTCCTATATGCGCCGCTACCGCTGGGGATACGTTTGGGGCAGCGTCTCTGTGGTGGCCACCAACGCGATCTCCGTTCAGTTTCCGCGCGTGGTGGGCAAAGCGGTCGATTCACTCCGCGAACCCGGAACAACGCGCAGCACAATCCTGATCCTGGCTGGCCTGCTGGTCGTCATCGGCATCACCAAGGGCGCCTTTCTCTATGCGCAGCGCTGGATTCTCATCGGCATCTCGCGCGATATTGAATTAGACCTCCGCAATGACCTCTTTCGCCATCTCGAAAATCAGGACTCCGGTTTTTATCGCCGCTATCACACCGGCGACATTATGGCGCGCATGACCAACGACCTCAATGCGGTCCGCATGCTGCTTGGGCCCGCCATCATGTACAGCGCCAACACGCTCATGTTTACCTTATGCGCGGTTTTCTATCTGCTGCGCGTCAGCCCGTACCTTACACTCATCGCTCTGGCCCCTGCGCCGCTCGCTTCCCTTCTGGTGCAGTACCTGGGACGCAAAATTCACGAACGCTTTGAGCGCATTCAGGCCGGCTTTTCGGAGATATCCTCGCAGGCGCAGGAGAACTTCTCCGCCAATCGCCTGGTCCGCGCCTTCGCGCAGGAAGAAGCTCAGATCGCGCTCTTCGAGAAACTCAACCGCAGTTACATAGGCCGCTCACTGAGGCTGGTGCAGCTCATGGGCATGCTCTGGCCTACGCTGGAATTCATCCTCGGCGGCTCCATGGTTCTCACGCTTCTGATTGGCGGCCATCAGGTCATCGAGCATCGCATCAGCGTGGGACAGTTCGTCGAGTTCAATACCTACATGCTGCTGCTCATCTTCCCGGTCATCGCACTCGGCTGGGTCGTCAACATCTTCCAGCGCGGCACTGCCTCTGTAAAACGCATTGATGAGATGATGCGCGAGATACCCTCGATCGACGACAGCCAGGCGGATGCCTCCATTGCCGCCGATACCGTTCTTCGCGGCGAAATCGAGTTTCGTCATCTCAGCTTCCGCTTCGATGAGGGCTCCCACGATAGTCCAGCCGTACTGCGCGACATCTCGCTCCACATCCCGGCCGGCTCGAGCCTGGCCATCGTTGGCCCGACCGGCTCGGGTAAAACTACGCTGGTCAACACCCTCTCGCGTCTGCTGGAAGCGCCCGATGGCAGTCTTCTCATCGATGGCCGGCCTGTTCGCCAGTACCCTCTTGCCGTGCTGCGCCATAACATCGGCATGGTGCCGCAGGAGACCTTTCTCTTCAGTGAAACCCTGCGTGAAAATCTTGCCTTCGGCGCGCCGGGAGCTACCGCACAGGATCTCCTCGACGCCGCCGAAGCCGCGCATATCCGCAAGGAGTTCGAAGAGTTCCCTCTGGGGTTTGAGACTGTCGTAGGGGAGCGCGGCGTCACGCTCTCCGGAGGACAAAAGCAGCGCACCGCCATTGCGCGCGCGCTACTGCGCCGTCCTGCGATTCTCATTCTCGATGACGCGCTGGCTTCCGTGGATACATACACCGAGGAGCGCATCCTCGGCGGATTACGCAACTATACCGCCGGCGCAACCACCATCCTGATCTCCCATCGTGTTTCTACTGTGCGCAATGCGGACCAGATCGCAGTACTCGATAAAGGCCGCATCGTCGAGATCGGCACGCATGAGGACCTGCTCGCTCTCGATGGTTACTACGCCGGGCTGCATCAGAAACAGCAGTTGGAAGAAGAGCTTGCTGTAGCCAGCTAAGCACTGCTCAGCATCTTCGGAGACGTTTGGGGAAGATGTCCTAAGCGCTCCATCGCCGTGAATCGATGCCGTTCTCCTGCGAAGGCGGAATCTGCTGCGGCGGTGGATTCATGGCCGGAGTCAACGCCACCTGCTTCCAGGCATCGCGCACATTCTGCACGCATTGAATCGCATGCAGAAACTTTGCCTTCGAAGCCCCCTGCGAGGCCTGCAAAATCTGCGCGAAGATGGACGCGTAAAAATCGCTCAGCGCCTGAGCCGGTCTTCCTCCTACATCCATTCTCAGACGTGCCTGCAGATGCAGAATAATGTCCAGCGCGCGCTTCACTTGATTGCGGCGGGCGGTCTCATCGCCGCGATCGACCGCGTCGCATGCCGCATACAGAAAGCGGAGAATGCCATCGTAGAGCGCAACCACCAGTTCTACCGCCGATGCGCCCTTCAGCGCATGTTGCTGATACATTCCCATTGGAGCTGACCCCTAGCCTTAACCGTTCGGGTTTTCGTTGAAGCCGCTGATGGCCGAATACAATTCGTTGACGCTGTTCAATTGCGAGGGCAACTGCTGCAGAACTTCATTCGCTGAGTTGAGTTCGGTCGTAAGGCTCGACTGCTGCTCGGATATCTCCAGATTCTCTTTCGATATATCCGCATGCAGCGTCGATTCGACGTTGCTGTTTGAGCTTTGAGCCAGCGCCAGCACACCATCCGTATTGCTGGTGCCCGCATTGTTCAGCATCGTAGAGAAGGTCATTCCCCAACTGTTGGCATCCTGGAAGAAGCCCAGCACGCCACTGAAATTCGAGTTCAGGACCGAATCGAGCGAGGTCTCGTCCAGAGAGATGGACCCATCGTTGTTCAAGCTGAAGCCAAGACTGGTGAGCGCGTTAATTCCACCGCTGTTCGCGGTAAAGGTCAGGGCGGTTGTCCCATCGGTCAACGCTGAAGTGACGGAAAGCGAGGAGCCGGAGGTGTTCGACACAAGCACCAACTGCGGCCCGGCACCGTTGTTGACTACATTGGCCGTCACTCCAATACCGTCGGAGTTGATGGCGCTCGCAAGGCCGTTCAGATTCTGGCTGCCCGCTGCCAGCGACGACATCTGAATCGTTGTCGAGCCAATGGTGACGGAACCGGCCAGCGTATCGGATGCGCTGCTTGCGCCCGCTATAAATCCATTGGGGCTCTCATAGTTAATGCTACTCAAAAGCTGCTGCTGCAGCAGAGTGAGCGTGGGAGAACCAAACAACGGCTCGGCAGTGCCGGAAGCGTTATTGCCTTCCTGCGCATTCATCGCCGAAACCGCCGAGTTGTAATCCGTTACGAACTGGCCCAGAGTGCTTTCCACCGCGGAGTTGTCATTTGCAATGACGACCTGAACCGTGTCGTCTGTGCCGGTGGTGCCCAGAAGCTGGAACGTGACGCCAGGAATAAGGCCCGAAACCGTATTGGATGCGCTTTGAAGCGCGATGCCGTTCACCGTCAGCGAAGCATTCGCACCGGTTGCGATCTGCGAGGTATAACTGAGCGCCGCGCCGCTGGTGGAATCCGTGAGGCTGTTGGCGGTCACGGCGATACTGCCGGCTGTGCCGGAGGTATTCGAAGTGAGAACGAGCCTCGATCCGGTGGTATCTGTAAGCACTGTAGCCGTCACGCCGATACCCGCGGAAGTAATCGCATTGGCCAGGCCGGTGATATTGTCATTTCCGGTGCTCGAATCGGGCACATCCACCGTCGTTCCGTTGATGTCCACCGAGCCTGTCAGGGTGTCACTGGCACTGTTGATCGCTGACATGAAACCGGTCGCGGTGGTTGCAAGCGAGTTCACCGAAACGGTGTATGTGCCTGCCGTAGCCGTAGAATCGGCAGCGGTCAGCTCAAGAATGTCGTTATTCGAGCTGGACCCCTCCTTCAGCGACAAAACGCCGGTAAAGTCCGTAAGTGCGCTTATGTCGTTGGTTAGATTCGAGTAAAGCGTGCCCAGGCTGGACAAAACCGTGTCCTGGCTTCCAAGGCTCGACAGCTGGTTATTCCACGGCGTCTCCACGTTCTGAAGATTGGCAACAATCGCGGAAACCGTGGTGCTGACATCAAATCCCGTTCCGCTGGTCGGCGACCCAAAACTCAATCCAACAGTACCCATCTCATTCTCCCGGAAAAAGAACTTGCAGCTTGATTGCCAAATTCAGGCTGCGGCGGATTGGAAGGCATCAACAAAACACCTGTGAAGCTCCGCGCGCAAGTCCCTGGTCTGCCCCAGAATTTCTCTGCCCTACAAAAAGGACAGGAAGGACGCCAAAAATAGCGCCCTTCCTGTATATCGGCAGGTTCGCCGGATTATTGGAGCAGCTTTGTAACTTCCTGCTGCATGCTGTTGGCCTGTGCAAGTGCCGAGATGCCCGTCTGGGTAAGAATCTCGAACTTGGACAGGTTGGAGGTTGCAGCCGCGTAGTCGGTCGCCTGAACGGCGTTCTGCGCGCCAACAATGTTCTCCTGTTCGGTGGACTCAACGTTCGAGATCGCGTTCAGGGTGTTGATCTGCGATCCCACATAGCCGTCCTGGAGAGCAACGGCCGAGATGGCCGAGTTCAGGTCGGTCAGGGCCGTCTGGGCGTCAGCCGTCGTGGTCAGAGTGTCCGCTGCCGGCGTTGCGGTGCCGGCGACGTTGGTGGCCGTGAATGCGCCGCCAGCAAAGGCCACCGAGCTCGCGCTGAAGCCGAGAGCAGTCGCGCTCAGGTCGCCGATGGCGAGGTTGTCCGTCGATGATCCGGCGGTCGAGGAATCGCCGGTGAAGATGCCAACCGGGGCGGCTGCGCCGAAAACCGACGTCTGGTTGTAGGTGGTCGTCGAGCCGATGTTCGTGATTTCGCCCATGATCGAGGAGTACTCGGCCTCGGCAGCTGTGGACTGGCTTGTGCTGAGGGTACCGTTCGAGGCCTCAGTGGCCAGCGTAACGGCACGGTTGAGCAGGCTGGTGACTTGCGAGAGGGCGCCATCGGCAACCTGGAGCAGGCCCACGCCTTCCGTGGCGTTGACCGTCGACTGCTGCAGAGCGGCCGAGTTTGCGGCCAGACCGTCCACGAGCGAAAGGCCCGCGGCATCGTCTGCGCCGGAGTTGATCTGCGAACCTGAAGAAAGCTGCTGCAGCGTCTTCGTCAGGCCGGTCTGCGTGTTGTTCAGGTTCTGTTCCGCAAACATTGCGGGAAGGTTATTTAAAACACCCAGGGACATGGGGTTCTCCTTATTGATGCGAGGATTTGAGGCCCTCGTTTCGCGTCCGCCCCCATTTCGGTTTCTGCCCTGGGTGCCGCCGCGGAACTGAGCCATCCGCATCTGGCCCCTTCTTCGGCCTCCACATCAGCGAACTTTATACTTTGCGGCAACTGTCCGGGGCGAGACACAGCTACCGCGCCGGTCCTAATCTTTTTAACCTTTATCCACATACGCCGATAACTTCCTGCATAAGGAGGCGCGCCATGATTGAACTCACCCGCTTAAACGGCAGCCTTTTGCTTGTCAACAGCGATCTGATCAAGACCGCGGAGGCCGCGCCGGATACGATGCTCACGCTCATCACTGGAGAGAAGCTCATTGTCCGCGAGGGCTGCGCCGAAGTCATTGAGCGTGTCACCGCCTACCGCGCGCGCCTGCTCGCGGAGGTGGCGCGTCGTCTCCCCGCAGGCGTTGAAGCCACCCGAGTCGTCTCGATGACCGGCCTCCGGATGACGAACGGCGGTGAGGTCATTCTTCCTCCGAGCAAGGAAAGGCCATAAAAGGAGCTACCCATGATGGATAAGGGAAGTTTTGCCGGCATATTTGTAGCCGTGGCAGGCATTGTCGCCGGCCTCATTATTGAAGGCGGCAACATCGGGCAGATTCTGCAGCCCACCGCCGCGCTCATCGTCTTCGGCGGCACGCTGGGCGCTGTCATGCTGCAATTCCCTCTGCGCACGGTCGCGGCGGCCTTTCGCAAGAGCGTCCATGCCTTTGCCCCTCCGCGCAGGGAGCATGACCAGCTCATCCAGATGCTTGTCGGCTTTGCCAACAAGGCTCGGCGCAATGGGGTCGTTTCGCTGGATGCCGATCTTCAGGCCATTTCCGATCCGTTTCTGCGCCAGGCCATGATGCTGGCCGTGGACGGAACCGAGTCGAACGATCTTCGCAAGATCATGCAGGTCAGCCTCGATTCCATGGCAGATAGCGAAGAGCGCCTGCCCGCTGTCTTTGAGGCTGCCGGCGGCTTCTCGCCCACGGTCGGCATCCTTGGCGCAGTGCTCGGTCTCATTCAGGTCATGCATCATCTGGACAACATGCAGGAGGTTGGACGCGGCATTGCTGTGGCCTTCGTCGCCACTGTTTACGGTGTCGGCATCGCCAATCTTCTCTTTCTTCCGCTGGCCGGCAAGCTGCGCCTTCGCATTCATGCCGACTACATGGAGCGCGAGATGATGCTGGAAGGAGTTGCCTCCATTCTCGATGGCATGAATCCGCGCATGCTCGAGGTCAAGCTCGGCGGATTTGTGGATGAACATGGCCGCGACAGGATCTCCGCCGAGCGTGCCGCATGAGGCGCCGCCTGGGCAAATCACACACCTCGCACGAACGCTGGCTGGTCTCCTACGCAGACTTTGTCACGCTTCTCTTTGCCTTCTTTGTGGTGCTCTATGCCTTTGCCAAAGCCGACCAGAGGCGCCAGACCGAGGTCTCCCAGGCCATCGATACCGCCTTCAAGTCGCTCGGTCTCTTCGCCAACGCATCGCGCGTGCCGGACAACAAGAGCGCATCTTCGGCGAAGGAGCAATCCGTGATGGCGATGAACATCGTCATGGGTGAAGATGTGCTCGCCCCGGCTCAGGTGAAAGACGATCTCACTCGCATGAAGCACGATCTGGATGAGCGGCTGGCGAGTCAGATTGCGCAGCACAGCGTGGCCATCAAGCTGGGCAAGGATGGTCTGGTCATCAGCCTGCGCGAGGCCGGCTTCTTTGACTCCGGCTCCGCCGCTCCTCGCAAGGAGGGCCTCGAATCCATGCAGCAGATTGCATCGGAGCTGGCCCAGATGCCTTACGATCTTCGCGTTGAGGGACACACCGATAATGTGCCGATTCACACCGCGGAATTTGCTTCCAACTGGGAGCTATCCTCGGGTCGCGCCACCAACATCGCGCGCGACATGCTGGACCTGCATGCCGTCACGCCGGATCGGCTCTCTGCCGCGGGTTACGCCGAGTTTCATCCCGTGGATACCAACGACACCGCGGAAGGCCGCGCCCGCAACCGCCGCGTCGATCTCGTCATTTCGCCCCGCACCAAGATAAACCTTGCCACAGATACCACGCAGCCCGGCGGTGAGTGGCGCAAGATCACGGACGCTGACGCAGCAGCAAAAACGAACTGATCACTCCACGCCCAATACCTTCACAATCACCCGCTTTCGGCGCTGTCCGTCGAACTCCGCATAAAACACGCGCTGCCAGGTGCCGAGGTCCAGCTTGCCTGCTGTCACTGGAAGCGTGGTTTCATGGTGCAGCAGCAGAGCCTTGAGATGCGCGTCTCCATTGTCTTCGCCCGTTCGGTGATGCTTGTACTCGGGCCGCGCCGGAGCCAGTTCCTCCAGCCACTTGGCAATGTCCTCGATCAGTCCGCTCTCCAGATCGTTTACATAGATTGCCGCGGTAATGTGCATGGGAGAAACAAAACAAAGCCCGTCGCGCACGCCGCTTCGCTTCACGATTGCTTCCACCTCGTCGGTGATGTGGACCATCTCACGACGCTTTTTTGTCTCAAAGACCAGATATTCGGTGTGGCTCTTCATCGCATTCCATCTCCTGCCTTTTATTCTTCTCGCCATTTATTCTAAGAAGCGATGCATGAGTCCGCCGAAATGCTGCTGGAAGATGGCATGAACCTGCTTGCCGAAGGACGCGCCGGCGAGGCCGCCACGGCATTCCGTGATGCCATACGCGCCGATGAGAGCTGCATTGAAGCTCACCACGGCCTCATCCGCGCCCTCCGCGACTCGGCGCAGCTTGAGCAGTCCGTCGCTGCGGCCGTTGCCCTTATCGCGCTTACGCCGGACGATCCGCTGGCTCACGCTGCGCTCTCTATCTCACTGCAGACCGCGGGCCATGTGCCGGAAGCGGAAGCCGCCGCTGGCCGCGCGCGCATTCTTGAGTGGAAGCGCGAGCTTGCCGCCGCGCCGCATGAAGAGCCATGAGCAGCGATACATATCTGCGCCTGCGCCGGATGCATGACGCGCTCTTTGCCGCTTATGGTCCGCAGCACTGGTGGCCCACGCAGCCGGATCCAGCCCAGTCAGGTTCCGATACTCGCTTTGAAGTCATTGTGGGCGCCTATCTTACCCAGAACACCTCATGGAAGGCTGTTGAGCGCTCGCTCGAAGCGCTGCGCATGGCCAACGCGCTCTCCATCGAAGGCATGCGGGGACTTTCGCTCGCGCGTCTTCAGGAGCTGATCCGCTCCTCCGGCTTTATTACGCGCAAAGCGCCCGCGCTGCGGGCATTCCTTGCTCTGCTTGACTCTGAATTCAGCGGCTCACTCGACGCTATGACTGCCGCACCCACCGCGGCCTTACGCGGCAGGCTCCTCGCATTGTCCGGCGTTGGTCCTGAGACTGCAGACGCGATTCTGCTTTACGCGCTTGGCCATCCGGTTCCGGTTGCCGACGAGTATCTACGCCGCATTGCGGAGCGCCACGGCTTGCTTCACTCGCCCGTTCCGCGCAATACCCGCAGCTACGAAGCGCTTGCCGCGCTTACATCAGCCGCATTTGCGCAAGAGCCGGTGGAGAGCAAGAGAAGACTCTTCAATGAGTTTCACGCGCTCGCGGTGGCTGTAGGCAAAGCGCACTGCGGCAGTACGCCGCGCTGCGAAAACTGCCCGCTCGCGCCGGATCTTGATCCGGCGCTGCGGCGCCGCCTGTCTACTGCTGCATCTTGTACGTCGAAGACGGAACCTTCTCACCGGTCTGCTTGGGAGTAGGCAATTGCGCGACATCCCATCCGCCGCCCAGCGCCTGCACCAGTTGCACGGCGGAGAGCATCTCCTGCACCTGCAGATTGTTCAGTGTCACCTGATCGCCTAACAACGTTGTTTGCGCCGTCACCACATCGATATACGGATCGACGCCTGTATCGTAACGCTGTTTCTCAAGATCGTATGACTGTTGAGCGAATTTGATGGCTTCCTGCTCATGCAGAATCTGCTGCGAGTCATTGCGGGTTGCGACCAGCGAGTCCTCAACCTGTTGGAAGGCCGTTAAAACCGTCTGCTTGTAAGTGGCCACATCGGCGTTGTATTGCGCCTCAAACTGATGCAACTCCGCGCGATACAGCCAGCCGTTGAATAATGTCTGCGAGACGGAAGGCCCAACCGACCATGTGCGGCTCGCAATGTCGAAGAGATGCTTGAACAACGAGCTTTCCAGGCCGCCCGACGCCGAGAGCGTCACATCCGGAAAGAATGCCCCATATCCGACGCCAATCGTCGCGTTCTCCGCCGCAACGGTACGCTCAGCGGCAGCAACATCCGGCCTGCGTTCCGCCAGCTTCGATGGCAGTCCCAGCGGAACCGGCGGCGCAGTGTAAATCTGCGGCTTCATCGGAATCGAAAAGTCGGTTGCCACTTTGCCTACAAGCATTGCAATCGCATGCTCGTACTGAGCGCGCAGCAGGCCCGCACTCACCTGCGATACCTTTGCCGACTCCAGCGCGCTTTTCGCCTGTACCACGGCAATATAGTCGCCGATACCGGTATCATAAGAGCCCTGCGTAGCGTCCAGCGCTTCCTGGTCCGCCTTCACTGTCGCGTTGAGAATCACAATCAACTGATCCTGGCCGCGAATCTCAAAGTAAAACTGCGCCAGGCTTGACTGCATGGAGAGCTTTTCAAGAGCAAGGTCCGCAGCATTGGCCTGCGCGGTATATTCCGCCTCGCGCACCTGGTTGCGAATCTTGCCCCAGAAATCCGGCGTCCAGGAAACGTCGATGGGCAGCGCCCAGAGCGAGCTTGTGCTGCCGCTTGTGCCCCCGCCGTTGCTGGTATTGTTGCTCGTATTGGCTGAAGAGCGCGACCGGTTCCACGACGGATTCGCCGACACCGTGGGCCAGTACTGTGCGCGCGCTTCGTCAATCGTCGCTCGCGCCGCCATGTAGTTCTGATAGGAGACCTGAATGCTCTGGTTGTTCGTATTCAACTGCTCTTCAAGAGTGTTCAGCTCCGCCTCGTTGAATATCTCCCACCAGTTGCCGCGAATCGCCGCTTCCTGCGGGCTTGCGACCTTCCAGCCATCCTGATCCTGAAAGTTGACGGTCGATTCCTTATAGCTCGGCGCGGTAGACGCAGGAGCTGTGGGCGGATGATATTTAGGCCCTACATTGCAGCCGCTTACCAGAGCCAACAACGCCAGCGCGGCAGCGGCGGCCAGCTTTCCTTCCCGTCGATTTCCTTCAGCAGACATTGTCATATTTTCTCTCTTCTCAGGCTCGCAAGTCACGATGCCGCCTCCGTGGCACCGTTCGGCAACGGCTTAGCGTGCGAGCGGTTTCCTGCTATCCACAGCCGCAGCCGATCCAGTTCCAGGTAAACCACCGGCGTGGTATAGAGCGTCAGTAGCTGGCTCAGTACCAGTCCACCTACAATCGTGATGCCCAGCGGCCGCCGCAGTTCTGAGCCCGTACCTGTGCCAAAGGCCAGCGGAAGCGCACCCATGATCGCTGCCATCGTCGTCATCAGAATTGGACGGAAGCGCAGCATACAGGCCTCAAAGATCGAGTCATGCGTATTCATGCCGCCGCGCTCGGCCTGCAGGGCAAAGTCGATCATCATGATCGCATTCTTCTTCACAATGCCGATGAGCAGAATGATTCCGATAATCGAAATCACATTCAAATCGATGCTGAACAGCATCAAGGCAATCATGGCGCCCACACTGGCAGAGGGCAGCGTGGAGATGATTGTCAGCGGATGCACCAGGCTCTCATACAAAATGCCCAGCACAATATAAACGGCCAGCAGCGCCGTAATTATGAGATATTTTTCCGTCGCCAGCGAATCCTGATACGCCTGCGCTGTGCCGGCAAAGAACCCGTGAATCGTCGCGGGCATTCCCAGGCGCGTCTCCATATTGGAAATCTCGCGTGTTGCGTCGCTCAGAGAGGCGCCGTTCGACAGATTGAACGAGACGGTCACGGAAGGAAAGAGCCCCGTGTGATTCACCTGCAGCGGCGTCGTTCCCGTCCGCGGAGTCATGACGCTCAAAATCGGCGCCATTGTGTTCACACCGGCGCCCGTGGAGCCGCTCACAGGCTGGACGAAAATGTTGTGCAGACCCGATGGATCCTGCCAGTACTTTGGCGAAACTTCCATTACCACGTAATACTGGTTCAGCTCCGTGTAAATTACCGAGACCTCGGACTGCCCAAATGCGGAGTAGAGCGAGTTGTCGAGAGACTGCGAGGTCTGTCCCAGCCGTGCAGCGGTCGCGCGGTCAAAGGTCAGCATCTCCTCCAGGCCGTCGTTCTGCTGGTCGGTGTTCACATCCTGCAGAACCGGAAGCTTCTTCATATTGTTCAACAGGATCGGCCCCCAGTGCGCCAGATCCTCCACGCTCTCCGTCTGGATGGTGTACTGATAGAGCGCGGCGCTGTTGCGGCCGCCGATGCGCAGATCCTGTGCCGCCTGTAGAAATGCCGAAGCAACGGGCAGGCGTGCCAGTTGCGGGCGAATCTCATTGATGATGTCTGCCGCGGACTTGGCGCGCTCCTTGCCGAGAGGCTTGAGCGCGATATAGATGAAGCCGCCGTTGCTGGCGCCATTTCCGCCCGTGTACGCATTTACGTGCGCCACGCCTGGGTTGGCCTTGATGACGTTCACGATCCGCTTCACGGAGAAATTCATGAACGGAAACGATGCGTCCTGCGGGCCCTGCACCATGCCTACAAGAGCGCCCGTGTCCTGCTGCGGAAAGAAGCCTTTGGGAATGCGAACAATCACCACCACGTTCAGTGCGACCGTCAGCCCCAGCACAATCAGCATCAGCACCGGATTATCCAGCGCCCAGCTCAGCGAACGGCGATAGATCGCCACCATTCCATCAAAGAAATTCTCGCTCGTCCGGTAAAACCAGTTATGCTTTTCGCCTTCTTTATGCGTTCTAAGCAGGTGCGCGCACATCGTCGGCGTCGTGGTCAGCGAAATCACCATCGAAACCAAAATCGCCGCTGAGAGCGTTACGGCAAACTCGCGAAAGAGCCGGCCCACAATTCCACCCATCATGAGGATGGGAATAAATACCGCGATCAGCGACATGCTGATGGAAAAGACCGTGAACCCGATCTCCTGCGCGCCTTGCATGGCCGCAGCGAACGGCTCCATGCCGGCTTCCAGGTGACGCGTGATATTCTCCATCACCACAATCGCGTCATCGACCACAAAGCCCGTCGAGATGGTCAGCGCCATCAGCGAGAGATTGTCCAGGCTGTAGCCGAAAAGATACATCACCGCAAATGTTCCTATGAGAGAAACCGGCACGGCAACGGTCGGAATCAACGTGGCACGCCAACTGCGCAGGAATATGAAGACCACCAGCACGACCAGCACAATCGAGAGGATAAGCGTTCGCTGCACATCGTTGACGGAAGCGCGAATGGTCTGCGTGCGGTCCATCACAATGGTGGAATCAATGCCCTTGGGCAGCACCGCGGTCAGGAACGGAAGCTGGTCTTTCACGCGATCGACGGTATCGATAATGTTGGCGCCAGGCTGCCGGAAGATGATGATGAAGACCGCCCGCGTACCGTCCATGTAACCGGCCGTGCGAACGTTCTGCGTGGAATCCACGACATCGGCCACATCCGAAAGCCGCACGGCCGAGCCGTTTTGATAGCCCACAATCAGCGGCTTATAATCGTCTGCCTGGGATATCTGATCGTTGGTAATAATGTCCGCTGTTGTCTGCCCATCTGAAAGCTGGCCGCGCGGCGTATCCGCATTCTGCAGGCTCAATATGGATTGCACATTCGCCAGCGTCAGCCCGTAGCCCTGGAGCTTCATCGGGTCCAGTTCCACCCGCACCGAGGGCGTGGCACCGCCGCCGACGAAGACCTGACCTACGCCCTGAATCTGTGAGAGCTTCTGCTCCAGAATGGTTGAAGCCAGGTCGTAGACCTTGGTTATGTCATATTTTTTCGACGTCAGGCCGATGATCATGATCGGCGAGTCGGCCGGATTGACCTTGCGATAAGAAGGATTTGACGGCAGGTTCGCCGGCAGATACGTCCGCGCCGCGTTAATAGCCGCCTGCACATCGCGCGCGGCTCCATCGATATTACGGCTCAGTTCGAATTGCAGCGTGACGCTTGTGCTGCCCAGTGAGCTGGACGAGGTCATCTCCGTGATGCCGGCGATGTGGCCGAACTGCCGCTCCAGCGGCGTGGCCACGGAGGCGGCCATGATCTGCGCACTCGCGCCGGGCAGACTGGCCGAGACGCTGATCGTCGGAAAATCAACCTGCGGCAGCGGCGACACCGGCAGCACCGTGTACGCAATTGCTCCCGCAATGGCCACCGCGATTGTCAGCAATGTGGTGGCCACCGGGCGGTGAATAAATGGAGACGACAGACTCATGCAGGCTGCTCTCCGGCCGTTTGCTCCCCTGCGTGCGGCTCGTTCGTCGGAGCCGTGTGCGACGGCCTGCGGCCCGTCAGCCGCTGGCCCAGCGAGTCAAAGAAGATGTAAATCACCGGAGTGGTATAGAGCGTCAGCACCTGCGAAAGCAGCAGTCCGCCCACCATTGCGATGCCTAGCGGCCGGCGCAGCTCCGAGCCAAGACCCGTGCCAAAGGCCAGCGGCACACCGCCCAGCAGCGCCGCCATCGTCGTCATCATGATTGGGCGAAAGCGCAGCAGACTTGCTTCGTAGATTGCGTCCGTGGAGCTCTTGCCATGCTCGCGTTCGCTTTCAAGCGCAAAGTCCACAATCATGATGCCGTTTTTCTTCACAATGCCGATCAGCAGGATGATCCCGATAATGGCCACCACACTCAGGTCCTGCTTGAACAGCATGAGCGCGAGCAGCGCGCCCACGCCCGCGGAAGGCAGCGTGGAGAGAATGGTGATCGGATGAATGAAGCTCTCATACAGCACGCCCAGCACAATGTATACCGTTACCAGGGCGGCGATAATCAGCAGCCCCTCATTGCCCTGCGAATTACGGAATGAAGCTGCCGTGCCCTGAAAATCCGCCTGAATCGAAGCCGGGAAATTTATCTTCTTCGCAGCCTTGTCGATCTCGTCGATTGCCGTGCCGAGCGATTCATTCGACGCCAGGTTGAACGAGACCGTCACCGAAGGAAACTGTCCCTGGTGATTGATTGAGAGGGCCTCGGTTGTAATGCTCGCATGCGTAAACGCGCTCAGCGGGATCGCGTTCGCGCCCACGGAAGACGTTGTCGTGTTCGGCGTCGTGCCGCTCGTAATGCCCGCGGTGGCACTCGATCCGGTCGACGTCGTTGTTCCCGCAAGCACAGTCGCGGCAGCTCCGAGCACGTTCGACGAAGGCGTGTATTTCACCCCAGACGTCAAAGCATTCGATCCTGCCGAAGCGGATGCCGAAGACGAGAACGAAGTGGATGCTCCCGCGCCGCTTGCACCGGATGACGCGCTCGACTGAATGTACAGCGATCCAAGATTTGCCGGATTCTGCTGCCACTCCGGCGATGTCTCCAGAATGACGTGATACTGATTCAGCTGCGTGTACATCGTGTTGATCTGCCGCTGGCCGTAGGCGTCATAGAGCGTGTTGTCAATCGTTGTGGGAGCAATGCCAAGCCGGGAAGCCGTCACGCGATCGATCATCAGCGAAACTGCCTTTGCCCCGGTCTGCTGGTCCGTCGCCACATCTTCCAGGCCAGGCAGCTTCTTGACCTCTGTCACAAACTTATTCGTCCATTCGTTCAGCTCATCAATATCCGGATCTTCCAGCGTGTACTGATACTGGGTGCGGCTCACGCGATCGTCCACTGTAATGTCCTGCACCGGCTGCATGTACAGATGAATTCCCTGCACCTGCGACAGCTTTGTCTGCAGCCTGCGAATCACATCCGCCGCGCTCATATTGCGCTGATCAAGCGGCTTGAGATTGATCGAAATGCGTCCGCTGTTCAGGGTCGTGTTGATTCCGTCCGCGCCAATGAAGGAAGACAGGCTCTCCACAGCCGGATCTTCGAGAATAATCCTCGACACTTCCTGCTGCTTCTTGCTCATGTTTTCAAACGAGATCGACTGCATGGCCTGCGATATGCCCTGGATCACGCCCGTATCCTGCACCGGGAAGAAGCCCTTCGGAATACTGATGTAGAGCACAATGGTCACGACCAGCGTGGCCACAGCGACAAGCAAAGTGATTGTCTGGTGCTCCAGGACGACCTTCAGTGTGCGCCCGTAGAAGGCGACCATGTCATTGAAGACCTTCTCTGAGGCGCGATAAAAACGGGTCTGCTGATGGGCTGGATCGTGCTTCAGAATCCTGGCGCACATCATCGGCGTCAGTGTCAGCGAAACCACCGCCGAAAGAATGATCGTCACCGCCAGCGTGACCGCAAACTCGCGGAAGAGCCGACCCACGACATCGCCCATGAAGAGCAGCGGAATCAGCACTGCGATCAGCGATACCGTCAGTGAGACAATCGTGAATCCGATCTGCCCCGCGCCAGTCAGCGCCGCCTCCATTGGCGGCATTCCTTCTTCCAGGTAGCGCGAGATGTTCTCGATCATCACGATCGCGTCATCCACCACAAAGCCAGTGGAGATGGTCAGCGCCATCAGCGAAAGATTGTCGAGACTGTAGCCCAGCAGATACATCACTGCAAAGGTGCCAATGAGCGAGAGCGGCACCGCCACGCTGGGAATGATGGTTGCGTAGATATTCCTGAGAAACAGGAAGATGACCATCACAACGAGCGCGATCGTCAGCATCAGCTCGAACTCGACGTCATGCACCGATGCCTGAATGCTTGTCGTCAAGTCCGTCATTGTGACGACCTGGATCGATGCTGGAAGATTCGCCTCAAGCTGCGGAAGAATCTGCCGGATACGATTGACGACTGTGATCGTGTTCGCGCCCGGCTGCCGCTGAATGTTCAGCACCACCGCCGGCGTCTGGTTCATCCACGCGGCCTGCCGCGTATTCTCCACGCCATTGATCACGTTTGCCACGTCCTTCACAAGGACAGGCGCACCATTGCTGTAGGAGATTACAACATTGTTGTAGTCTTTCGCATCTGTGATCTGGTCGTTGGAGTCGATCTGGTAATCCTGCCGCGGCCCATCAAAGTTGCCCTTGGCCTGATTGACGCTCGCTTCCGTCAGTGCCGTGCGAACGTCCTCCAGATTCAGCCCATGCGCGGAGAGCTTCGTCGGATTCACCTGAATGCGGGTAGCAGGCTTCTGTCCGCCGCTGATGC
Organism: Occallatibacter sp.; assembly: GCF_049510455.1. Lineage (GTDB taxonomy): Bacteria > Acidobacteriota > Terriglobia > Terriglobales > Acidobacteriaceae > Telmatobacter. Next base: position 12,559 of record NZ_JBEKYX010000012.1, on the reverse strand, counting down.
TCACCAGGCCCACGCCGCTCAACTGCGAAATGCGTGGCGCCAGCCGGGTATCGACGTCATCTTCAACCGTCGAGAGCGGCAACTGGTTGGAATAGATCGCCAACGTCAGCACCGGCGCATCCGCCGGATTCGTCTTGTTGTAGACCGGCGGCGTAGGCAGGTCTGAGGGCAGGAATGTCTGCGAGGCGTTGATCGATGACTGGACTTCTTCCTCAGCCACGTCAAGGCCGAGGGTGAGGTTGAACTGCAGCACAATCACCGACACCCCGCCCGCACTGGTCGAGGTCATCTGGCTCAGGCCCTGCATCTGCCCAAACTGGCGCTCCAGCGGCGCCGTCACCGTCGTGGCCATCACATCCGGGCTCGCGCCGGGATAGAACGTCAGCACCTGAATCGTGGGGTAGTCCACCTCCGGCAGCGCCGAGATCGGCAACTGCAGGAATGAGACGATACCCACCAGTAGAATCGCGGCCATCAGCAGCGCAGTCGCTACCGGCCGCATGATGAATGGCCGGGATGGATTCATTGCGTTGGGCTCTCGCTCGTATCGGATGAAGTTGGCAGTTTAATCTTCGAGATCGTAATCGGCGAACCATCGATCAGCTTTTCAAAGCTCGAATCGGCCACCACATTGTTCTGCTCCAGCCCACTGGTCACAATCGTATTTCCGCTCTCTGAGTGGCCCGACTTGACCGTGCGCATCACTGCCTTGCACGGCGGGGGTGGTCCACTCTGCTGTCCTGCCGCGCCCTTTCCGCCGCCCGGCTTTCCGCCGCCGTTCGCGCCTGGGGCTCCGGAGCCTGAGCCACCGGAGCTTTGTCCGCCGGAACCGGAGCCCGTCGAGCAAGCCGACACATCGTCAACCGGCTGACCCGTCTTGGCAATTACCAGCAGGTAAACAAAATCCTGGCTGCCGTTGTGCTGAATCGAGGAAGAAGGAAGAATCACCTGATCCTGCAGCGTCTGCACCAGCATGCGTGTATTTACAAACTGATTGGGAAACAGCGCGCCATCCTTGTTATCAAACATCGCGCGCATCTTCAGCGTGCCCGTTGCCGTATCGATCTGGTTGTCCATGGAGCTAAGCTTTCCCGTTGCCAGATGTCCCGTCAGCGAGCGGTCCATTGCCTCCACCGTCAGCGCCTGCTTATTCTTTGTCTGCTTAAATACCTGCGGCAGACTGTCTTCAGCCACCGTGTAGACCACCGTAATCGGCGCGATCTGCGTGATCACCACCAGCGTGTTGGTTCCATTGGCCGTAACCAGGTTTCCCGGATCCACCAGCCGCAATCCCACGCGGCCCGAAATCGGCGCCGTGATGTGGCAGTACTCCACCTGCAACTGGTCAAACTGCACCACGCCCTCATCGTTCAGCACGGTTCCCCGCTGCTGCAGAACCAGCTTCTCCTGGTCTTCCAGCGTCTGCCGCGGAATCGCGTTCTTGGCCCAGGCGTCCTTGTAGCGAGCCAGGTCCATATCGGCCTGCGCCAGCACCTGCTTGTCGTGCTCCAGCGTGCCCTGCGCCTGCGCCAGTTCCGCAACGTACAGCCGGTCGTCCAAGTCGATTAAGGAATCGCCCTTACTCACCATCTGACCTTCGCGGTAATGCACCACGGTTACCACGCCCGTAACCTGCGCGGTAATCGTATCGGTGAAGACCGGCGTCACGGTGCCCAGGGCGTCGAAATAAATCCCCATCGAGCCCTTCTGCGCCGTAGCAGTGGTCACCGGAACCGGCCCGCCCATCCCGGCGCGCCGTCCGCCTCCGGCCGCAGCGGACTGGCTCTTCTGCTGGTGCTGCATCACCCAGTAGAAAATGCCGGCGAAAACAAGCAGCACCACGACCCATATCCAGAGGTGCCGGCGCTTCTTCTTAGGCGTGGGCGCGTCTTCGGCGTGCGGCGCCCCTTGCGTTACGTGTGAAGGAGATGATTGTTCGTCCATTGGTCTCTTATGGTGATCCGCAAAAAGGTGTAGATTCCTCGGAGCTGCCCCTGCTTCTCACAAGCAGCAGGCAGTGAGTCTCCAAATCGCTAAGTTTACCATTTGGGTATAGCGCGAATGTGAACCTTGCGCAACCCTTCCGCATAAATCCGCCGTGCCTCGCCGGGACCGCTCAAGATGGCGCTTAACAACGGATCGTGAACACTTTTAAGACGCTTGTGGAAATGGAAAAGTTGCAGTCTCACCCCTGCCTGTCATCGCGGCATATCCCGGTGAAGCGCTTTTACCTGGTAACCGGCTACCTTCAGCCGCGCGGCCATCTCCTCAGCCATCATAACGCTGCGGTGCATTCCGCCCGTGCAGCCAAAAGCAATCGTCAGATAGCTCTTTCCCTCGGCCACGTAATGCGGCAACAGGTACAGCATCAGCCCTGTCACGCGCTCCAGAAACTCCTCCGTCTGCGGAAAGCCGCGCACATACGCCGCCACCCTTGGGTCCTGGCCCGTGAGCTTGCGAAACTCCGGCACAAAATGCGGATTCGGCAGAAAGCGGACGTCGAAGACCATATCCGCGTCCAGCGGGACGCCGTTCTTGAAGCCGAAGCTCAGACATGAAACCAGCAGATGATTTACCTGCTCGTCGCGGCCGAACCGGGCCTGGATGTGCGCTCGCAGCTCATGCACATTAAAGCTGGAAGTATCGATCAGCGTGTCCGTCACATTGCGGATCGGGTCCAGAAGCTGGCGCTCTTCCACGATCGAGCGCGAAACCGTATCCTGCTTCCTCAAAGGATGCGGCCTGCGTGTCTCCGAGTAGCGCCGCACCAGCACCTCATCCTTCGCGTCCAGAAACACTACGCGCGTCGGCAGCACCATCTTTACGCTCTTGAGAATCTCCGGTAACTGGTCCAGCGTCGTCCCTTCGCGGATGTCCACGATGATCGCTGCCTGTTCAATCTCATCGGATTTCTCCACCAGCCGCGCAAACTCCACCAGCAGTTCCAGCGGCAGGTTATCCACGGCATGAAATCCCAGGTCTTCAAAGGCCTTTAGCGCCGTGGCTTTCCCAGCCCCGGAGATGCCGGTAACTATCACCAGCTCCTTGCCCGGCTCTTTCTTCACGCGTTCGCCTGTTCCTACGGCATTATTCACGCTCGCCATGCGCTCATGGTAGACGAGGGAGCAGGGATCAGGGAACAGAAAGCCCGCCCGCCAGGTTGAGTCATACCCAAAGATACCGCCAATGTGAAGACGGCAACAACCACTGAGACCGCTTCTTCAACCTCGGCGGCTGTTGCCTTTGCTTTTCTGTTCCCTGTTCCCTGATCCCTGTTCCCCGCCTTTAAGGAATCTCCACCAACCCCATCTGCCCATCCCGTCGCCTGTGCAGCACAAACAGCTTCCCGGCCGGATCATGAAAGATCAGCAGTTCGCGGTCGCGGAACTCCGCTTCCTTCACTGCTTCCTCCAGCGACATGGGCCGCAGGGCAATCGCTTCACTGCTCTTCACGATGTGAGGTTCTACTACTGTGGGCTTGGCGGGAAAGGAATGCGCCAGAATCGAGGCCCGCGGCTTGGCCGCAGACTTTGCAGGCAGCCCGTTTTCCAGAGTTTCCGCTGAAAGCTCCGGCTCTGGCGGACGCGTCTTGGTGCGCGCCACCGGAGGCGCCGTTAACAGCTTTTCGTCCTTCGGAAGCCGCTTGCCCGTCAGGCGCTTGTCGCGGTGACGCAATGCCTGGTGCTCGGCATGAGCCAGCGCATGCTTGAGCGCTGCCTCCTGCGTCGCGGCCTGTCCTGTTGCGGCAATCGTGTGATGCCGCGCGGAAACCGTCAGCTCCGCAATCTGCAGATGCCGCTCCACACGAAAGGTTACCGATGCGCTTGTCGTCCTGCCCATGAGGCGCGCTATGCGCTCCATGCCCACCTCGGCCTGCTCGCGCAGCGCCTTGGAGATACGTACCTGCCTCGCGGTTAACTCCACATCCATGGTCAGCCTCCGCTTAGAGCAATTCTTTTTCCCTGCCTTGAGCAGGGAGTGAATCTAAGGATTCTACAGCATTGCGGAAATGAATGGACCGTGACGGCAAACACGTCAGGCATCTCGCCGTCTCCTCTGATGCGTGGACGGTATATTCATTTCCTCGCGGTACTTTGCCACTGTGCGCCGCGTCAGTTGAATCCCTCCCGCCTGCAGCAACGCGGCAAGCTGGTCGTCGGTCAACGGCTTCTTCGCGTCTTCCTCTTCAATCAGCTTCCGAACCTTCCGCTTCAACACCACCAGCGGCGTATCGGCGCCCTCCGGTCCATTCGAACCCTCAGAGAAAAAGAACCTCAGCTCCAGCACGCCCTGCGGCGTGTGCGCATACTTGTTCGCCACGGCGCGGCTCACCGTGGAAGGATGCACGCCGATCTCTTCCGCCACTTCCTTGATCATCATGGGCCGCAGAGCCTCAATCCCCTTGTCCAGAAACTCCTGCTGCCGGCGGACGATTACCTCGCATGTGCGCAGAATGGTGCTCTTGCGCTGCGCGATATTCCGCATCAACTGCATCGCCGACCGGAAACGCTCTTTCACATACTCCTTAACTTCGCGCTCGGTGCCAGTGGAGGCAAGCATCTGGCGGTAACGCCGGCTCAGGCGCAGGCTCGGCAGGTCTTCCTCATTCATGCTGACAACCCACTCACCGCCGCGCTTTACAAACACCACATCGGGCTCAATCAGCCGCGTCTGCTCGCGGTTATACAACCGGCCAGGCCTTGGATCGAGCGTGCGGATGAACTCCACCGCCGCATGCGCCTCCTCCACCGTAGCCTGCACTGCCCGCGCCAGGTCCTTCACATCGCGCTTCTGAAGCAGAGCCAGATGCTTGTCCACAATCTGCCCGGCCACATCCATCGCGCGGCGACGCTCTTCGAGCTTTGCCTCGGCCTCAACGCGAAAGCTCCCATGCGGATTCGCATCGATCAGGTCTGCGTAGTCTTCTTCTTCCTTTTCCTCAGCCTCCGGCTCAACTTCCACCTGGCTTCGCTTCGCGTAAAGTTGTGCCAGCTCTCCCTGCTGCGCCGCAACCTGAACCAGCAGGCACTCGCGCAGGTCGCGCGCGCCCACTCCCGCCGGATCGAGATGCTGCACCAGCTTGATCGCTTTTTTTATCAATTGAAGCGCCGACGCGTACTCCTCCGCCGCGCCATTGACAGCCACCGTCGGATCGATGCCGGCAAAGCTCGCCGCAAGCTCTTCGTCGCCCGCCGCAAGGTATCCGTTCTCGTCCAGATTTCCGACGATGAACTCTGCCGCAGTGGATAGCTCTATATCCAGCGAAAGCGCGCCAAGCTGCCACGACAGGTGATCGGTCAGCGTCGTCGGCTGCGATAGAAAATTCTCAAAGGATGGCTTCTCGCCGTCTTCATACTCCGGTTGCGTCTTGTATCCCGGATCGAGATACTCCTGGAAGTACGAACCGAAATCGACCTCCTCAAAAGGATCTTTCGGCTTGGTGATCTCCTCCGCCACGCGTTCCGCGGAGAGCCCCAACGTCTCTTCGCGGCTCGCTACCTGGTCCAGCATCGGAACCGTCTCGTCAATTTCTTCTAATACCGGATTCTCCACCAGCTCCGCATCGATCATCTCCTTCAGCTCAAGCTTGTTGAGTGCAAGGACGCTGACCATTTGCATCAGCCCCGGCGTCAACACCTGCCGCTGAGAGACCCTCAAATTCAGTTTCGGCTGCAACAGAGCCATCAGGACCGCTCGATTCCCGGTTGGAATATAAGAAGTTTAGCCGGTAAGAAACCTTGAGAAAGCGAAAAAGATGGGGAACAAATGTGAATGTTCCAAAATGAATCATGCTGTATGAGAAATGTTTCAGAATGTTCCAGGAACCAACCTTTTCAGCCCCTCGAAACCATTCAAATCCCTCAAAAGATGCACAATCCTAATCCAGCGAAAACCCCTCACCTAGATAGACCCGCCGAACCTCCACATCGTTACCTAATTCCCGCGGAGTACCGGCCCGAAAGATTTTACCCTCGGCAATAATGTATGCGCGATCTGTCACGCTCAGAGTCTCCCGCACATTGTGATCGGTAATCAAAATTCCGATGCCGCTCGCCTTCAGATCGAAGATAATCCGCTGCAAATCCGAAACCGCAATCGGGTCAATTCCGCTAAATGGCTCATCCAGCAGAATAAAGTTCGGCTGAATGCACAGGGATCGAGCAATCTCCACTCTACGCCGCTCGCCGCCTGAAAGGGCGTAGCCCTTGGTTCCGCGAATGTGCCCCAGGTTCAACTGCTGAATCAACTTATCGGTCCGCGTCCGCCGCTCTTTGTTGCTCAGCGGCTGCGCCTCCAGCACGGCCAGGATGTTCTCCTCCACCGTCAGCTTGCGAAAGACGCTCGGCTCCTGCGGCAGATAGCTGATGCCGAAATTCCGCGCCCTCAGATACATGGGAACCCGCGTAATCTCTTCGCCATCCACCATTACGCGGCCCGTCTCCGGCTCGACCAGCCCCACAATCATGTAGAAGCTGGTAGTCTTGCCCGCGCCGTTTGGTCCCAGCAATCCAACGACCTCGCCGCGCGAGACGCGCACATCCACGCCCCGCACCACCTGCCGCCCCTTGTACGTTTTGCCGAGTCCTTCGGCGCTCAGTGTCTCCATCCAGCTCGCTTCTCTACTTGCTTCCCGCCGCGTCTTACTTGGTTTTCGCAGGCGTGTGTGTGGTTGTTGCCGTCTTGTTCCCCGCGCCTTCGATACTGACGCTATCATCGCGGCTATTGAAAATCAAAGCGTTGCCCGTCACGGTTCCCTGCGCCGGGTCGCTCATCTGCGGTGGCTTCGCCCTGGTCCCAGTAAGCACATACTGCCCCGTCTGCCCGGTGTAAACCAACTGCTCGCCCGTGCCTTGCCGGTCCAGTGAAGTCAGCGCCACATTGCCTCGCGCGGTCATCTTGTCCACCTGAGACGTGCTTCCCTTTGCAGTCCCGCTCGCATCCTTACCCGCGCCTGTTCCCGCCGGCAGAAGCGTCAGCTCCACCACATCCGAATTCGAAGTGGCTGTTCCAGTCTCCGCCGTGACTGTTCCACCTGGCACGGCATGCAAGACAGCCTTCCGCGTCGTATCCGAATACAGCAGATCCTCGCCACGCACCCGAATCACGGACGGCGCACTCTGCTTGCCATCACTTGACTGCTTTCCTGAATCGCTTTTCGTACCGGGCGCAGCACCGGACCCGGCAACGGGCGTCGCACCCGCGCTCAGCAGCACCAGCTTCACCGGATCTGCCGCTCCCGCTCCATGCGCCGCGAGCGTCCGCTTATTCCTGTCCAGCACAATCACAGGCGCAGCCACGGAATTCGCATCCTGCCACAACCGCGCCTGACCCCGGAAGGTCGCCTCGCCGGTGGCCTGCCGGAACTCCGCCTCGGCTGCAATCACATGCGCCGGCGTCTGTCCGCCCAGCCCGACCGTCCCGCCAGAGGCCCCGCCGGACGCTCCATTTGAAGCATTCCCCGACGCATTCGTATTTCGTCCGTCATTCAACCACGTCGCCTTCACGTTTCCATACGCAAAGGCATCGCTGCCGGCATTTGCAGGCTGTTGCGTTTTGCCGGATGCTCCTGCGGCATTTCCCGCTCCTTGCGCCACATCAATCTTGTCCGCTGTCATCTCCATGCCGCCGTTTACCACGCGCGGACTCCCGGTCAGATGCAGCCATCCTCCGTCAAAGACCGCATGAGCCCCTGTTGCCCGCAGCAGAGGCGGCGGCTGCTCACCGGACTTCGCCGCTGCCTGCTGCGTCAACACCACGTGCCCATCCACAGTCGCCGACTCAATCTGCCCGCTGGACAATGCTGTGCCCTGGGCCTGGGCAGGCTTTTCCGTAGACTTCGCTCCCTGCGCCATCTCAGCTTCCAGCCTGTCGCCCGTCGTGGCCTGCTCGGTTCCCGTCGCCGTCGTCTGCTCCACGTTCGCGTGTCCTATGCCTGTCACATGCTTGAGCTGCTGGTCCGGAGCAAATAACGCCGTCACCTGGTCCGCGCTCATCTTGGAAGGCGTCATCCCGCCGTCGCCGCGGCGCGTTTGCCCGGTCATCACTACGCCATCCCGCCCAAAGACGCTCGCAAGCTCCGTCTTCCCCTTTGCACCGGCACGAAACGCCATATCCGCCACTGGAGATCGCCAATCGCGGCTGATATGCGCTCCCGCGGCGTCTTCTTCGCTGTGCATATTCACGCCGCGCTCCATGTGCGCGTGCCGCAAATCTCCCAGGTCAGAAAACTCCAGTTCGGCCACCGGCGCGCTTCCATGCGACTGCCGTCCGCCGGTCACCGAGTCCAGTGTCACGCCGCCTTCCATGTGTCCATGCCGCGGATGGTTCTTCTCGTCAAACTCCAGCCATCCCTGCGGCGCGGCCACATGCGTCCCGCTCGCCGACGTCATCGTGAATCCGTTGTGCGCATCCAGCCGCACCGCAGAGCCATCCTGCCGAAAAAGCATCTTCGCGTCGCCCGCCGTTGCGTGACCGCCGCGATAATCCGCCTGCGCATTCACCATTGTCCCGATCAGAGAGCCACGCTCAAACTCCGCATGACGCGCGTGAATCTTCACATCCTCCTTGCCGCGCAGCACCGTCATCACCACATCATGGTCCAGCACCACGTGCCCACTGTTGGAGTCGAACAGCGCCCCCACCGCGTTCCCATTGCCCTGCGCCAGCTCAAACTGCACAGGCTTTTCCGTCGTTGCCGTGCCGCTCTTCTGGTCAAAGGTCAGCCCGCTCGTCTTGATCTCAATCTGGCCCGAAGAAGCCGTCTGCGCCGCATTGCCCAGCGCCGTTCCTTTGCCGGCCGCATCCGCATTCGCTTTGGGAGCCACTGCCGGAGCCACTCCCGGCTTCATGACTGTGATCTCCACCGGCCCCGCAGCCATTGCCACGCCGGCCTTCTGGTCGTACTCAAACTCGCCGCCTGAAATCCTGTCCACGCGGCTTCCATCCTCGCCGTACAGCTCAATCACCGCATCATGCAGCAGCGCCTTGCCACCTTCTTTGCTTTCCGCTTTGAGCTGCGTCACCTTGTCCGCATGAATCTTGAACAGGGTGTGGCCGCGATGGTCCGCCTGCGTGTACGTCACGCCATTGGCTTCCTGCTGAATGTCCACGCCCAGCTTCTTCGGGATCTCATTGATAATGAACTTGCTCTTCCATCGCGACACAGCCAGCGATGCAATCAGCGCCACAAGCAGCAGCACCCCTGCCACGAGCACCAGCGTCCGCAGCCGTTCTATTGTCAATCGAAATGGCATCAATCGCACAGGCTCAGTTCCCTTGCCCCAATCGCGCCGCAAGCCGCGTGGCAAGACTCTCGCCCAGCTCGCTCCATAGCAGCCGCGCGGTCGCGCCGCTCGCCTTTTCCATCGCCGCTGTTAAATCCACAAGCTGACGGATGTTCTGCGCCAAATACCCGGCCGCTTGCTCGTTCAGAGCCGCCTCTTCTTCCAGAAACGGCGCGTCCGGCCCAAAGTCGATGCGGATATGCCCCTCCTGCTCGTAGGTCGCCTCATCAAACAGAGGCCCAAAGGCCGTCACTCGCACCAGCCGCGGCACGCGCGCCCACTTCCGATCGAAATCCGCCGCCTCTTCCGGCTCCCATAAACTCCATCCAATCTGGAACTCGTAAGCGTAATCGTCGTGCATCAGCTCCAGGCCTTCCTGCACGGCGTCCCGGATTTCTGGTCCGCCATCTCCAGCGCGCCCGTACACGCGCTGAAAGACCGGAGCCTCATGCCAGCTCACCGGCCAAACGGTTACCGCATACACCTTTGCCTCACCGTCATGCGCGGCAAAAGCCCCCAGCACTGCGGCAAGCTTGTCAGGAAGCGATGCAAGCCGCAGATTCGGATACCACAAACTCAGATAAAGCGCGTCTGCCATGTTTCTCTATTTTAGACGGTGCTACGCGCACGGCGGACTGCGCCCGCGGCGCACAAACCCTTCTCAATAGGCTCTTCATTCGTGCGAATTTTTTGGTGCCAGCATGCTATGCTGCGCGCATGAAGCTGAAACTGCTCTCCATTACGCTTCTGCTCACGCTCGCGGCGTGCAAATCCCATGCGCCTGACGCATCGGGACCCGGCACAGCGATCGACCCGCCGATACGTCCGAATCCTCGCCTCGCCGCAGCTACCGGCTTCGACTTTTATTTACTCAATCTCTCGTGGTCGCCCGAATACTGCCACTCGCATCCCGAAGCTGCCGAGTGCGCCAGCCATTCCACCTTTGTCCTTCACGGCCTGTGGCCGCAGAACAAGGACGGCAGCTATCCGCAAAACTGCGGCAATGGGCCAGGCTCCCAAACCGGCCCAGACGCTTCGCGGTTCAGCGACATCTACCCCGAGCCCGGCCTGCTTGAACATGAGTGGCGCACGCACGGCACCTGTTCCGGCTTGTCAGCCAATGATTTCTTCTCCGCAGCCCGGAGTGCTTATCAATCCGTAAAGATCCCCTCGCAGCTCACCAATCTCAGCTCTCAGACTTCGCTTTCGCCCGAGCAGATCGCCGCACTCTTCACGCAAGCCACTCCCGGCCTCTCGCGCGAATCCATCGCCATCAGTTGCGGCCATAACTACCTCACCGCTGTTGCAATCTGCCTCAACAAATCTCTTCATCCCATCGCCTGCCCTGCAGTCCGTTCCTGCCGCGCGAACTCCGTCCGCATCGCTCCGCCGCGCTGAAGCATTACACTGGCACGGATGAAGCTCGCCGTCCTCGCGCTCGCCGTCCTGACTGTTCCCCTCGCCCACGTTGCTCGCGGCCAGCAGAAGTTCGCCGAACTCGGCACATGCAAGCTCACCTCGGGCGCGGAGATTCAGCACTGCCGCATCGGTTACCGCACCTGGGGCGCGCTCAACGCCGACCGCTCGAACGCTGTCCTCCTCACTACATGGTTTTCCGGAACGAGCGCCAACCTCGCCGGCTCGGTCGGCGCGGACAAGCTCGTCGATCCCGGCAAATACTTCATCGTCGGCATCGATGCGCTCGGCGATGGCGTCTCCTCATCGCCCTCCAGTGCACCCGCACCGCAGCACGGCCCCGACTTCCCCGCTTACACCATTCAGGACATGGTCAGCACACAGCACCGCCTGGTCACCGAAACCCTCGGTATCAAGCATCTGCACGCTGTCATGGGAATCTCCATGGGCGGCATCCAGACCTTCGAGTGGCTCGTCGATTACCCCGCGATGATGGACGTCGCCATCCCCATCGTTGGCAGTCCTCGTCCGACTGGCTACGATCTGTTGCTGATGCGCACCGAGGAAGATGCCCTTCGTTCCGATCCTGAATTTCACCAGGGCCGCTACGAAAAATCACCGCCTGTGCCTGTGGTTCAGGCGATTCACCTGCTGCATCTCACCACTCCCGCGCACTTTGCAGCGGAAGAGCCGCCGCAGAAGTTTCTCGCCGAATATCCGAAGGCCTACGCCAAAGGCATTTTGCCCGTTGACGCCAACGACTGGCTCTCGGGACTCGTCGCGATCAGTGCCCATGACATCGGCCACGGCGGCTCGCTTGAAGACGCCGCAAAGAAAGTCAAGGCGAAGGTGCTCATCATCAACGCCGCGCAGGACCACATGGTCAATCCCAAACCGGCGCTCGACTTCGCGAAGCTCATCCATGCGAAGACTATCGTGTTGCAGTCGGATTGCGGACACCTTGCTCCCGGCTGCGAAGCCGCAGCTCTCTTCCCGGCCATCCGCAACTTCCTTGACGGCAAGTGACCAACTGAAACTCGCTGGCCGGGTATAAATCCCGGCCAGCGAGCTTCGGCATGCTATGCGGCTTTCCAGGTTTTGGTAGAGGAGTCATAGAAAACGGGCTTTACGATTGGGAATTGATGTTTTCCAATCGGGTTCCCTGTTCCTATAGGACCTGTGCCCGGTTTGCCCGGTTTGCTTGGGCTAGTCTTGCCGGGGCCTCCGGGATTGCTCGGGCCACGGCCAGGGTGGCTTACCGGACCCGGGCCGGTTGGCAACTGAGTGATGGGAAATGCGTCTGGGGTGGCTGAAATTGACTCGTACTCTTTCTTTGCTGCCATCTCAAGCGCCGATTTGACACGAGCTGACTGTTCATCCGTAAGCTCGGTATCTCCGAAACTGACAATGAAATGATTCACGGCTGTATCCTCTGCATAATAGTGACTGCGAAGGATAGGCCGTTTCTGTCAGGCAGTTCGCGCGCGTTATGCCGTTACGATCTCACTGAAATCAGCGATGCCGGAGAAGCCTTCCAGCACACTCGCAATCAGTCCGAGATTCGCGCCTCTTACTGCGGGGTCGTTATCGAGCACCATCACTTTGTCAAAGAAAGCATCTACGGCAGGCCGCAGCGTGGCAATCTGGCTGAGCGCTTCGGAATACGCCCGATCCTCGCGCAGCTTGGCCACCTTGGGCTTCAGCGCCTCCGCATCCGCAGCCAGCTTCTGCGCTTCGGGCGCAAGCTTCGTTCCATCCACCGCGCCAATCTCAAACTTCTTCTCTTCGGCTTGCCGCAGAATGTTCTTGATGCGTTTGAACGCCGCCGACACCGCCGCAAAATCCTCGCCGCCGCGCAC
>NZ_JBEKYX010000119.1:0-12187 GCF_049510455.1 Occallatibacter sp. | reverse complement strand
TCACCCTCCACTGCCAGGGAATCCTCTTCGACATGGACGGGATCCTCATCTCGTCCCTCGGCTCCGTCGAGCGGAGCTGGACCAAGTGGTCCAACATGCGCGGCCTCGACCCCGCCTACGTCCTCACCGTCATCCACGGTCGCCGCGCCATCGAATCCGCCGCCGAGCTGCGTCCCGACCTCGACGCCGGCGCCGAACTCAAGCTGCTTGAAGAAATCGAATGCGCTGACGGCGAAGGCATCGAAATCCTCCCCGGCGTCCAGCAGCTTCTCGCCGCCCTGCCCCCGCATCGCTGGACTGTCGTAACCTCCGCCACAGAAAAGCTCGCCCGCACGCGCCTCGCCATGATCGGCCTGCCCGTTCCCGAGCGCCTCATCACCGCCAGCTCCGTGCCACAGGGCAAGCCCCACCCCCAGCCGTATCTCGAAGGCGCAAAGCTCCTCGGCTTCCGGCCTGAAGACTGCGTAGTCATCGAAGATTCCTATTCCGGCGTCAAAGCCGGCGAAGCCGCGGGCTGCACCGTCATCGGCACCACCTTCTCGCACACGCCAGAAGAGCTCTCCGCCGCCCACTACCTCGTCCAGGACCTCACCGGCCTCGAAGTCACACAGACCAATGCAGGCCTCGAGCTGCGCTTCGCCGCCATCCAGCGCTGATAGAAGGGCAAAGCGCGCGAGGCCTGGTACTGGCTCAGTTTGAATTGCCTTGTAACAGGGCACAACTTGAGTCGGGTTTTGTAACAGGGCACGACTTCAGTCGTGCCGAAAATCCGGCTGATAAAGTCTTGGGGCTTTAGCCCCTGCGGGATTTTTCAAGCTGAGCCATTACCCTCAGGGCATATTCATCGGAGCCGCCGTTCCATCGGACCACTTGTCGGCCACGACGAACAGAATCGTCACACGCTCCTGCGGGTCGTTCGCCATCATGACTGGTGAGTTGGAATCATCGGCAGCCCAGCTCTTCGTCATGTCGCCGGGCGAAAAGAACATCACATGCGGGTGCCAGCTCTTGCCCGTGTCGTTTAGGTACTGCTGCTTCGACATCATGTATGCCATCGCGCCGGGCTCCAGCGCCGAGAACTGATTCTTATCCAGTGCCGTCGCGATTTCAGCCTTTGATTTTCCCGCCAGCACAAGCCGGGTCTTCATCAGATAGATGGGCGCGAAACTCCTCGTGGCCTGCGCATTGAAGCAATGGGGCGCGCGCATCTTCGGGTTCCAGAACTCCGATTGATCCGTGCTCTGCCCCCACGATCTCTCCACGATGCAAAGAAAGCCATTGCTGCCCTTCACCGCGGTCTTATAGCCCGCGCGCCCCAGCACCATCACTTCGGCTTTATCGGAAATGGAACGGGGCGCGGCACTGCGAGCCAGCGCGATCTCGGATGTCTCGTCCGCTATCAGGTACTGATCCAGGGGAGCCATCGCCGGATAGGCTGCCGTTCCGGCCTGTGCAACTGCCTGTCTCCCTGCGCCAGGTAAAACAAGCTGTAGTAAAAACGCCAAAGCGATGATCTTGACGCGATTCTTCCTCATCCGATCCTCCCAATCCACGCATTTCGCGCCGGTGAACATCTATCCTGAGATCGATTCGCAAATTGTAAACAGGGCAAAATAGGCAGTGTCAAGGCAAATGGCACACTTCACGATTCAATGATTCCACCCGGTCAAAACAATACTGCCCGGAATATCTCAACTGGCGATAACAGAGCAAAGCGCTCATTGACGTTCGTTTGTGACCCCAAATTCAATCAAAAATAGATCAATACCGAAAGACGCGCTTCTGAAGGAGGACGAGAAGCACGAAAAAACCCTCACCCCTCCAGCAACACCACACTCCCCCGATGCTCCCCCGCCAAATGCAGCATCGCCCGGTCAAACGTAACCAGCGCCATCCCAGCCTCCAAAGCCATCCCCAGCAACCACGCATCTGTCACCTGGTTATGGCCATGAATCTGTCTCCGAAATGGCCGGGTCAGCGTCCGCCAGTTCGTTGTAATTGGCAGATAGTGATATCCAGGCCCCTTCGTCAGAATCTCCAGCAGCGCCTCGGCCTTCTCGATGCTCATCCCGACACGTGGATGCGTCACGATCCGCAAAAAACCGGCCTCGGTAAACGGAGACAGAGCCCACTCAATCCCTGCCTGGTCGAACCAGCGTCTCACTGCCTCATGATGGCTGTGTTGTTCGTCCAGAATTGCAATCAGTACATTGACGTCCAGCAGATGCCGCTGGTCAGTACTCAAATTCGTCCTCCGAGAGTTCCTTCACCAGCTCTGGGGTAATCACAAGGCCATTTTCCCTCTTCGCCCGCACCCAATATCCCTTTTCCGTCTGCCTGAACTCTGGAGGAGCCAGAACTGTCTCTTCCTCTGGCGCATTTTCCGCCCTGTTCAACACAATCTCGCTTACCGCCGCCCCCAGCGGTATCCCTTTGCCATGCGCGTAGGCATAAATGTACTCGTACGCACGCTCATCCAGATGAAGATTCGCCCTGACACTCATGAAGCAATTATGCACTAATTGAAAATTTGGTGCCAAATAATAATTTAGTGCCAAAAATTACACCCCTGCAAGGAGCGCTCTTTTTCTTGTCAAGTCCCTTTCCGAAAAATACTTCTTAAAGCATCTCTCCCGAAGGTATAAAGTTCGGGCACCCCACCCTCGCCGCGTATTTGTTTTTGCGGCCACGCTGGGGCCGCTCTACAGCATGAGGAGAAATGCTCTAACTCGCTGATTCTAAATACCAAAGAACTTTGCGCGCGTTGCATATAATTACGGGCGTTTATGCAACACTAAGAATGAGCAGAAAAAACAAGGCCCGAATCCCACCGGATTCGGGCCTTTCGCTTTTCTGATCTCTGATTCCTGGCTGCTGATCTCTTCAAACTGTGAATCTGTGAAAGGAGCCAACCCCGCATGTCCCTGAAAAACAAGCAGCTTTCCCCAGACAGGCTCACTCTTTCACAGTTTTACAGCCATATAGCCCCACACAGAAACTGTGAAGCGGCATCCAATCCACTCAAAACAAGCAACTTGCAATCTATCCCAGCACAGGATAACTCAAGCAGCCGTGAAACCGTGATCCAAAGGCCAACCCTACTCGCTGGCCTCAATCGTCCGCCCATGCGGATCCTGCAGCTCCCGCGAGTTCACCGGATAGATCGCCGAAAAAACGCGAATCTGCTCCCGGCTCACCGGCATCTGCTGCTGGAAGATCAGCCACTTCACGCCCTCCGTGCAAGGCGGCGCAGTTAGCGAGCCGGTATAGGTCCAGTAACCACGATCCCCAGGAAGAAACCCGCCGGGGTTCACCAGATCGCTAACCTTTGCCGTTTGCCCTACAGCCTTCGGCATGCTCGGCCACAACGTGGAAAGCAAAGTATTCGGCTCCCCGCGGTTCTCGATCAGCCGCACCGCAACAACAGCGATCTTGCCATCGGAGCTCTTGTGTACCAGGTGAACCACCATATCGGAAAGCTTGCCCTTCACCGCCTCATCGCTCGGATGGTGAAAGTGGAACTGCTGCAGATCGTAGCGAACGCCTTCATACACGATGTAGCTGCCCGGCGCCACATTCACCTGGATGGTGTGGCCAGTGTTCACCATCTCCACCGGCCCTGTCAGGTAATGAAATTCAATCGGCTGCAGAGCCTTGTTCAGCTTCGCATTGCGAATATCGACAGGGGACTGTTCTTTCCCCACCGAGCAGGCCTTCCACGCAGGGTCCAGCTTGCCCCAGTTGAGGGGACCGTACTTGCCAATGTAATCCCATTTGGTGCCGGTAGAGGTGGTTTGCGCAGACGCCGCACACACAAGGCCGGCCAGAAGCAGTGCAACAGCAGGAAGACGCATAGTTTGCTCCAAAACAATGAGTAACGGAAAGATTCTACAGCAGTGACAGGGTTGTGGACTGCCGCAAAAGAAAATGGGGAGCCACCCAGGCTCCCCATAAACTTTGCGCAGATTGTTTTTACTTCGCCGCAGCCTGTACAGCCTCGGCCTGTTCCTTGAGAACCGGAGCCTTGTCCGTAGCTTCCCACGTGAACTCAGGCTCGTTGCGGCCAAAGTGTCCATAAGCAGCCGTCTTCTGGTAGATTGGCCGGCGCAGATTCAGGCTCTCGATAATGCCCTTCGGCGTCAGTGAGAAGTTCTTGCGAACCAGTTCCGTGAGCTGTGGCCCGCTGAGCTTGCCCGTGCCAAACGTATCCACGAGAACCGAAACCGGATCCACCACGCCAATCGCGTAAGCGAGCTGCACTTCCACACGGTCAGCCAGGCCCGCAGCCACAATGTTCTTGGCAATATAGCGCGCCATGTAAGCGGCCGAGCGATCCACCTTTGTCGGGTCCTTGCCCGAGAAAGCGCCGCCGCCGTGACGGCCCGCGCCGCCGTAGGTATCCACGATGATCTTGCGTCCCGTCAGTCCGGAATCGCCCATCGGTCCGCCGATCACAAAGCGGCCCGTCGGATTGATGTGGTACTTGGTGTGCTCGTCCAGCAACTCGGCGGGCAGAACAGCCTGAATCACATGCTTGAGAATGTCCGCATGCAGTTCGTCGTTTGAAACCGTCTCCGCATGCTGCGTGCTCACCACAACGGCATCAATACGAACCGGCTTGCGGTTCTCGTCGTACTCCACCGTCACCTGGCTCTTGCCGTCCGGCCGCAGGTAAGACATCTTGCCGCTTTTCCGAACATCGGTGAGCCGCTTCGCCAGTTTGTGCGCAAGCGCAATCGGCATTGGCATCAGCTCAGGAGTTTCGTTCGAGGCATAGCCGAACATCATGCCCTGGTCGCCGGCTCCGCCAGTATCCACGCCCTGGGCAATATCGCCCGACTGCTTGTTGATCGACGAGATCACCGCGCAGGTGTTCGAGTCAAAGCCATACAGCGCATTGTTATAGCCAATCGAGGCCACCACGCCGCGCACCAGTGTCTGGAAATCGACATAGGCCTTGGTGGTGATCTCGCCTGCGATGACCACAAAGCCCGTGGCGGTCAGTGTTTCCGCGGCCACGCGGCTATAGGGGTCCTGCTCAAGACATGCGTCCAGAATAGCGTCAGATACCTGGTCGGCAATCTTGTCCGGATGACCTTCCGTGACGGACTCTGATGTAAACAAGAAACGGTCGCTCAATTTAGGATCCTCCCTTGCGGGGATGTATTTGGAGTAGCCGACGCTTCGGAAGGGCGGACCAAAAGTCCGTACCGGGAGCTTTAGCCTTGCCGATGCCGCTCTACTGACAATGGTAATTGGAAGCCCCGCTCTGGAGCAAAGCATGTCATCGGGCAGCGGATTCAGACGGCTGAACGGAGCAATGCGGAGGTTAAGCGGAAAAATTACCGGAGGACACAATAAAGCGGGAGTCGCGCGGCTCCGATGGGCTGGTCTGTGCCGGCACGTGAGTAAACGGAAGAATATGCTGCCACCAGCCGGCACGGATGCCGTAGTAGCGTACGACAAGGAAGGCTCCCGCGGAAACGGCTACCAGAAGCAGCAAAGCGCCGAGCCAGCGCACGCGAATCTCGTGCTGGTCATGCCTCTGCAGCCTGGCACGGCCCACGTTCGAGGCAAACTCGGCCCAGTTGCGGTCGTCGTCGATAATCTGGCCGGAGGCGGAATAAGCGCGCAGAAAACGCTGCGTCCAGTCCTCCTGATCCAAACCGATCGCGCCGGCGTAACCGCGGATAATGCCCTTATTCAGGATTCCGCCCGGAAGCTGGCGAAAGCTCTCCTGCTCCAGCGCCAGAAGATGGTGCCGGCTGATCTTGGTTACCGCCGTGATGTCCTCCAGCGCAACGCCGCGAGTCACTCGCTCCTTGCGCAGGTCGTCACCGAAGCTGCCCATTCCCTGCCCTCGTGCGGCGCAGTCTCATGCAGCCGCCCGCTCAGTCGAGGTATTCCGCCTCAAATGGATTATCCTCCATCGATTCAAGGCGGTCTAGTTCCTTATAGGGATACATCGGGCGATTTTTTCTGTTCTTTACCGGATTGGGATCAGATCGGGAGAGACCAGTTTGGTTCGACAAGCAGATGGCAGTTTGCAATCGCTTTAAAAGGGCACGGCTTCACAGTTTGCGGAAAAACTCAAATCGGACCAGCTTTGTAACAAAGCACGAGTTTACTCGTGGCGTAACTATCGCAAAATGAGTCTGGCCTTTAGGCCCTGCGAATGTTTGTTCACCAAACCTGCCTTTTTCCGCAACCTGTTCAGCCGTGCCGAAAAAGCTACAAAACTTCCGGGCTTTAGGTAGCCCCCGAGGCGGTTTCTTCAAACTGAGACACTACCAAAGCACTCCCCAGGGGCTCCTGAGCAATGTCTTTTACCGCAATTTGCCGCTTTGCGCCTCTGCGCTATACAAGCGCTTTGCTTCAACTTGTCTCGATCCCTCTTCCCGGAACTACGGCCCTGGCTGCTTGTCCTCCAACTGCTGCACAATGGCCCGCTCCCGCTTGCCGTCCTCGGGGCGGTTCATAATGGAATAGATAGTCGACAGAATTATGTGCGGTTCCACCCACTCTGGATCGGACTTCGCCAGCGATTCCAGCAATTGAATCGCTCCCGCGTTATTGCCCTCGGACTTGTAAACCTTGGCCAGTTCCAGCCGCGCAAGAGGCCAGCCCGGGCGCAGCGTCAACGCCAGTTCCAGCAGCGGACGGGCAGAGACATGATCTCCCTTCTCGGAGTACAAAATTCCAAGGTACAGGTTGGCGTCGAAATCATTCGGCTCCCTGCGCAGAGCCGCCTCAAATGCCTCCACCGCGGCATACCTGTTGCCGGATGCATACAGGCACTTTCCCTTGAGCGTCTGCGCTCCCGGATAATTCGGATTGATCTTGATCGCCTCTTCGGCATCCGCCTGCGCCTCATGAAACTGGCTGCGTTCAAACCGCATTGTTCCGGCAACCATCCACGCGTCGGCAGCGCCGCGTGCCCGCGCCACCATCTCCATGCGCTGCACGCCCTCATCGGTTTTTCCGGTTCGGATCATCGCGTAGCCAAGCACATACTCAAGATCCAGATTGTTTTCGTTGCCTTTCTCAAGCGGCGCTACGGCTTCGTATGCCTCCGCATCTCTTTGCAGCTTGATGTCCGCGTAGCCCAGCAGCACCGCGGCGCGAACATCCTGCGGATGGCTCGCAAGAAAGTCCGAAAGTTCCCGCCGCGCATGATTCAGATCGCCTGATCGGTAGTCCGCAATCGCCTTGTCCATCTGCGCCCTGGCATCGTCCTGAGACGCGCTCTGCTGCGCAGTAAGTCCCGCAGCCGCACATAACGCGGGCATCAGTACAAATGGCAAAACGGATCGCATGGCAATTCCGATTCTACTGCGGCATGCGCGGCAAATCGTACAATCCATAGAGGCAATGCAATCCAGAGCAATCATCTATTGTGCATCCGTGGCGCTGGCGACTCTTGGTTTTACTTCCTTCGTCCCGGCACAGCAGCCTGACGCGCCCATCCAATTCCAACTCACCACGCTGCCCTTCCAGGTCGATGGCAGTCCCACCCAGGCCAGGAACATGCCTGAAACTATGGCCGGCGGCGTAGCTGTTTTTGACTACAACGGCGACGGTCGCCCTGACATCTTCTTTACCAATGGAGCGGATATCGCCACGCTCAAAAAGACCTCCGCCAGGTATTCCAATCGCCTCTTCCGCAACGAAGGCAACGGCAAATTCACCGATGTCACCGCGCATGCCGGCCTGGCCGGCAAAGGCTTCGATATCGGCGTTGCTGTTGGCGATTACGATAACGACGGCCATCCCGATCTCTTCGTAGCCGGCGTCCATGGCAACACTCTCTATCGCAACAACGGCGACGGCACCTTCACCGACGTTACAAAGCAGGCGGGCCTGGATCAATGGACCGATCCCGAGTACGGCCCTTTGTGGTCCGTGGCCGCCGTATGGGTTGATGTCAACAACGACGGCCTGCTGGATCTCTTCGTCGTGAATTATCTGCAATGGAGCTACTCCGATCAGCCGCGCTGCGTAACCGAGAACACCGCCGAGTACTGCCATCCCCGCAATTTCAAAGGCCAGCCCAACCAGCTCTTCATCAACCAGGGCAACGGAACTTTTAAAGATGCCTCGAAGGAATGGGGCATCCGCCAGCAGGTGGGCAAAGGGATGGGCGCGGGCATAGCCGATTATGACCTCGATGGAAAGCCAGACATCTTTGTCACCAATGATGCCGAATACAACTTTCTCTTTCACAACCTGGGCAACAGGTTTGAAGAGGTCGCCTTCCAAACCAACGTTGCGCTCGCCGAGGATGCCGCATTCATCTCCGGCATGGGCCTCGATTTCCGGGACATCGATAACGATGGCTATCCGGACATCGGCTATGTCGCTCTCAAAGGCCAGACCTTTCCCGTTTATCGCAATACTGGAAAAGGTGATTTCACGGAAATCACATCGCAGTCGGGTATTCGCGCCGGCAGCATGAAAATGTCCGGCTTTGGCGCAGGGTTTTATGACTTTGACAATGATGGCTGGAAGGATTTCTTTGTCGCCCGCGGCAATGTTGTCAGTTCCTGGCCGCTCGGCATTACCTTCGGCGAGCCTAACGCTGTCTTTCGCAATCCCGGCGCGGGCGGAGGCAAGTGGACAGCCTACGTAGCTGAAGCCGGATTCACAGATGCCACCATAGCGCGCCATCGCGGCTGCGCCTTTGGAGACTTTGACGGGGACGGTCGCATCGATATCGTCGCCACCAGCGTTGACGCCCCTGCCGAGCTCTGGATGAATCGCAGCCCGCATGCCGGCCATTGGCTCGACATCGCCCTTACCGGCGTCAAATCCAATCGTGACGGCATCGGTGCCCGCATCAAGGTTGTGACCAAAGCCGGCGCTCAGTACAACCACCAGACATCCAGTGTGGGCTATGCCTCATCGAGCCTGGGCCCCGTGCATTTTGGACTCGGCGCTGAAACCCGCGCGCTCACCGTTGAAATCGCCTGGCCCAGCGGCATTGTGCAGAAACTCGAAAACGTCGGCGCCGACCGCATCGTAAAAATCACAGAGGCCGTGCCAAAGAGCTGATCGTGTGCGCTACTGTGCATGCGGCGCCCCTGTCTGTTGCTGCTTCGCGTCAAGCTGCTGCACAATGCCGCGCTCGCGCTGCCCATCTTCCGGGCGGTGCAGCTTGTAGTACAGCGCCGCCAGCTCGACATGCGGATCGAGCCAGTTCGGGTCGGCTTTTTCCAGCTCTTCCAGCGCCTTTGCGGCCTCATCCTCTTTGCCAGTCATCGCATTCAGCTTCGCCATCTGAAATCGCGCCTGCGCCATCTCCGGCTGCAGTTGCAGCGCTGCTTCCAGCAGCGGCCGTGCCTGGTCGAACTCACGCTTCTTCACGTGCATCGTGCCCAGGTAGAGATTTGCCATAAAATCCTTCGGATTCTGCCGCAGCGCTGCTTCAAATGCCGGCTGCGCCGCATCGGTGTCGCCCATTGCATCCCGCGCCTGACCCGCCAGCGTAGCCAGCCCCGGAAAATCCGGATTCAGCTTCATTGCGGCGTCCAGATCCTTGCGCGCCACTTCAAACTCGCGCCGATGCAGCCTTGCCGATCCCGCAATCACCCATGCGTCCACTGAGTTCGTAGCGGCCGCGGCCTTTTCCATGCGCGGCATTCCATCCACTTCCCTGCCACTCTCAATCAGCGCATCCGCCAGCACGTATTCAAAATCCATATTGTCGCTGTTCGCCGATTCCAGCGGCGTCAGCATCCCGGCAGCCTCTTCAGCCCGGCCCAGCTTCACGTTGCAGTAGCCAAGCAGCAGGGCCGCTGTGAGCTGCCCAGGACGCTCATCGTGGACTGCCTTGAACTGCGGCACTGCATTCTCGCAGTCGCCTTTCTTGTAATATGCCAGCGCCAGGTTCAGCCGCACTGAGGTTTTATCCGGCACCAGCTCCAGCGCGCGCTTATCCTCTTCAATCGCCGCGTCAAACTGGCCAGCCGCGGAGAGCGCCGCGCCCAGATTCACATGAGCGTCTCCAAAATCGGGCCGCAGAGCCAGGGCTTTTCGGTAGCTCTCAATCGCGCTCTGTAGATTCCCCGCCTGCTGCGCCGTAATGCCCTGGCTCAACAGATTGTCAGCCTGCTCGCTCGCCGCGAAACCAGGTTGCTGTGCCGCGGCCTCCATGGCCAGTGCGGCCAGCATCAAAAGAACAAAACGCATAATGACAAGGATAAAACGGACTGCCTGATTAAGTGGCACGAACGGTAGGTCACGGCTTCAGCCGTGACATAAATGCAGCAAAATCAATGCGGCTTTAGCCGCTGAGGTATGCTTCACGGACTTAATCAGACCTTCCTTAGCCCCTGTGGCAGTTTCTTCAAACTGAGACGCTACCCGGCCTTAAGGTCGCGTCTCAGTTGAGCCGCTCGCGCTACTGCGGCTTCGGCGCCTCTGCCGGCTTATCCTGCGGTGCGGCGGGCGGCGCGGCGGGCGGCGTACCCCCGGCCTCGTTGTAATCCACAATTCTCATGCTCGATCCAAACCGCTTGTAATCGCGGAACTCCATCGTGTTCATCAGCGCCGAGTGCATCCCCGCCGCATTCTTCTTCACCAGCCGCATCTGCGCGCTCACCGGCAGCAGGTAGTCGTGGCTGTTGATGGACACGTAATCGTAGTCCACGCCTATGCTCGTTGCGCGTGTCCTGAAGGCCGGCGGCATCTCGTCGGCAATCAGCGTCACCCTCCGCACGCGCCGCGTCACCGAGTCGATGAACACCTGACCATGAAACGCAACCGTTGCCTCGCGATTATCCAGGTCCGTTACGCTGAAGGCCGAATTCTCTTTCGCAATCTTGTAGTTGAAAACCTGCACCGGCTGCTCATTCAACTGGTCGGTCTCCTTCCACGCAAACTCCGCCTTTGATTTCTCCCCGAAGATCGACTTCAATACCCCGCCGAATTCGCCGGTTGAAACTGCGCCCTTCATACCGTCGCGATCCACCTTACTCGTCTTGCCGTTCACTTCCAGCGTGCTGCGTGACTCCGTCTTGTCGCGGAAGCGCAGCAGCTCCACAATCGTGTCCTGCAGCTTCCATCGCCCGCTCGCCGAAGAATCGATCGAGCGGTTGGTCACCTCGATACACATGAAGTTCGGCAGTCCCTCGTTATAGTCCAGGGCTGCCCGCCGCGCATCTTCAACCAACTGATGCGCCTCCGCGGCCGCCAGCGGCGGAAACGGATTCGTTGCGGCGCCGATTGCCAGCACGCCTGGCCCATGCGTCTCGGTATCGCCAACCGTCAGCGATACATCCACCTTGGCGGCAGACCCGCCGCCCATGATCGTAGCCGCTTCGCCATCCACGTGGAACGCAAGCTGGCTCTCCGTCGTCTTGCCGCCCTGCGTAAAATAGGCCTTCACCTTGTAATCGCCCGGCGCCATCGCATGCGATCCAAAACTCGACAGAAATGGGATTGCCGCATCATCCGTATCGCCCGGATGAACCGGCAATGTCGAGCGCTGCCCAGCCTTGCCGTTGTGCCAAACCTCTAATTCCAGCTTCGGCGCGTCTTTTGCTGCCGCGTCTGGATGCGCGATATAGAAGATGGAAACGCCTTTCGCATTCTCCGGCAGTTCGCCTGTCAAATTCGGCGTCACCCGGCCCTTGTCATAGCGCAGCGGTTCCAGAGGATCGTCATCGTCGTTTTCACGCACAGGATCCATCTTGCGCACCAGCACCATATCGCTCAACGCCGCCGGCGGAGTCACTGTGAACGGTATGCGCTGCGCGCCCATCTTGCCGCGCTGCTCGTCGGAGACGGCAACCTCCAGCGTGTACTCGCCCGGCGTGGTCAAAAAGTACCGGTGCAGCTCGATTGTGCCCGTATGATCGCGGTCCAACTGCTCCAGCGCGCCCCGCTTCACAATATCCTCGCCAAAGTGCTCCACGATTACGCCGGACTTATCCAGGATGCGTCCCGCCACAATCACATGCGCCGTATAGAGACTCGTGTTCGCATCCTGCTTTGTCTCAAGACCGCTCAGCGGCACCTCAATCGCAACGGTAGTGGTGTTCCCGCCCGCCAGATCGCCAAAGCGAAGCAGCGCCGCGTGAAAGTCCACATCGCTCGGCAGCTTCATCTCGCCCAGAGTCTTCAGCAGCGGAGCCTCAAATGGCCGTATGCTGCCATCCGCGCCCGGAGCCAGCGCATAGTAGCCCGT
>NZ_JBEKYX010000118.1:0-10479 GCF_049510455.1 Occallatibacter sp. | reverse complement strand
CGCGACGGCATCGGCGCGGTCATTCAGGTGACCACGGCGACAGGCAGTCAGTGGAAGACGGTCACCACATCGAGCGGCTATTTGTCTTCAAGTGATCCGCGGGCTCACTTTGGGCTCGGAAAAAGCACTGCTGCGCAATCGATAGAGATTCGCTGGCCAAGCGGCATCGTTCAGACACTGAAAAATGTTGCCGGCGATCGCATTCTCCGCGTGGATGAGCCGGAGACAGCGGTGCACTGATCGAACTGAAGCCGGAACAGCTATCATCTTTTTCATGGAAAAGAAAATCCGTTGGGGCGTGTTGAGCACTGCCAAAATCGGCGTCAAAAAAGTCATTCCCGGCATGCAGGCCGGCGAGTTTTGCGAGGTCACCGCCATCGCCTCAAGGGATGCGGTCACAGCGCGCGAGGCAGCAAACGAACTGGGAATCGCAAAGGCTTACGGAAGCTATGAAGAGCTGCTGGCCGATCCCGAAATTGATGCGATCTACAATCCGCTCCCGAACCAACTGCATGTGCCATGGACAGCGAAGGCTGCCGAAGCAGGCAAGCACGTGCTCTGCGAAAAGCCTCTGAGTCTCACCGTCGCGGAGGCCGAATCCCTGCTCGCCATTCGTGCGCGCACCCGCGTCAAAATCGGCGAAGCCTTCATGATCCGCAGTTATACGCAGTGGCTGCGCGTGGCGGAACTCATTCACAGTGACCGCATTGGGACTCTGCGCGCCGTCAACGCGCATTTCAGCTACTTCAATGCTGATGCGACAAACATTCGCAATCATGTCGAATCAGGCGGCGGTGCGCTCTACGACATTGGCTGCTATTGCATTCAGGCGGCGCGGGTTGGGTTTGGCGAGCTGCCGCGTCGCGTTGTTGGGCTGATCGAGCGAGACCCGAACTTTGGCACCGATCGCCTGACCTCAGCCGTGATCGACTTTGCCGGCGGACAAGCGATTTTTACCTCAAGCACGCAGCTTGTTCCATATCAGCGTGTGCAGTTCTTCGGCACAAAAGGCCGCATTGAGATGGAGATTCCTTTCAATGCGCCAAAGGACCGCCCGACACGCATCTTCATCGATGAAACCGGCGAACTCTTCGGCAGCGGAATCGTCACCGAGGAATTTCCTGTTGCCGATCAATACACGATGCAGGGCGATGCGTTTTCGCGCGCAATTCTGGACGATAGAGAAGTGCCGGTGCCGCTTGAAGACGCGATTGCCAACATGAAGGTGATAGAAGCTATCTTCGAGTCCGCGAAGACGAGCAGTTGGGTCGCAATCCAGTCTTGAACCGCTAAGCAGCTGAGGCAGCCAGGTGCTCGCGCTCAATCGTCACTACAGTGATGTCGTCCTGTTGGCCGAAGCGCCGCGCCGTCTCCGCAATCCTGCTTGCCTGCAGCGTCGAAATCTCCCGGCTGCGATCGAATCCGAAGAGTTCGCCCTTCGGATTCTGCGCCTCGATTACGCCGTCTGAGTAAAACGTGAGACGGCTGCCGGGAGGCACTTGCAGCGTGAGCGTTTCGTAATGGATCGGCGATGCGATGCCGAGCGGCAGCGCGCCGGGCAGCTCGATTTCCTTGCCGTCCAGATACGGCGGCAGATGGCCCGCATTCGCAATCGTCATTGCGCCGTTAGGCGCAATGTACGCGGCGAGCGCGGTGGCAAAACCTCCCTGCGTTCTACCCACAAGGCGCTCGTTCAGCCGATGCAGCAACACCTCCGGCGCATGCGTATCGTCTGCCGCTGTGCGAATTGAGCCCACCAGAGCGGAGACGAGCATGGCCGCAGGCAATCCTTTGCCTGCCACATCGCCCACCACTACAAGTAGCCCTCCATCCCCGGCAGGAAGCACCTGGAAGAAGTCGCCGCCAACCTGCTGCGCTGGTAGATAAACCGCATCCACGGCAAAGCCCGGCACGGAAGCTGTCCTCTCTGGAACAAGAACCTGCTGCACCTGTTGCGCGGCTTCCATCTCAGACTCAAGCTGCGCCTGACGGCGGCTCATGCGGGAAGAGCGCAGCAGAATGATGACGCCCAGTGCGATAACGGAAAAAATATCGGACAGCGCACCGATGGAGATCCGGAATGGGCCCGCGTGAATGCCATCGACAGCCCGCATCAGATCAAGCCCTGCCTGCCGCGAAGACCGGAGCTGCACCATGGTGTCGCCGATCAGCAGGCAGTAGATATACAGGCTGAAAAGAATAGCGGGAATGAGCAGGATGCCGGCCTCGCGGTTTCCTTTACGCCAGCGACGGGCTAGAACGACAGGAATGATGACCGAGAGCAGAATGATGAAAGGAAGATTGGTAAAAAGCTGGTACTGCGCCGTTGCGCCGCCTATCCAGTCCGCCAGCCCTCCGAATCCGTTCAGGATTCCAGCAAGGATGAAATAGATGCGCCAGCGCCAGCCAATCTTCATTCCAACGAAGGAAAAGTACAGCCCGCCCCACATCCAGGGCGAGGACAGGCGCAGCACAGAGATCCATAATTGCAAATACATCGGGATGTTGATGAACGGGGTGAGGACAAATATCGGCGCTTCGGTGACCTGCAGCGCGCACACGGCGGCAATCCAGAGGTATTCGGTCTGCGTACGCTGCGCGGAGAAAAGTACCAGCGCAACGATGCCCAGCGCGAGATACAGCACATATACGATCCCCTGCAGCCAATTTTCGCCGACAACCCCAAGCCAGTTCGCCTGGTCAATAGTTGCCTCCGAGCCGATGGTGAGGTTGTTTATGTCGTAGCCGGGACCGGAGTCAGTCCACTCCGCCGGACTGATAACCACGCGCAGGGCAAGGACCAGCGTACCGGAGGCGAGCAACCGGCCGGGAATGGACGCCAACACATGCGCGCCCGTCGTATACGGAAGATACGGCGCAATCCGCCCCACTGCCATTACGCGCTCGCCATTCGCGTAAATCTCAAAGGCGCGGGCAAGGCCGAACTCGTCCAGCGCCAGATCCGCCTGCGCTGGGTCAACCTTCACGCGCAGACGATACCAGACAATCTCCGGCTTGCGGGTGCCGTAGATATTTTGAATGGATGTGCTGGGATCGAAAGGTATCCAGTGCGAATCGTCAAAACCAGGATCGGCATAAGCCGTGTCATCGCCGGCGTGAACAAGGCACTGCGTATGAAGCTGACTTGGCGCGCGCAGGCGCGTGGCGTCAAATACCGGAGCCTGCGCATAGAGAGGAAGGCTCAATATGAGCGCTGCAAGAACAATTACCAGCAATCTGCAAGCGCGAACCCTCAACAGCATCCTCCCGTCCCGGCAAACCTGGTTACCAGATTACTCGAAGCCGGAAGGACGCCTGCTCGAAAATTGCGTTATTTGGCGCGTGTCGCGGTGAACTCGGCCGGAGGGCGGTCGCCCACAGTGCGGGTAAATTTGATGGAGTCGCCGCTGATCATTCCCTTGTAAGCGATCTTCATGTCGTTGCCGTTGAAGTTCACTGTCTGGTTGAAGGTAACGGTATCGCCGTCGACCTTGCCGTCGCTGATGTCGGAGTCGCCGCGCGGCGAGGTGATCTTACCGGTAAGGGCGGCTCCGTCCACGTGGAAATCGAAGCTGAGGTTCTGGGTTCCGCGGGGCGTCTCCACCGTGGCGGTCCATTTGCCGGTAATATCGGCGGCAAAAGCGGTTACTGTGCCGAGCGCGACAAACAGGAACGCAAAAGCAAGTTTTCTCAACATACTGCGGTTCTCCGATCTGAATTTCAGTGCGGGCATCGTACAGTTCTGTCCTGTGGGATACCTGTTATGAATGACGGGCAAAGTGTACAGGAAGTTACAGAGGGCAGGCAAAATTCACGCCTGCTCCCAAGGGCGAGAGCTGCACATACAGCCGCGGTGATATGATCCGCCCAAAGCGTTGTTTTCCCCGGAGGCTAAGCATGATGCGCAAATTGTGGGCTTTTGCATTGCTTTTTCTGCTCTCCGCTGTCACCGCCTTTGCCGGTGATTTCAACGGAAAATGGACGGCACAGTTCGACACGCAAATTGGACCGCAGAAATATACATTCGAGTTTCATGTAGACGGAACGAAACTGACCGGTAAAGCGGTAAACGAACAGTTCGGGAGCACGGACATTGCGGAAGGCAAGGTGGATGGCGATTCCATCAGCTTTGTCGAATCTCTGGACTTTCAGGGCAACGCGCTGCGAATCATTTATACCGGCAAAATGGATGGCGATACCATCAAGTTCACGCGCAAGGTGGGAGATGTTGCCACAGAAGCGTTGACCGCGACACGCGTGAAATGAAACTGCGGGATTGAAACATCTGGATGAGGAAATCCAATGCCGCACATCGAGTTGGGACGCGCTACCGCTGCAATCGCATTTGTACTGATTGCGGTTTTGCTGGTGTGGCGAAGAAGCCGGAAGAGCTAGACGCAAACTCGTCTCTCGTCCTTCGTCACTCGTCCCTAGCCTTCCCGCTGCCTTTCGATGATCGTAACCTTCTTGCCATACCGCCCCATGAGCGCATTCCAGCGCACAATCGCCAATTCCTTCAGCATCTGCAGGCCGTCGCGCAAATAACTGATGCGCGAGCGCGCGTCATGCGCCCAGCTCACAGAAACTTCCTGCACGCGGAAGCCGCGCTTGCGTGCAATGAAGAGTATCTCCGGATCGAAGCCCCAGCGCTCAATCGTCTGCAACTGAAAAACAGTCTGCGCGGCCTCGCGGGTAAATGCCTTAAAGCCGCATTGCGTATCCGCATAAGGCAGGCGCATTATGGCGCGGGTCAGCAGATTGAAGCAGCGGCCAAAAATCTGCCGGTACAGCGGCTGGCGGTGAGTCTGGCGGCTGGTTGCCAGCCAGCGCGAGCCAATGGCAATATCCGCGCCCGCCGCAATAGCGTCAAACAGCCGCTGCGCCTCCTCAATCGGCGCCGAGAGATCGGCATCCGTAAACATGACCACCTCTCCCAGCGCATGCAGCAGGCCTGAGCGAACGCTGTAACCCTTGCCGCGGTTGCCGGGGTTCTCCATCAGCCGCACTTCCGGAGCGGTCAAAGCAAATTTTTTTACCAGGCTGCCGGTCTCGTCGGTAGAGCCATCGTTGACGACGATGACCTCCGCGAACCATCCATGACTGCGAACAGCCGCTATCACGGCCTCCAGCGTCGGCAGAATACGCGCCCGTTCGTTATACGCCGGGACAACGATGCTGAATTTGGGGTACTGCGTCACCTGAGAAGTCTCTTTTGGGCCCAGAGCAAGCGATTGTCCAGGCAATCTGGGGATACTTTGCACATGATATACGCGCGGGGTTGCGTAACGTTTCCAAACCTTCCATTCCGCCCGCTTACGCGCCAAATGACTGATGCGTAAAGGTCAAATCCACAGCAGTCGCGTCTTTTTCGCGCACCGTGCGTCGATTTTGGGTATGCTTGGTAGCGGAGGCGAACGAGGCATGACGAAGGCGGACCTTGTAGAAAAAGTAACCGGCCTGGGAGATCTGACCCGCCGCGACGGTGAAGTGATCGTCGAAACCATCTTTGAGTCGGTGATCAACGCCCTGCAGACCGGTGACAAGATTGAGATTCGCGGATTCGGATCGTTTCGCATCCGCCAGCGCAATCCCCGCATCGGGCGCAACCCCAAGACTGGCGAGCGCGTCGAGGTGCCCGCTAAGCGTGTGCCCTACTTCAAGCCATCCAAGGAGCTGCGCGACCTGGTCAATCCAGGCGAGGCCGAAGCGGCGTCTAAAGGGGAAAAGGCCCAGTAAGCCACACTGCATTCCTGCTTGCACACAAACGCGCCGAAATTCAGCCCCGGATGCCGATCACGCTCAGCATCCGGCCCGCGCGGCCCTGTGAGCCGCGGTGCGAGAAGAAAAGCTCAGGCTGGCATCGGGTGCAACCGCCCACCATACTGATATTGCGCGGTTTGAGCCCTGCATCGAGCAGTTGTCTCCGGTTCGCTTCCGCTACATTCAGATGCAAACCGAGGCCCATCTGCGAGTGCCCCGGAGCGCGCTGTGTGAGAAACAGCATGGGGTATTTCTGCTTCACCGGGTCTGAGCCATAGACCTCGTGAAACAGTTCCGGCGCATAGGCAAACTGCGAGGTGAACTCCGAAAGCACTTCCTCACCCACGGCGTAGCAGCACGGTCCAATGCTCGGGCCGATCGCCGCGACCAGATCCTCCGGCTGCGAGCCGAACTCCAGCCGCATGTGCCCAATACCGTTCTCCACAATGCGCTTCACCGTGCCGCGCCAGCCGGCATGGAAGGCGGCAACAGCCTTTCTCTTGCGGTCAGCCACCAGAACCGGCGTGCAATCGGCAGTGAGAACCCCAAGCAGCAGGCCGGGCTTATCTGTCATCAGCCCGTCTCCCTCGCATGGTTGACCGATATGCGACGAATTCGCCACCACCACCACGTTCGAATGAATCTGTCGAATGGTCACCATCGGTGTGAAAGCGCTGCCGGTAATGGCTTCGGCAAAGAGCTCGCGGTTGCGCAGAACATGTTCGCGCGTATCGTCCGCTGTAAAGCCCAGGTTCAGCTCTGCTGGCTCGCCTTCTGCGGCATACGCCGTGCTCACCCCGCCGCGCCGTGTGCTGAAGCCGTGCCACAGCCATGTAATTCGCTTGAGGCCCGCCGCGGAAACCCATTCGACGCCATTGCCGGCACGAGTGGATTTCGCTCGCGCGGAAACGGAGCGGGCAATGGCAGTGGCAGTGCGGGAAGGCATGCACTTCATTCTAGCGGGAGAGAAATTGTTTTAGTCGGGAGAAAGCTTGTGGGCCTGCCTTCCGGCAGGCCCGCTACAGAGGCATTGGGGGTGGGGTATCCAGAAAGGGGGGATTGAGGTGAAGGTCGCAAGCGACCTTCAAAGAGGATGGTTTCCTACCTTGGAGGGTGATGGTTCGGGGAAGCCTCTGCTTGTTATTAAATAAGACGACAACGCCTGTGGAATGGTTGCCCTACTTCCGGAAGGATTTTTTCTCGAGCCCGAAAATGTATGAAAACAGAGCATTTTTCAGTTGCACGCGCGATGCGCGATTGGCACTCTAATAGTTGTGAAGAACTGGCCGTACATTTTGATTGTGCTGATCGTCATCGGTGGCGCGGGGTATCTGGTGTACAGCGACCGGCAGCGCCTGGGGATCGGACTTATGCCCGGAGCCAGCTCCGCTGGTGAGAGCGCGGGCGAAAGCGCCAGCGGCGTCAGTAAAGCCCTGAACACGCTGAAACCGTCGAAGGCGAAGTGGCAGTCCATCTCCCGGCCAGCGGATGGCTTTGCAGTGGAACTGCCCGCCGGCACGCGAGATTCCGAGGCTCCGGCCTTCAATGAGACCGGGGGCACGGAACCCGTCAAGATGCTGGAGTCAACCTCCGGCGACGATACGGTTTACGCCATCACCTGGCAGGACAATCCGCCCATTGCGCGCATCAACAACAATGTGCCCGACCGCACGCTGGACCAGGCTCAGGATGGAATGCTGAACCGCACACAGACAACGCTGATGAGCCAGACCCGAATCGTCGCCGGCGTATCTCCGGGACGTGAGATTCTGGCGCGCAATGCCTCGGGCGGCGTTCTAAATGCGCGGTTGATCTACACGCAACTCTCCGGAACGAAAGGCCGGCTTTATATCCTGATGGCGCTCTTTCCCACGGCCGGCGCGCGGCGCGAACAGGACGTGACGCGCTTCTTCAATTCTTTTGTCATCTCGGCTCCCGGCGCTTGAGCCAATTTACGCATCAATCTTCCACTCGTTTTTTTATTGCTGCACGCTTCTTCGCAGGCTTGTGGTTCTTTTCCACGCGCAGTTTCCATGCGGCATGCAAAGCGCCTTTAAGCAGGTCCTCATCGGCTGCGGCCAACACTACATGCGTAGCGCCCATGCGTCCCCAGCCGCCAAAAACCGGTAGAAACACCTCCGGCTGTTCGGCAACAAAGCCCGCTTGAACCTCCGGCGTCAGCATCAGGTTTCCGTAGCCTTTGTCCTGCATGGCCAGCGTGGCAAAGATGCGCCCGCCTACGCGGAAATCCGCCGCGCCCATGTGCGAGCCTTCCTCCGCGCCGTCCATGCTGAGCGCGATGCGCCGAAAATCCTCAACGTTCAAGCGAACACCGGCTCCAACTCGCTTTCGAATTCGCCCGTTTCGAATTCCTCGCCCAACCATCTTTGAAACGCCTCAAACTCCTCATCCCGGCCCAGAAAATCGCGAACCATCGTCCGCCCAGGCTTCGAGCCGCCCTGCTCCAGCACCGCTTTACGATACCGCGCGCCTGCGTCACCGTCGAGCAGATTCTCCGGATCGAACTGTGCAAAAAAATCCAGCGCAATCACCTTGTCGAAGGCATACGTATAGTAATTCGACGAGTAGCCGGTGAGGTGCCCAAAGCTCGCATACATGCGGTTGCCATCCAGCCACTTCCACGGTAGCAGGCTCGTGTAGAGCGAGTGAATCGTCTTGTCCAGATCGATCTGCGCCGGATCTTCATCATGCAGATTCAGCGAAATCGCAGTGTAGTAAATCTGCTGACGCATCCCATCCGCGCGGCCAAACGAGCTGGCTCGTTTCATCCTTTGGATAAGTTCCGCGGGGAGCGTTTCGTCCGTCTCGTAGTGCTTTGCAAAGCTCTGCAGCAGCTTCGCATCGCGGAAGAACTCCTCCAGCATCTGTGAAGGCACCTCAATAAAATCACCTTCCGTCGCAAATCCTGAAAGCCCGGCCCACTCCGTATGACCGCCCAGAATCGCATGCATCAGGTGCCCGAACTCGTGGAAGTATGTCACCACGTCGTTGTACTGCATCAGACCTGGGTCACCATCTTCGCCGCCAGGGAAATTACAGATCAGCGAAGCCTCCGGCAGATAACGTCCACGCACACCCGTCACCACCGGCGCGGCAGAGAACCACTTGTCTTTACCCTCGCGCGGATGCATGTCGAGATAAAAACGTCCGATGCGTTCCCCGTTCTCGAACACATCAAAGACCTTCACCGCCTTATCCCACGCGGAATCATCCGATGCCCGGAACTCCACCTTGAACAGCCGAGCAGCCGTCGCGAGCACACCCGCTTCCACCTGCGCATACGGGAAATATGGCCGCACAGATTGCGAATCAAAATCAAACTTCGCCCGCCGGAATTGTTCATACCAATAGCCGCGGCTGGTAATGTCAATCTCTTCCACTTCCGGCTGCTGCTGCCGCACGAATTCCAGAATCATCTCGTGCTCGCGCTTCGCGCCCTCACGGCTTGCCTCATCCAGCTTGTGCAGAAACGCGCGCACATTCTTCGCCGAACCCATCATCTGGTCCGCCGTCGCCAGATCGGCCCAGCTTCTGAAACCCAGCACCGTAGCAATCGCAGCCCGAGTCTTCAGCAAATCCTCCAGAATCGTCTTGTTCGCGGGATACGCCCTGGTGTTATAGGCCACAAACATCCGCTCCCGCAACTCCTGGCTCGCCGCAAATGTCATCACCGGCTGCATGTCGGGCTGATCCGTTGAAATCGTTACCTTGCCCTCGGCATTCGCCGGATGACGCGCCAGATAATCGGCAGGCAAACCCACAAGCTCCTGCGGCGCAGCCTCAATCGTCTTCGCGCCCTCCTGGATGTTCCTGCTGAAATCCAGCGAGTGCTTCGTCGCCTGCTCATGCAGCGACTGCAGATGCACGCGCGTCGCCTCATCCTTGTCCACGCCGGCCAGCCGATACCCCAGCAGCGAGCGCTCCACATAATGCTTCGTCGCCGCACTCGCCCCAGTCACATCCATCGCAACCAGCGCGTCATACACGCCGCGATTCAGACTTAGCGCAGCGCCCGCCATCGAGACCCGCTGCACAGCCATCTGCGCCGCATCGCGCACACCCTTATCGGCAGCCACGGAATTCAGTACGCCCGCCTGCGACCCCGCAAGGCTCAGCTGCTCAATCGCCGCGTCATACAGCCGCAGCGTGTTCTCCAGCGTCCTCGGCCCCTGAACCGCAAGCAGAGCGGCCAACGCCTGCTCATGCGCCGCAAGCCGCGCGCTCACCCACTTGTCCAGCGCCTCGGCGGACTCGGCTCCGCCCGCATCCCAGGCATGAATCTCTTCAGTCACAAGCAAAGCAGCAACGGTATCAGTTGACATCTTCTTTCTTTCCTCCAACCTTCTAGGTTGCCACACCGGAGCGCCACGCGCGCCAACGGCGTTCCGTAGGGCCCGTCCATGAACGCACAACATTTCCACGCAGGCGCACAGGGAACCCGGCGCTCAGTTCTGGCGTACTGGAGTGCAGTTAGCCTGTTTCAGATTTCGGCCGTCTAATTGTTACAGACTGTAACATCTTAATGTACGGAATCCGCGGGAGGAGTTTCGATGAGCATGCTGGGCCAGAATCTGAAGTTTGCCGTGCGGCAGTTGCGCCGCCATCCGGGTTTTGCGCTCACCACCATCGTCACCCTGGCGCTCGCCATCGGCGCCAATACAGCCATCTTCTCCATCGTCAACGCGCTCATGCTGAAGA
>NZ_JBEKYX010000117.1:0-10864 GCF_049510455.1 Occallatibacter sp. | reverse complement strand
GAGACGACACCATCACGATTCGCCATAGCATTCCAATCCCGCAACAAGGCCCTCCGCAAGGCGGCAATCTACCGCCATGCAAGACTGACGGCCAAAATTACCTTTTGCGTAAGGGGAGTGATCTCTCCTCTGTTATCTAACATTGTGCTCAGCGCAATCGAAGAACGCTACGAGAGGTGGGTGGATCACCGCACGAAACTCTACTCCTGTCGAACAAAAGACGGGATTGCGGCAGCAAGAAGTGCACGTAGCAGTGATCGGAAAGCTGGTCGTTGTGTGTTCTTACCCGTGCGCTACGCCGACGACTTTATCCTGCTGGTGTCAGGCACAAAGGAAGACGCATTAGCGGAGAAATCCGCTCTAGCTGACTACCTGCGTGAAAACACCGGCCTGGAACTGTCACAGGAGAAGACAAAGGTTACAGCCTTGACGGACGGATTCGAATTCCTCGGATTCCGTTTCGGCGCACATTGGAACAAATGCTATGGCTTCGGCACACGCGTTGAAGTTCCAAAGGCAAAGGCCGCTGACCTACGTCAACGGATCAAGCAACTGACAAGGCGTAACACTACCCTCGTCAGCCTTGGCGAAAAGCTCAAAGAGATCAATCCCATCCTTCGCGGGTGGGCGAATTATTACCGCTACTGCGCCTACGCCGGTGATGTATATACCAGCCTCGACTGGTATATCGGAGACCGAATATGGCATTGGTTGCGGTATAAACGCCCAAAGGCGTCAGCGCACGAGATACTGGCCAGTCGTAGGCCAAGCCAGCTTCGGCGCACGCGCAATGTCTGGCAGGAGGGAACAATGGAGCAGTTTTTGCTCTCACTGACTCCAGTCTGCCGGTACCGCCTCGCATGGATAGGGAAGCCTAACTTCATCATGTCTTCCGGAGAGCCGGATGCGGAACGAAAGCCGCAAGTCCGGTTCGGGAAGAGGCGGTGAGAAACCGGTCGCTGTAAAGCGATACGGCGCTCCCCGCCTACTTTTACATGTCACAGTGTTTCGTGATGATCTTGGACAGGGCGCTACGATTGAAGAACTCGAAGCAATGACAGGGAAAAAGCGGCGCGCGAAGCTGGATGCTATCCGCGATAGCTGCCGGAAGTACATCAATGACGACCTGCAAAACAATATCGGAAAGGTCTTGTTTGAGACACTCGGTACGGCTGGCACACCGAATGATGCAGCTCGCCTTGAATCTGATCCCGACGACGCCGATCAGCAGACTCTCTTGCTTTGGTATCCGAGTGTAACCGGCGCGCGTGATGATGGCTATGTCCGACCCGCGGTCCGCATCGAGTCCGGTGCTAAGTCCGCGCTCGATCCGAATGGAGCGAGGACTATTGCGCCGTATATCACCGACGAACTTGGAGACGTTGATTTTTCCGTTGCTAACGTCACAACTGTCGAAGCGGACCGTACTCTATGGGATAAGGTCGTTATCCTGCACGGCTTGCGTAGCTGGTTCGAGATTCGAGGAGAAGTGCGACAGGAAGGCCAGCGCATCACCCGTCATTATTATGACGTCCACCGTCTGGTTGAATCGCCGTTGCGTGACCATGCACTGGAGACGCTTGAATTGGCGATCGATTGCAGCCGTCATGCACGAATGTTTTTCAACCGCCCTGACTACGACTTACAGAGCGCAGTTCCTGGGCAGTTCGCTCTCACTCCTACGCACGGAATGCTCGACGCTCTTCGTCGGGACTACGACAAGATGGCGGAGATGATCTTTGGACCCGTTTCCAATTTCAATACCGTGATCCATTCAATAGAGTCCTTCGAAGCCCTTGTCAATCAAGCGCCCGCGCCATGAGTCTGAGTCAAAATCAACGGTCTTGAAGAGCTCGGAAGGAGCTCGGAAGTTGATGGCTTCCGAGTTCAACTCTGGCCGCGGATATTTCAACATGAACTCACTCGCTTTGGTTCAAGAACGTCATGCGTCATCCCGCTGCTATTTCGATATACATCGCAGATGAGAAGGAACTTTCAGGCTGGTTCCTTGACGAGGCATGATGATCGTGTCAGAAAAATGCTGCATTTTTCTGACAAACGGCCCACACGGGACGAAACGAGGAGACTTGCTAAATACTTACAATACACGTAATTTTTTACGGGTATCGTATGGAAAAGGCAAGTGAAAGCTCGCAGGAAGCCGTGTCAATATTGCACTCCCAGCGAAAGAAAATAGTGGTATTTTTTCTTACAGGATCGGCAGGGGTGATATGAGTCAAACCATTGAAGAACAAATCATTTACGGGGCAATGGGAGTAGAAGGTGGTTGGGCGTTCTCTCCGAAGGACTTTGCAAATTTCGGAGGGCGGCCAACGATCAACAAGCGGTTTACAGCGGTGGCAGCGTGACTAATGTTCACCTGATCCGCCTCAGCACGTCCGAGTTTGGCGAGGACCGGATTCAGCGCGGCTCCATCCGCCCGCAATAAGATCAAGCCACCAATAGCGCTGCATCCACTGCAAGCAAAGTGCAAGTTGATATGGCTATACCGTGTAACAAAACCCCCTGTTTCAGGGGGTTTTGTTACACGATATGGTTGATCCTTTTCTCCGCCGTGTGCTGCATGGACACGCTGCGTACATCTTCCAGCTTATGCAGGAGCGCTTCGATGCGATACGCCTTGTCCTGTTCGGACGAGACTACGAAGACAACGCAAATCCCTTTGCTGTTCGCTTCACCGGCAAAGGAGCAGATGCTGACCATCTGGCTTTCGAGGATCTGAAGAATGCGTGAGAACAGCCTCCGTTGTTCGATTGCGTGTACATGAAACTTCCAGGTCATAGCGGCTCCTTTCGGCGGAAATGATTGCGGGCAATGAAAAAGCCACCAACGCGATGCGTGGTGGCTGCTGGCTTTTGCTTGGAAGAAAGGGTTACACGCCGGCACCACCTGATGAGTGGGTAATCAGAATGGGCGTAATAACGCCCGTGACCCGCAGGCGGGGCGATAGGGCGCGGTCGGTCGTGGAGGAGTTAGTCAGCATTACAGGTAGAACCAGAAGTACCAGTCCGCCATGAGCTCCGTCAATGTTTGCGAAAACGGGTGGCGAGTCAGTTTCAGGATTTCCCGTCATCCGGGAATAACCGGGATCGCTTCCCACAAGGCAACTTAGTGGGGCTAATTCCATCCTCAGTGAGCGCATTGGCGATGATGCGCTCTTTGAAATCGCTTCAGGCACCATCACGAGGCGGTAAGCAGAGGAGGGCGACTCCGTCTTGGCGATGAATTCTCGTGATCCGAAGTTCGCGACGGAAAGCAGTCGGCGAGAACATGATCTGAATAAATGGGCGACTTATCTACAGCGACCCACGGTAGGCGATTGGCGTCATGCCCATGACAGATCGGAAGATGCGCGCCATGTGATGGCGATTGGCGAAGCTGGTCGACTTCGCAACCTTTCGGCTTCGCTCAGCAAACTATTTGGCCCGCTGGATTCAAATCGCAGACGAGACGGGAATCTAGCTTCGACCGGGTTGCAAGCCTCCGTCTTCATCGCTGATCGTCACCATGATTTTATCTTCGGCGGGTGCCAATCGTCAAAATAATGCAGATATACTCTTATTCTTGGGTGGATTCAGGGCTTCCCCGGGGGGGATGGATGTCGGCCGATCAACCGGGTGAAATCACGGTGCTGCTCCATGAGTGGAGTGAGGGCAATGCTGCGGCAATCGAGCCCCTTTTCGAACTCGTCTATCCGCAATTGAGAAAGATTGCCAGTGCTCTTTTTCGAGGGGAGCGTCCGGAATGCCTGCAACAGCCTACCAGTGTAGTGAATGAGTTATTCCTGAAACTCATACGCCAGCGCAGTTTGAGATTTGAAGACCGCGGGCATTTCTATAGCCTTTCTGCACGCCTCATGCGTCGAGTCCTGGTGGATCATGCCCGCTCCGAAGGGCGACAAAAGCGCAACGGTGGAATTTCAGTCCCGCTGGATGAAAAACTAGCCTGGGTTGACGCGAAAAGCGCAGAGATCATGGATCTTGATCGCGCATTGGAAGAACTGGAGGCGTTGGATGCGCGCAAATGCCGCATGATCGAACTTCGCTTTTTCCTTGGATTCACGGCGGAAGAGACGGCTGAACTGCTTCACACTTCAAAGACCAGCATCGATCGAGATCTCAGATTCCTGCGTGGCTGGTTGTACGACCGCCTTCACTCGGCCTAATGCATGAAGCACTTTGTCTCTGTTTCGCGCCAACCCAGAGAGTAAACGAATGCCACAAGACGCAAAACACTGGGAACAACTGCAAGCTCTATTTCATCTTGTTGAGGCTACCCCCGAGGAAGACTGCGAACGGGTGCTGGCGGAGGAGTGTCCTGATCCGGAACTTCGACGCCGGACGATGGTTCTCTTCGAGGCAGCCCGTGTCGAAATTGCTGAGGATGCGCCCCAAAGTGTGCTCCCCGTGGGCGGTAAGATTGGTCCTTATGCGCTGCTTCAGCACCTCGGGTCAGGCGGCATCGGTTCTGTCTATCTGGTAGAGCGAATGATGGGGGGCACTGTGCAGCGGTCCGCACTCAAAGTGCTGGCGCCCCATGCGGCGGGCCCCTCATTCATCGAACGGTTTCACCGCGAAGAACATATCCTGTCGTCCCTGGATCATCCCAATATCACGCGCATGCTGGACGCGGGCCTTGCCGAGAACGGGCAGCCCTATCTGATCATGGAATACGTGGAGGGTCTTCATCTCGACGTGTATTGCGACGAACGGAATCTTGGAATTCCGGCACGGCTGCAGATGTTTCTCCAGGTCTGTGACGCAGTCGCGTATGCACACCGCAACCTGGTGGTCCATCTCGACCTCAAGCCCTCCAATATTCTTGTGACGGCCGAAGGCACGGTGAAGCTGCTTGATTTCGGCACATCGAAACTGATCCGACCGGACAGCTTGCTCACGACGACGATCATGGCGACGCCGGCCTACGCAAGCCCGGAACAACTTCGTAATGAGCCGGTGACCACCGCTTGTGACGTGTACTCGCTGGGGGCGATCCTGTTCGAACTGCTGGCTGGACGAAGGCAGGGAGATCGAACCTCCATCGCCGGCATGATCGAACGAGCGATGAATGAAGAGGAGCCGGAACGCCTGCCGAGAGTGTTGACGGGCGACGCCGCGATGCACCGAGCGGCATCGAACTCTGACAGCAGCGTATGGCTGAATGCGGACCTGTCGACGATTACAGCCAAGTGTCTGAGGCCCAGGCCTCGTGATCGGTACCAGTCGGTAGATTCGCTGATGGACGACATAAATCGGTACCTTGAAGGCCGGTCTGTGCTGGCCCGGCCACAGACGACTCTCTACAAAGTGGGCAAGTTCGTGCGGCGAAACTATCGTAGCGTGGCAGTTTCCGCGTTGGCGCTGCTCGCATTGGCGGGAACGCTGACCTATGCCGGATGGCGACAAGAGGAGGCCCTGCGTGAGGGCCAGCGCGCATTGCGCATGCAGACCTTCATGTACCGAATGTTCAAGCTGGCGAACTCCAATTACACCGGCAAGGCAACCGCGACCGTTCCGGATCTGCTCGATCTCGGAGTGAGGATGCTGCCGGATTATATCAAAGATCCAACCGACCTCCGTGAGGCGCAGATGGGACTTGCAGAGTCGATGTATGAAAACGGCGATCTCGATAGTGCACGGAAGGTATTCACGCAAACCATCGCAAGCGCGAAGGCTTCGGGAGACGTTAACGCTGAGGCAGAATCGGAGGCTTTTTCCGGAGAAATTGCTTATGTGCAAGGTGAGATAAACGCCGGTGCA
This sequence comes from Occallatibacter sp., assembly GCF_049510455.1. GTDB lineage: Bacteria > Acidobacteriota > Terriglobia > Terriglobales > Acidobacteriaceae > Telmatobacter. The sequence continues at coordinate 5,084 of NZ_JBEKYX010000117.1, read as the reverse complement.
GCGTTGACCGCACATTCACTGGCTTTGTCTGGGCAAAGCGGCGTCTCGCCTTCGGTGCGTGTTTGGAGTGCGATGTATTACGCATCCAACCGGGATAATATCGGACTCCGCACCGAGGAGAATCTGCGTTTGCTCCAGTCCGCCGTGGCGGATGCCCGTGCTCACAATCTGCCACCCCGCGAGACAGCCGTGGCGATGTATGCCCTGGCCGACGGCCTGGATATTCGCGGACGAATGAGCGAAGCACAGCAAATCTACGAAGAACTACTCAGTCTTTACTCTCAGGATCCGCTAGCGCTTTGCGATCAAGCGAGAGTTTATGGCGAACTGGGCTGGATCCGCAATCTCGATAGCGATTGGAACGGGAGCCTGGACTACTACAAACGAGCGCTGGACAGCTACTCCCGATGTTCCGGCCCGGATAGCCAGGGATATCTGGGGGTGCAGGCGGACCAATTGGGAGTACTCGCCAAGGCCGGTCGGGCGAACGAGGGCATCGACGCGATGGAGAGATCGATGCCGGCGCGGAGAAAACTGGGAAACAACTCTCAGATGGCAGACGCTCTTTATTTCTTAGCGAATGCCTATGCCGAGGTAGGACGTTATCGCGATGCGGAGAAGACCGCGGAGGAGTGGGTCACGATGCAGACAGGAAAGGTGGCGCCCACGTCTCGCGGGTTTGGCGTCACACACCTGGTCTGGGCGCGTGCGCTGGCTGGCGAGCAACGTTACCGGGATGCATTGCCGCATGCAGAGATCGCCGCGAACCTGTTGAGCAACGGCGTCTCTGCGTATGGAAAGAAGACGGATGCGGATGCTCATCAGTTCCTGGCCGACATTCAGGCGAAACTTGCGGCAAAGTAGTTCCGAGCTGACGCAGGAAAGCACCACAACTGGATATTCTCCCGCTTTGAAATACAACTTTTCGCTATTCCTTGCCTGCATCCTCACGGCAAAGTGCAAGGCTGGCAAAGCCGGCGTCGAGAAGGAACTGCTCTTCGACACAAGACTGGAAACGACTGAAGCTCCAGGGTGTTCGGTAAAGGGGCGGAGGTCTAAGCAGGCGCCCATGAAAAATAATTGAAATACCTTGACGCAGTTCTTTAACTTCTGGCGCGATCCATACAGGAGACTCGCCATGAACGAAAAAGCCCCATACTGCATATTAGCCGCCTTGTGCCTCTCTTTCCTCGGCATTGCGGCCAATGCCCAATCCAATTCCCCTGCCGCAGCTTCCGTTGCCAAACCCGCCGTCGTACCGCCTAAGGCCGCAGTCAACTACAGCAGGCTGCCTCTCAGCTTTGAACCGAACATGGGCCAGACCTCAAAGGATGTGCAGTGGCTGGCGCATGGACCGGAGTACACGCTATTTCTGGCGGGTCACGATGCGGTCCTGGAACTCAACAAAGTCGCTCCAGTCACGCCCGGGAAGATGGAGCAGAAGAAGATTACCTCTCTGGCGCTTCGCATGAACCTGAGGGGCGCCAACGCCGCGGAGCGCACCACCGGCGAAGAACTTCTGCCGGGAAAAGCCAACTATTTTACGAGCAGAAATCCTGAGAAGTGGCAGCGCAATGTGCCCATGTACGGAAAGGTTCGCCTGGATAAGGTGTATCCCGGCGTAGACCTCGTTTATTACGGGGAGACAGGTCGCCTGGAGTATGACTTTGTGGTCGCGCCCGGCGCTGATCCGGCAGCCATCCGGTTGAGTTTCGACGGCGCCACGCCACATCTCGCTGACAATGGCGATCTCATTCTGCCTGTGGACGGAACCGATGTCCGCTTCGAAAAACCAGTCGTCTACCAGATCAAGGACGGCAAGCACCAGCCTGTCGAAGGAAGCTTCGCCATTGCAGAAGACAAGCAGATAACCTTCAATCTTGGCGCTTATGACAAAAGCCGGGAATTGGTTATCGATCCAACCTTGCTGTTCGTCGGCACGCTGGGTACGGGCAGTGTGGGTACTGTGCCGAATGGAATGGCCGTTGATGCCTCAGGTGAGACCATCATCACTGGCTATACCCGCGATCTGGATTTTCCTGTCACTTCCGGGGCGTTGCAGACACAGTGTCAGACCTATTCCGCGGCGGCCAGCGGCAATATTACACGCTGCGGTCCGAATGATGGCGCGCAGACATCGGCGTTTGTAACTAAGATCAGCGCCGACGGCACATCGCTGGTTTATTCCACCTATCTGCATGGCGGCGGCGGCCAGGAATCGGGTCAATCGGTTGTTGCGGATGCTGCCGGCGATGCCTATGTCCTCGGAGCAACCAGCTCGAATGACTTCCCCATTACGGCGAATGCGTATGAGAGCCTTTGCCAGCCTTACTATTCGAATTCCGTCGAAATATCAGAATGCGATTCCACCACTATCAACGGATATGGTGACAATGGTCCGGTGATGTTCGTCGTAAAGCTGAATCCCACTGGCTCGGCGATTCTCTATGGAACATTCTTTGGTGGCACATACGCGGTATATCCGGTTCAGCTTGCGCTGGATAGCTCGAGCAATATCTACTTCACCGGCTACCTTCAACTCGCTCAAACCGCTTCGAATTATTATCCCAACAGTCCCAACGTTCCCTTTCCGGTGACCTCTGGCGCCTACCAGCAGTATGGAATCGGTGTGCAGGTCCCCACCCTTTCGGAACTGAGCGCGGATGGAAAAACACTGCTCTACTCAACGCTCATCGGATCGCAAAACACGTCAGGATTCTTTCCTACCTCTGAACCGTATGCTCTTGCAGTCGGACCAAACGGCATTGCCTACCTTGGCGGACAGACGCTGGCCGCGGACTTCCCAACGACCCCAGGAGTCGTAAGACCCACTTGCACTGTGTCCACCGCCAGTTCTGACAATTGCGCAGCTTATACCGCCTTCCTCAGTGCATTCGACACCACCAAGGCAGGGTCTGCCTCGCTTCTCTACTCCACCTACATTGGAGGTACCGAGGTCCCGATTGGCAACTCCGCCGAGCAACAAGTACAAGGCCTCGCTGCGGATAGTTCCAACAACGTGTATGTCACCGGATTCTCGAGTACCATCGACTTCCCAACCACCAAAGGCGCTTACCAGACCACTTGCACAGTGTTCAGTAACTCGGGAACGTGCAATCCGACGGGCTTCGTACAAAAGATCAACCCCACCGGAACTGCATATGTATGGTCGACGCTCTACGGCGGCGATAACACCGAAGGGGAGTATGGCAACCCCGAAGCCATCGCGCTTGACGCTAAGGGGCGTGTTTACATCTACGGCCAGAGCAGGTTTGGCGGTGGTGATTTTGTCAATCCGGTTGAAGGGTATTACGGCGGAGGCGACAAAATCTTTGTTGCAACGTTTTCTGCCGATGGCTCACAGTTGGAGTTTGGAACCCATCTCGCCAGTCTGGCTACCACAGCAAGCGAAAGTGATGAACCGGTCGCGGGTGGCGGTTTTGCGCTGGACACCACTGGCAATATCTATTTCGTCGGCTACGGCGCTGATAATGGGACATTCGTCTCGTCTTCGGGCGTTTACTCAGATACGTCCGTTGGCGCTGGTTACCGTGCCTACTTCGGAAAGATATCGCCGGTGCTCACACCCAGCACGACCGCCCTTACCATCGGCCCATCTCCTGCCTACGCCGGTGGCCCCATCACCTTCACGGCTGTTGTTACCAGCCCTTCGCAGACCACGCCCGTACCTACCGGCACGGTTGTCTTCACGAACACCGTCACGAGTCCGGCCACACAGTTGGGAACTGCCACGGTTGATGATTCGGGCACTGCCACCTTCACCACTAGTTCGCTGACGGCGGGCACCTATGGCATCACCGCCGCCTATTCGGGCGATGCTGAATATGAGCCGAATACCACAGCGGTACAGTCCCTTACAGTTGTTGCGCCGCCAGCACCGACGGCGACGAAAACCACCCTCGCTGCGTCATCCGCCAGCGTGGCCCCCGGAGCGAGCGTCACCTTCACCTCGACGACAACAGGCACGACTGGTACCGCCGCACCTACAGGAAGCGTTACCTTCCTGGATGGCACTACTTCATTGGGCACCGGCACGCTCAACGCGTCTGGAGTGGCAACCTTTACCACTACGTCACTGGCAGCGGGTTCCCAAAGCATCACATCCAGCTACGCGGGAGATGCCAGCAACGCACCGTCTATCTCCGGAGCCGTCACCGTTGTTGTCACAGCACCAGTGTCCGGCTTTACGCTCTCTCTGTCCTCGTCGAGCGCCAGCATTGCCAGTGGTGCAACGACACCTACTACAGTCACCGTCACTCCCGACAATGGCTTCAGTGCTGCGACTACGTTCGCCTGTTCGGGATTGCCGGCAAACTCCACCTGCAGCTTTAGCCCTGCCACTGTCACTCCCAGCGGAACGGCCGCAACAACAACCCTCACCATTGCCACCGGGGTGTCCACCTCTGTCGCATCGCTCGATCGCAACGCGGTGGACCGGGGAATGACGCACTCAGGAAGCATGGCGAAGATAGGTCTTGCGGGTTCCGGCGCGATGCTCGCACTGCTCTTCTGGCCAGGTTTCATGAACCGGAGGCGCGGAGCTCAATGGCTGCGGACGCTGGGCGTGGTCCTGTTAGCGATGGGGGCAATGCACGTGATGTCCGGATGCAGTGGGGGCAGCAAATCCACCACTCCGCCTAACGGCGCAACGCCTGCGGGATCATCAACAGTCACCATTACGGCTACTTCGGGAAGTCTGTCGCAGACCGCTTCCTTCACCCTCACTGTGCAGTAACGATCAAACGCATCTGGTTCATTGGAACACTGAGTCACATCGCAGGGATGGGCCGATTCATCGGCCCATCCCTCTTTCACGTTCGCCGGTACTCGTTGGAGACAGCAAGGGTCGAGACCGTCGCGTTAATCCTGGACGTATTATTGTCCTCGGGTTTCTTCCAGACCAAACGAACTCTTCCCTACGGATCGACGGCAACTGTCGCTAACAGTCAGTATGGAGTGACCGGCGCCGATGCCGCCGACCGTGGGTTAAGCTGTGAGCGTCCGAAGGACGCGCAGTTCAGAGCCACAAGCGGAAGGGAGCCGGTCATGAAGGAGAAGTTACG
>NZ_JBEKYX010000116.1:0-12296 GCF_049510455.1 Occallatibacter sp. | reverse complement strand
CACTGCAACGACGCCAAAGCCGCCCGCGGATCAAAGCTCGACCGCCACGAGCACATCGGAAAGGGAACCATCGGCATAGAGCCATTCCGTCGTCTGCTCAACGACAAACGCTTCGCCCACGCCGCCTTTATTGCCGAAACCCCGGTAGATGAGCCCGGCGACGAGCTGCGGAATGTGGAGGCGTTGAAAGGTCTGGTAGCGTGATTTTTTGAAACAGGTTGCATAAAGTCCAGCGGGCATATTTGCATCCGTTGGAGACATTTTTCTGGCAATAAAACGCTTGACACACATGTGCGTGAAGTGTACTATTTAAATCATGGAAGCGCCTGAGACACTTCAAAAAGCGATTGCCTACTTCTCCGATCCGCAACGTTCGTTTGATGCTGCGGTTGATTTCCGCTGGCCCGGTGGCAACGTCACTTGTCCGCGCTGCGGACAGGCCAAGCACTCGTTTATCAAGACGCGCCGTCTCTGGTTCTGCTACGTCTGCAAAAAGCAATTCACGGTCAAGGTTGGCACGATCATGGAAGACTCGCCCATCGGCCTTGATAAGTGGATGATTGCCATGTGGATGCTGGCGAACTGCAAGAACGGCATTAGCAGCTATGAACTGGCAAAGGTACTCGGCATCCGGCAGAACTCAGCTTGGTTCATGCTGCATCGTATCCGCGAAGCCATGAAGGGCAATCCCGATTTCAAGCTGGGCGAAGATGAGGGCGGTCCTGTCGAAGTGGATGAGACCTTTGTGGGCGGGAAGATTAAGAACATGCACCGCAAACATATCCGTGAAAAGTATCACGGACAGGCCACAGGCGGAGCTAACACCAAGACTATTGTCATGGGTATGATTGACCGCAACAGCCGTCAAGTACGCACCAAAGTGATTCCGAATGTGAAGCGGGATACGTTGCAGGGTGAGATTCTAGCGAACGTTTCAAAACGCACTCCTGTGTATACAGACAATGCCATCGGCTATTACGAACTAGCCAAACAAGAATTCGTGCATGAGACGGTGAACCACCTTCAGGAATACGTTCGTGGGCAGGTTCATACGAATAGCATTGAGAACTTCTGGAGTCTGCTCAAGAGGACGCTGAACGGTACTTACGTAGCCGTGGAACCATTTCACTTGGACCGCTATGCAGACGAACAGGCATTCCGGTTTAACAACCGCGCTACAAAGGACAACAAGCTAACGGACTCCGACCGCTTCGCGCTGCTTATGTCTCAGGTTGGCGGCAAGCGTCTGACCTATTCAGAACTGACGGGCAAGGACACAGACTCACTCCACCGAGAAACGGCAGGGACGGGGCAAGAGGAACCGTTCTAAGCCTTGTCCTTGCCGCGAGTAGGCTTCACAGTGGGCTGTTTCTTCGGAACCGAAACCTTCGGAGCCTGGAGAACAGCCCGCGCCATTTTCTGAAAGTTCTCGCCAGCCTTATGGCCTTCGTGATATTCGTGTTTCATCCTTCCTATTATGCATCCATCCGACTTCAAATCGCTCCGTGGATTTCTTGAAAGTATTCGGAGCGAACTTACCTCAATGAGCTTGCAGTTGCAGGATCAAGCCAAAGGTATAAGAGATAGCGCCAAGGCCCAAGAAAATCAGCAGGAAGCTATAACCTCGGCAGTCTCGTTTCTGCACGAAACCAATAATGAGCGCATAGAAGAACAGCGAACAGAGGAAAGACGCCACACAGAAAATCTCACGCAGCAAAGATGGCTCACGGGGTGGACATGCGCTGCGTTCGCTGCCGCCGCAATATATGCCTTTTTCGCATATTTTCAGTTGCGCACTACAAACGCCACCTACGTCGAGATTAGGAGCCAAACCAACGCCGCTCAATGGTCCGCTTATAGTTCCTGCATGAGCGCCAACGCTGCTATTGACACCCTCAAAGAAATCAAGGATGGAGAATCGGACACTCATTCCACCACCATTGCCACGATTTACCAAAGCGAAGCGGCGATTAAGTCCCAGACTGCTAATGTTTTGATTAGTTTTCCTAGTACTGCCACTGTCCAAACATCTCCAGATGATCCGGGAAAATATATGATCCAAATTCCAGAAAGCATAAAGAACTGGGGAAATACTCCAGCCGCCGGGCTGCATCTCGAGATTAGGGTTGAATTTATTCCGATGGACCAAGCAATTGACTTCTCTTATAACAAAGAAAATTCGACTATCGGATACCTGCCGAGAATGAAACAAAACGAAGCTCTCCCTTCTGAAACGAAGAGTCCGTTTCCAGTTGCGCAACTCCTCGAACACCGTAGGCGCAAAGATATTTCCAGGCAAGAATGGGAGGTATTCCTTGAGGGAAAAACGCACTTCGTGGCAATAGGAAGAGTCACCTATGATGACATTTTTAACAAAAAACATTGGTCGCAGACTTGCTTTCTTTTCGATAGCCCGTCCCTCAGAAAGCCTAACGACACAATTTCTTTCGGAGATCAAAAGTGTACAGATTACAACAAGAGCGATAGTTCGGCAGTGCTTCCAATTCCATCTCGGGACCTTCCGAAAAAAGCAGATTCCATTCAAAATATCGACTGCAAAAAGCCGCCGGACAATTGAAGCGATTTTCACCTTTCACCGCAAATTCCGGTAGACGCTTATTGTTAAACCTCACGGCATAGACTCGATATGGCAACATGTGCGTCTACCGTTTTATTGCCGTTTTTCTCCCCCAAAAGTCCAACCAGCGGGTCAACTTCCGGGATAAGATAGTCTCGCCAGTCTCACACGCGGAGGTGTGCAATGTCCTCAAAATTGCTCCCATCCCTTTTCGCCCTTACGTTATCCGCACTCGCTCTTCCAGCGGTAGCGCAGCTCACGGTAACCCTGCCCGATCAGAAGCCCCATCCATATACGGCGGAGTTCAAAACAACGACAGTCCAAACGCTGCCCAACGGCACAACCATCACGCGTCAGTCCACGCAGATTGATGCCCACGACTCCGCCGGCAGATTCATGAATTCCACAACTCAGGAAACGCCGCTCACGAATGGGCAGCAATGGACAAATGGACACGCGAATGACCCCGTGGCCTCGACAAGTACAAATTGGGAGTCGAACTCAAAGAAAGCCACGATTATCCATCTTCCCGCACAGGAAGAGCGAAAGGGCTGCTGGGCAAATGACGCGGGAACCTTCCGCACTGCCTATGGCGGACAATCGCTTGCTCCGTCTCCCGCAGTGCGCTTGGCAGAGGGCCATGCGCAGGCACGCCCCACCACTGAAAATCTGGGAACCACCACCATACAGGGTGTCGAAGCCACAGGACGCCGCACTACCACTACCATTCCCGCCGGTCAGGCAGGCAACGATCAGCCCATCGTCATCACGCACGAGCGCTGGATGTCCAGAGGTCTGGGCGTCGGTCTTGTCCTTCGCTCCATCGACGATGATCCGCGGTCTGGTGTCACAACGCGTGAAGTGACAAATCTCACCCAGGGCGAGCCCGATCCCGCGCTTTTCCAACCGCCGGACGGTTACGAAGTCAAGACGGAAGAACTGCATCAGGTAGCCTGCGCACAGTAGCCGCCGGCACTTTATCAGGCAACTGCGGGAAGAGTTCGCGTACAATTGCGGAGCAAAAAGGAGATCGTTTCATGCAGGCTCTTCTCAAACCATCCGGCACTGCTTTGCTCACTCTGCTATTGTCCGCTTCGATCTGCGCCCAGGCTCCCAAAACCACCACTCCGCCCAGCCATACACAGGCCCTGCTTGGAGTGTGGAACTATGAAGGCAACAAACTCATCGCCATGGCGGAAGACTTCCCGGAAGACAAGTACGACTACAAGCCGAATTCCACCCAGCGATCCTTTGCCGAACAGCTCCTGCACGCCGCCGGCGGAAACTACTTCCTCATCAACCCCGCCAAGGGGATGAAACCTCCCACTGGAGACCCAAAGCGCTCCGATTTCAAGTCCAAGGCTGAAATTGTCGCCTACGTTCGCAAATCTTTTGCCGCCGGAGCCGAGCTCATCAAGGCCAAGGGCGATAAAGGCTTGGACGATGTCATCCCCGACGGAGAATCAGGTGAGCCGGTCCACTTTGGAGACAGCGCCTGGGGATGGGTCGTCCATTCCGGCGAGCATTACGGCCAGCTCGTCGTCTACTACCGCGTACTCGGCATGGTCCCGCCCGAGTCACGCCCGCGTAAGTAGCCGGCAACTCGCCGCCATTTACACTAGATACTTATGGCGGACGAGAAAGAACTGCGATACGACCCGGCAACAATCGAACCAAAATGGCAGGATCGCTGGGCAGCCGATCCCACCCTATATGCGGCGGACCCGCATGACAGCGGCAAGCCCAAATACTACGTGCTGGAGATGCTGCCCTATCCCAGCGGCCAGCTCCACATGGGCCACGTGCGCAACTACTCCATCGGCGACGCCCTTGCGCGCCACATGTGGATGCGCGGCTACAACGTGCTTCACCCCATGGGCTGGGACGCCTTCGGCCTGCCCGCGGAAAACGCCGCGCTAAAGAACAACACGCCCCCGCGCGAGTGGACGCTCTCCAACATCGCGGGAATGAAACGGCAATTTGAGCGTCTCGGGATGGGGTTTGACTGGTCCCGCGAAATCACCACCTGCCTGCCCGATTACTACCGCTGGAACCAGTGGTTCTTTCTGCGCATGTATGAGCGCGGCCTGGCCTATCGCAAAAAGAGCAAGGTGAACTGGTGCCCGGAGTGCTGTACCGTCCTCGCCAACGAGCAGGTCATCGATGGGCGCTGCTGGCGTCATGAAGACACCATCGTCGAGCTGCGCGATCTGGAGCAATGGTTCTTCCGCATCACCGCGTACGCGCAGGAGCTGCTCGACGGCCTGGACAAGCTCACCGGCTGGCCGGAAAAAGTGCGCACCATGCAGCGCAACTGGATTGGCCGCAGCGAGGGCACAGAGATTGACTTCACCGTGGAGGGTAGCGGCGAAAAAATCCGCGTCTTCACCACCCGCGTAGACACCATCTTCGGCGCTACCAGCGTGCAGCTTGCACCGGAACACGCAATTACCAAGCAGTTCACCGCCTCAGACGCCGATCTGAAAGCTAAAGTCAACGAGCTGATCGACGAGCAAAAGAAAGCGCGCGAGACCGGCGACATTGGCGCGATTGAAAAGCACGGTGTGCCCACAGGCCGCTTCGCCATCAATCCGTACAATGGTGAGCGCGTGCCCATCTGGGTCGCCAACTACATCCTGGCCGACTACGGCACCGGCGCCATCATGAGCGTTCCCGGCCATGACGCCCGCGACTTCGAGTTCGCCGAGAAGTACGGCATCCCAGTGCTCCGCGTCATCGCTCCGTCCGATCCACAAGTAGAGGAGCCGGCTCTGCCGTATCTCTCAGAAGACGGCATCCTCATCAACTCCGGCGAATACAACGGCCTCACCTGCGACGAAGCGCAGCAGCGCCTCCAGCACATTGCAAAGGAGCAGGCATTCGGCGAGGCCACCATCACCTTTCGCCTCAAGGATTGGGGCGTAAGCCGCCAGCGTTACTGGGGAACGCCGATTCCCATGATTCACTGCGAAACGGACGGCATCGTTCCAGTGCCGGACGATCAGCTCCCCGTCATCCTGCCCGCAAATATCGAAATCACGCAGACCGGCGGCTCGCCGCTCTCGCGCGTGCCGGAGTTCGTTAACGTCACCTGCCCCAAATGCGGCGGCCCGGCAAAGCGCGAAACCGATACCATGGACACCTTCGTCGATTCAAGCTGGTACTTCTACCGCTACGTTGACGCAAAGAACGATGTCGAGCCATACGCTCCCGCCAAGGCGCAGCACTGGTTTCCCATCGATCAGTACATCGGCGGCGTCGAGCACGCCATCCTGCACCTCATCTACTCGCGCTTCTGGACCAAGGTTATGCGCGACCTTGGCATGATCCTCAACGACGAGCCCGCGCAGCGCCTCTTCACGCAGGGCATGGTCATCAAAGACGGCGCGAAGATGTCCAAGTCTAAAGGCAATGTAGTCTCGCCCGACGAGATGGTGGCCCGCTTCGGCGCCGATTCTGCGCGCATGTACGCGCTCTTCGCAGCTCCGCCCGACCGCGACCTCGACTGGCAGGAAGATGGAGTCGCAGGCGTCAGCCGCTTCTTGGGCCGCGTCTGGCGACTCACCACCAAACACGCAGAGGCAGCGCGCTCCGCCAAAGGCCAGCCTGTAGCGGACCCGAGCGGCATTTCGCTGAGACTGCTCCGCAAGCTGCATCAGACCATCGCCAAGATCACGCAGGACTTCGCAGGCCGCTGGCACTTCAACACCTGCGTGGCCGCCATCATGGAGCTAGTCAACGAGATCCAGGCCGCCGATGCGCAGCTTGCATCCGGAGAAGTTCCCGCGCCTGTCATCCGCGAGCTGCTCACCAACCTCGTGCTGCTGCTCGCGCCCTTCGCGCCATACATTGCGGCGGAGTTGTGGGAGGAGCTTGGCGGCGAGGGCGCAGTGCTGCGCGTGCCGTGGCCCACGAGCAATCCAGCTCTCGCCAAAGAAGACGAGATCGAAATATCCGTGCAGTCCAATGGCAAGCTGATCACCGTCATTCGCGTTCCCGCTGACGCCGAAGCCAAAGCCATCGAAGCTACAGCGCTAGCCGATGAAAAGGTCAAGGCTCGCACAGCGGGTAAGACCATAGCCAAGGTCATCGTTGTTCCCGGCAAGACGGTGAATCTTGTCGTCAAGTAGCATGCAGCCGCAACAACAACTGCGCGGAACTCAGACCATGGTCGGTCACATGAGCTGGGTCATCGCGCGGCCTTCACTTACCGCGCTGGAAGTCGCATGGCGCTGGCTCATAGGCGCGCCGCTGCTCCTCATCTGCTGGACTCAGGCGCAGAAAATTATTGCCGCCGTGCCGCCGGAGAGCACCGGCCTTTCCGCCATCAACTGGCAGAATCCCTGGACGGCCTCAATCAAGCTCGCTGAAGCCTGGGTGACATATCAGCCGCACGTGGCCGCGGTGCTGCAGTGGCTCGCACCCGTCGCCGCGCTCGCATGGATCGTAGTCTCCGGCATCGGCCGCAGTCTCGTATTGAAGCGTATAGAGCCACGCCTGCCCCTGCGCCTGCTCTCCATGATCCTGCTGCAAGCCGCATGGTTAGCCGTGCTGATACTCACAGGCTGGGCGTGGTGGGCTTCTTTGAGCTGGGCCGGCCAAACGCACATCAACGTCACAGGCGAACCGGATCTCGTCGGCTACACCGTCTGGGCCGTCTTTCTCTCGCTCGGATTCTTCACGCTCTGGGCCTTCATCAGTTGGATCGTGACGATTGCGCCCATGCTCATGCTTCTGGAAAACTGCAGCCCTGTCACAGCGCTCATCCGCAGCCTCAATCTCGGCAAAGGCCTCACCGGCAAGCTCGTCGAGATCAATCTTGTCATGGGCATCGTCAAGCTCGCACTGCTTGTTGTCGCAATGGTCTTCTCCGCCGTGTTGATCCCATTCAGCGAAGAGGTAGGCGCAAGCGCGCTGCATCTTGAGTGGATCGTCGTCACGATCTTTTACTTCATTGCCGGCGACTACTTTCAAGTGGTGCGGTTGAAAGGCTTCATCGAGTTCTGGCGCGTCTATCGCGGCCCGAAGCTCCACTGACGCAACCTACTTTACCGCTGGACCGTCATGTTCCGCCATCTCCTTCAAAAATGCCGCGCTCAGGGTTCCTTTATCGTGCGCAATCGGCAGCAGCGTCGGATAGAACTGCACAAACGTAGTATCCGCAGCGGCATGCGCGGCATGGCAGGTATAGCAGGATGCCCCTGCAGGAATCAGCGTCCCGTTACCTCCGGGCTTATCAAAATCGAAGAACGCCCACTTGCCCGGAAACCGCTTTTCATCCTTCACATGCACCTCAAGCCCCATTACATCCATGCCCTGAAAGTGCCCATGTTGATTGATTGAGCCCTTGTCACGCGCCTCGCGTACTTCGAGCACCATCATCGTCTTATCCGGCCACGTTCCCGTCGCCAGAAAGCTGTGATACGCCTCTGGATTCACAAACACGTTGTCGAAATTCGGCGCGTCCTCAGCCTTCGCCGTATAGCTCATCCCAAGGCCTGTGCTGAGATACACCCACTCTCGATAATTGGCCGGCACCACCATCTCACCGCTGGCTAAATATACGGGAGAATTAGCTGAAGCAGCCTGCGCAACCTTAGCCGGGCGCAGCAATACAGCAGTGCTACAGGCCACAAGACAAATCATCCCTGCAATAACAAGCGAACGATGCACAGTGAACTCCTGCAGCAGGAATACGCACGCGCAAAGCAGAAAGTTCCCCCCTCAGTGAAAGTAAAAAGTAAAGCAGGGCCTTCGCTCCGCTTGAAACGGCTACGGTCTGGATGAGATAGCGGGTTGTTTTACTGAACGGGGTTGAATTGCCCTTGAAGTTCTACCAACTGTGAAGCCATTCGGTTTTGTCATCGATGCGGTCGCGGCCGATGCGGATGGGTGCGTTGAAGAGATCGGAGAGGCGGGTTTCGGTGAGGAGTTCTTCGCGTGGGCCGTCGGCGAGGATGCGGCCCTGCTTCATGAGGATGACGCGGTCGATTTCGGGGAGGATGTCGCCGAGGTGATGCGTCACGAGGACGAGGCCGGTGCCTTCCTGCGCGAGGCGGCGCATGGTTTCGCGGAGTTCGCGCTGGGCGGCGAGGTCGAGTGCGTTCGATGGCTCGTCGAGTAAAAGCTGGCGGGGACGATGGACGAGGGCGCGGGCGATGAGGATGCGGCGCTTTTCGCCGGCTGACATTTCACCGACGAGCTGCTTAGAGAGGTGAAATGCTTCGATGCGCTTGAGGGCTTCGATTGCGCGGCTGCGCATTTCTTCTGTTACGTGCAGGTTGGGCCAGAGAGTGGATGCGGAAAAGAAGCCGGCGATGACGGCGTCGAGGCCGGTGGTGACGGCGGTGCGTTCGCCGGGTAGATCCACACCGACGACGCCGAAGTGCTTGCGGAGCTCGGTTAGGTCCCAGCGGTCGCGGCCGAAGATGCGGACTTTCATGGCGGGCTGGTCTTTTTCCGTCTGGATGAGGGGGTAGATCTGGCAGTTGATGGTGAGGATGAGGGTGGATTTTCCGCAGCCGTTGGGGCCGAGGATGGCGACGTGTTCGCCGGCTTGGATGGTGAGATTGATGTCGTGGAGGACGATGCGCTCGCCGCGGGCTACGTTGACATTTTCAAGTTCGAGGAAATTAGTTTGCGATGCAGCGGTTGTTGCGCTCTCCGGCATGGGGTCCTCATTTGCTAGATTAAATTGTCGGCTTGATTGACGTGGGTTCGGTGAAGTGGGTTTGTACAGGGGCTAAAGCCCGACGTCTTTTAAGTCGCATTAACGGCACGACTGAAGTCGTGCCCTGTTACAAAGCAAATTCACGCTGACTTGCTACCGTTGTGGAACGAGTCTGAAGTTCAGGGGATTATGAGCGATATTTCTTCATTTCTGATACCGAAGGGTTTTCGGTTTGGCGCAACGAAGGCGGGCCTGAAGAAGAGCGGGCGCGCGGACTTTTCGTTGATTGTGGCGGATGCGCCGGCGAGCGCCGCGGCGGTGTATACGGCGAACAAGGTTAGCGCGGCTCCGCTGGCTATTGACAAGGAACATCTGCGCGCTACGGGCGGCAAGGTGCGCGTGGTGGCAATTAACGCGGGCAATGCGAATTGTGCCGCGGGGCAGGCGGGTCTGGATGCGGCGCGGGAGACGTGTGCGTCGGCGGCGCTGGTCTTTGGCTGCAAGGCGGAGGAGGTGTTTCCTTCTTCGACGGGGGTTATCGGCGTGCCGCTGCCGGTGGAGAAGCTGATTGCGGTGATGCCGGGAATGGCGCTGCAGATGGGCGCGGAGAGCGATCATTTTCAGCAGGTGGCGCAGGCGATGCTAACGACGGACCTGGTGGAAAAGTCGGCTTTTGCGCGGTTTGAGCGCGATGGCAAAGAGGTTCGGATTGCGGCGGTGGGCAAGGGGTCGGGGATGATTCATCCGCAGCTTGTGCCCCATGCCACGATGCTGGTGTATGTGCTGACGGATGCGGAGATTGAGCCGGCGGTGCTCGATGGCTACCTGCGCGGCGCGGTGGATGTGAGCTTTAACCGCATCTCTGTGGATGGGGATACTTCGACGAACGATACGGTGCTGCTGCTGGCCAGTGGCGCTGGCGGGGCGAGGATTTCCGCAGGCGACGCGGAGTTTGATGCGGCCCTGAGACAGGTCTGCACTTCACTGGCGAAGCAGATTGTGGCGGATGGCGAGGGCGTGACGCATGTGGTGGAGCTGCGGATCGATGGCGCGGTGAGCGATGCGGATGCGCTGAAGGCAGCGAAGGCGATTGCGCATTCTCCGCTGATCAAAACGGCATGGGCGGGGTGTGATCCGAACTGGGGCCGGCTGATGGCGGCGATTGGGTATTCCGGTGCGGAGATTGATCCCGAAAAGATTGATATATGGTTTGGGGATTTGCGGATTTGCCGGGATGGCGGGCGCGCGGAGGAGCTGGATCAGGCTGCAGCGCATGAGTATTTGAAGCAGAGTGAGTTCTCTATCTCGATCCAATTGCATCAGGGCGACGGGAAGTGTGTCTTTTGGACGACAGACCTGACGAAAGAATATGTGGCGATCAATGCGGATTATTCGACGTAGGTTTTTTTCTCGACGAATAAAATCCCGCAGGGGCTAAAGCCCAGTGAATGTCTGGTCTTTTTCGGCACGACTGAAGTCGTGCCCTGTTACAAAGCAAGACGAAGTCGATTTGTTAGGCAGTGCCTGGCGCGGGTTACAATCGCAGCACTGAATTGAAATTTTAGGAATCTGAATGGCTACGAAGAGCAGTAAGCCGAAGGTGAAAGTGTCCGCAAAGGCAGAGAAAAAAGAAGAATTTTCGCTGATTTCGAATGCGACGCTGAAGGCGCTTTATGCGGATTTGAAGAAGAGCCGCCGTGCGGCGAAGGACGGCGCGTACGATGCGCTTCCGGCGGGCGCGCGTATGGATCTGACGGATGGCGATGTGGTGGCTACCGCTGGAACTGGGTTCGATTCGGCTGTAGGCGCGGCGCTACTGGCGAAGACGCGCAAGAACGGCAAGGTGGGCGTGATTTTTGGTGAGGCGGCCGCGGAGGCATTTCAGGATGCGCTTGTGACCGCGAAGCAGTATGCGCTGCCTCTGATCTTTGTGAGCCGCACCCATGCAGCAGATGAGATTGCAGAGAAGCGAAGTAAGTCCGGGAAACATGTGCCGGCTGAGGGGCATTTGCCGCGCATGTATGTGGATGCGAACGATGTGGTGGCGGTGTATCGCGTGGCGCATGAGGCGATTGACCGGGCGCGGCGCGGGCGAGGGGCTACGTGGATTGAGGGGATTCCGTTTAAGCCGGAGGGCAAGCGGTTGAAGGCGGATGCTGTGGCGGGGATGGAAGCGTATTTGCGGGGGAAGGGGCTACTGTAAAGCGGGGAACGAGGGAACAAGGGACCGATAGAAGCAAAGATAAAGCAGGGAACATGAACGGATTCGTTACGAAGTTCACTATGTTCGGATCTCTCGTCTGCTTGAATTGCACAATTCATGCGCAGGATAGCGGGGATGCGCTTTTGCACCGAGCTGCTTCTTGTTTGGTTGCGAAGGGGTTTTTTACTTCAAGCAAGTCACAGAAAACGCTCGGCTATATTCTTGATACGAAATCTTATCCGGGCGAAAAAATGCTTTATGTTGTGGACTATGTGAACCCATCTCGATCCGATGGATTTGTTTTCACAATCTTTTTGAGCGAACGCAATGAACGCCAGAATTTCAACATTCAAAACAACGCTCAATTTAAGCTCTCAAATCGTGGAGATGATGGCGTTTCGTTCGTGACTCCTCCCCTTGGGGGCACATGGACGCAAGAGCATCTCATATCTGCTATCAAGCAGATTGAAAAGCAGCCCAAGATTACGATTTCAGTTGAAAGCATAGCGAAAACGGACTCCTCGTTTGATTGCGAGGCATATACCGATCCTCAGCCGAAGCCAACAGTAAAATAGCAGCGTGTATTTTTACTTTGCTCTTGGGTGTGTGTCGTCGTAGACGCGGGCTAGTTGAGTGGCGGTGAGCTGGGTGTAGCGCTGGGTGGTGGAGAGGCGCTCGTGACCCAGTAATTCCTGTATGGCGCGGAGGTCTGCGCCTTCTTCTAACAAGTGAGTTCCGAAGGCGTGGCGCAGGGTGTGCGGATGCACGTCCGATGAGAGGCCGCGCAGGATGGCGATGCGCTTGACGATGCGGCCGACGGAGCGCGTGGTGAGGCGTGCCTGGCC
>NZ_JBEKYX010000115.1:0-11810 GCF_049510455.1 Occallatibacter sp. | reverse complement strand
GCGCATATCCTCTCAGGTGTTCGGCACGGCAAGACGATTGGTTCGCCGGTGGCGATTGAGATTATCAACCGCGACTGGAAGAACTGGGAAGAGAAGCTGCCGGTGGAGGCGGGCGATCCGGCAAAGCACCAGGCTGTGGCTTCTCCGCGGCCGGGACATGCGGACCTGGCGGGTGCGCTCAAGTACAACTTTCCCGATGCGCGGTATGTGCTGGAGCGGGCTTCGGCGCGTGAATCGACAGCGCGCGTGGCCGCTGGGGCGTTTGCCAAGCTGATGCTGCGCGAGTTGGGCATTGAGATATTGAGTCATGTAATTCGGGTGGGTCATGTGGGTCATGTGGAGCTAAAGCGCGCGGCTGCGTGGGATGAGATTGTTGCCGTGGCTGCGAAGGACGATGTGCTGCTGAGCTGCGTGGACGCCGAGACGGAAGCTCGCATGAAGGAAGAGGTTGAGAAGGTTTCGCGCACGGGCGATACGGTGGGCGGCGTGTTTGAGGTAGTGGTTCACAACGTACCTGCAGGATTGGGTACGTATGCCACGTGGGATGAGCGGCTGGATGGGCTGCTGGCGTGGAGCGTGATGAGCCTGCAGGCGGTGAAGGCTGTGGAGATTGGCCGTGGTGTGACAGCTGCTGAGAGCTTTGGCTCGCAGGTGCATGATGCGATCCATTACGCGGCTGAAAATGATCCGGCCACGAACGGCAAGCCCACGCGCTTTACCCGTGAGCAGAATAATGCGGGCGGAGTGGAAGGCGGCGTTTCGAATGGCGAGGACGTTGTGGTGCGCGGCTATCTGAAGCCGATTTCGACGCTGCGGCGGCCGCTTGAGTCGGTTCGCTTTGATACGCGGGAGACAACGAGCGCAAGCTATGAGCGCAGCGACATCTGCGTGGTGCCGGCTGCTGGCGTGGCGGCGGAGGCGATGGTGGCGATGACGATTGCGAGCCTGGCGCAGCAGAAGTTTGGCGGAGACAGCGCGCTTGAGATGAAGCGGAACTTTGATGGGTATATTGAGCAGATCAGGAAATTCTAAGTCGTCGGTTGAGTCGGTTCGCCGATACAATCATATTGGCGTGGAGGACGTATGGTGGATGTGAATTTTGATCCGGTGCAAGGCGAGGAGGTACGGGTTGAAGGACGCCCTGGCATATTCAGGATTAAGCGCGTCTATCAGCCCGGTGAGAAGCATCCGAATCCTAATGTTCGCACGTCGGAAGGTTCGCTTGGCACTGTGGACCTAAAGCAGGAACAGACCGGCTTTGATTTACCTGGAATTCCCTGGCATCGGCTTGTCTATGTCGATGAAGCACGCCCTGTTCGTCGGGTGATTGAGTGGCGGAAGAAAAATTCCAAGGGCAACTCTTACCCTTGCTACATCGTGCATTACGATGTGGAGTCCGGGGAAGACCATGACGGAAATCCGTCGATTTTCGTGCGTTTTCTGGCGGATCGGGATTACCTTTACGAGAATGGGCGCCTTTCCGAGAAGAAGATCGCGGAGTTGAACGAATTTCTCGATGAAGTCAGGCGGGAGTTGATCGGGCTCGATCTGGATCGTTGGATCTATGTGCGTGCGGGAGAAGCGCAAAGGGAACTGGATGTCGCTAGCTGAAGAATTGCTCGAACACGCTCGTTTTATTGCGAGTCTTGATCCGGAAACGATTTCCCAGGCCGGTATTCGACGGGCTATTTCAACTGCGTATTACGCGGTATTCCATCTGCTGGCGGAAGAGGTATCAGGGCAGGTGAGTCCTGCTTCGCCGTCGGGGCTTCGTGAGCGGACGCAGAGGGCGTTGGAACATACGCAAATGCTGAAAGTGGCGAAGGCATTTTCGCTGGAGGGCGCCAGCCGTATCAAAGACCTTCCGGGCGACGTTCCGCTGCCTCAGCCCGTATCACGAGAACTTGCTTCGATTGCGAATGGCTTCCGGGAACTTCAGGAAGCGCGTTACTCGGCGGATTACGATGTTCTGAAACAGTTCGATCCGGCAGACGCTTTTGCCTTAGTGCAAAAGGCAGAGCAGGTTTTCAACGATTGGAAGGTTGAAAAAGGAAATCAAGCAATACCCCTGTCTTCCTGGCATCTCTTATGTTCGGCAAATCCTGGAATAAATAGAATGGAGAAGAAGAAAGGGGTAGTTCTTTCTACCAGAGAACAATGGCATTGAAGATCGTTAAATATCCGGAACCGGTGCTGCAGCAGCCTGGTGAACCTATCACTGAATTCAATGATGAGCTGCGCGGCTTTGTGGCCGATCTCTTTGAGACGATGTATGCGGCCAAGGGGATTGGGCTGGCTGCGCCGCAGGTGGCTGTCTCCAAGCGCATCACGGTGATTGACCTGAGCAGCGGGAAGAATCCGGAAGAGAAGCTGGTGCTGATCAATCCGGAGATTATTGGGCGCGAAGGCAAGCAGTACGAAGAAGAAGGCTGCCTTAGTTTTCCTGATATTCACGAGAAGGTACAGCGCGCGGCGAAGGTGACTGTGCGCGCGCAGGACGAGTATGGCAAGTGGTTTGAGAGGGATGGCGAGGAGCTGCTGTCGCGGGCATTTCAGCATGAGATTGATCATCTTGACGGCGTGCTGTTCATCTTTCGCATGAGCGGGCTGAAGCGCGACATCATTGTGCGCCGGATTCGCAAGGCGCAGCGCGAAGGCACCTGGTAGGAGGATTGGCCGTCCAGGCAACCGCGCGCTTCGCGCGCCGCTCCGACTGCAGTGGGCCTTCCGTTGGTCGGCATAGGGGTTCAGGAGCAAGACATGAAGCTAGTTTTTTGCGGCACTCCACAGTTTGCCGTGCCTACGCTTGAGGCGCTGATTGCGGCGGGGCACGAGATTCCTCTGGTGGTGACGCAGCCGGACAGGCCTGTGGGGCGCGCGCAGGAGTTGCATGCGCCGCCGGTGAAGCAGACTGCGCTGGCGGCAGGATTACAGGTGACGCAGCCGGACAAGATTCGCAACAACGTGGAGTTTCGCGCGCTGCTTGAGGCGATTGCGCCGGATGCGATTGTGGTTGTCGCGTATGGGCGGATCATTCCGCCGTGGATGCTGGCGCTGCCGCGGCTTGGATGCATCAATCTTCATGCGTCGCTGCTGCCGAAGTATCGCGGGGCTGCGCCGATTCAGTGGGCAGTGGCGATGGGCGAAACGAAGACCGGCAACACGACGATGCTGCTGGAAGAAGGGCTTGATACGGGGCCGATTCTATTGCAGCAATCGTTGCCGATTGCGCCGGAGCAGACGGCGGCGGACCTTTTTGATTTGCTGGCTGTGCAGGGCGCGCCGCTGGTGGTGGAGACGCTTGCGGGGCTCGATGCGGGAAGCATCCAACCGCAGGTGCAGGACGATGCGAAGGCTACGCTTGCGCCGATTTTAGAGCGCGAGGATGGGCGGATGGATTTTGCGGCGCGGAGTGCGATGGAGCTTGTGAATCGCTGGCGCGGTTTTCAGCCCTGGCCGGGAGCTTTTACTTCGTTCGAGGGGAAGAAGCTGATTGTGCATCATATAAGTGTGGCGGATGAGCCGGCGGTGATTGCCGATCCGGGTGTTGTGATTGTGAAGGACAAGCGTATGCTTGTTGCCTGCGCGCAGAATACGCGGCTGGAATTGCTGGAAGTGCAGTTGGAAGGCAAGAGGCGCATTGCCGCGGCTGAGTTTTTGCGTGGACTGCAACAGGCGCACGCGAGTTTGCGGTTAGGCTAAGCGCATGGCACATACGCTCGAGAAAATCTCGCCGGCACGCAAGGCAGCTTTCGAGGTTCTGCTTGCGGTAGAGAATGGACGCGGCCATTCGGACGATCTTCTGCGGAGAAAATCCGTCTCGCGGCTTTCCGCATCGGATAAAAATCTTGCTACGGCGCTGGTGCTGGGCGTGCTGCGATGGCAGATTGCGCTCGATGACCGCATTCGGCCGCTGCTGAAGCGGCCAAACGCGAAGCTTGATATTGAGGTACTGATCGCGCTGCGGTTGGGCGTGTTTCAACTGCTGATGATGGACCGGATTCCGGCTCATGCCGCGATTGATGAGAGCGTGGAGCTTGCGCAATCAGCGGGACATCGGTTCGCTTCCGGCATGGTGAATGCGGTGCTGCGAAAGCTGGCGGCTGGAGATGCGGGCATACGCGACGATGACCCGAAGGCCGCGTATCCCACGTGGATGGTGACGCGCTGGATGCGATCCTTTGGCGTGGAGAAGGCTGAGACGATTTGCAGGAGCGGCCTTTTGCAACCAGAGATGAGCGTTCGCATTCAGGGGGCCGGGACTGAGGCGGAGCTTGTGGATGCGGGAGTCAGGTTTACTCCGGGACTATTGCTGACGGCAACACGCAAGATCTTATCCGGCGATGTGATGGCGATGGAGGCGTTCCGCGATGGACGCGTGCGGATTCAGGATGAGGGTTCGCAGCTTGTGGCGGAGATTGCGGGCAATGGCGCGGAGATCCTTGATGCGTGCGCCGCGCCGGGAGGCAAGACGCTGATTCTTGCGGAACGAAATCCGCAGGCGCAGATGATTGCCTGTGAGGTGAATCCGCAGCGGTGTGCCGCACTGCGCAAGAGGCTTGCTTCGCTGGGGAGTCGCGTGGAATGCAGGCAGGTGGATGCGACGGAGCTCGCGGAGCGGGACGCGTTCGATCTTGTGCTTGCGGATGTGCCGTGCAGCGGCACGGGGACGCTAGGGCGGAATCCTGAGATTCGGCATCGGCTGGAGCCGGAGGACTTTGCGCGGCAGGCGGAGCGGCAGAGGGCGATTCTTGCAACGGCTCTGCGCGTAGCGCGGCGGGGCGCGATGATTGTGTATTCGACCTGCTCGCTGGAGCCGGAGGAGAATGAGCAGGTAGTTCACGCGGTGCTTGCGCAGATGCCGGGAGTGAGGCTTGTTTCGCTTGCCGTGCGCGTTGTGCAACTACGCGAAAAGGCTATAGTCACGGCAGACGGCGCTGAGAAGCTATTCAAGAGCACTTCCGCGGATGGTTTCCTGCGCCTATTTCCGGGCGATTTCGGTACGGATGGGTTCTTTATTGCACTGATGGAAAAGCTTGCGTGAGGGATTACTCGGCTGGCAGTTTCAGTTCCGCATAGTCGCGGCCAAGCAGGGCGCAGAGGGCTTCAATGACTAACTCATGATCGGCGCGCATGGGCAGGCCGGATACTGTGGCGATGCCTACGATGCCTGCGCCGGTGACGCGCAGCGGAAATGCGCCGCCATGGGTTGCGTAATCGGCTATTGAAAGGCCTTGCGTTTCAATGAGAGAGTGGCCTTTGATCTTTTCCTTGATGCCGGCGGCATAGGAACTGATGTGGAAACGCTCGACGACGTTGTTCTTGCGGCGCACCCAATCGACGTTGTCGGGAGTGGTGCCTTCGAGAGCGGCATAAAAGAGCGGCTGACCAATGCGGCGCACGTCGATGACGACACCAAGCTTGCGTTCATGCGCCAGTTGCCGCAGGTATGAGCCGAGTTCCCAGGCAATCTCCGTGTTGAACCTGGGGAGCGTGAGTTCGCGTTCCTGTAATGCGATGTGTTCGAAGTCCGACTGCAAGCTCATGATGGCTGCATCTCCTTGACCTACTCATGGTAACTGTTTAATTTTCGGCGGCCTCTTCTACCAAGGCGGGCTGCCGGATTGGGATGATGCCAAGCCGTTCATAGATGGGACGTATCTCTTTGCGGATGCGGGGGAGCCGCGTGAAGAACCAGATGGCGCCGCAGATGCAGGCGATGCCGCTGACGATGACCGTGTTCTGCGCGCCGACCGCGCGCGCCAGCGCGCCTGCGAAGAGGCTGCCGAATGGAGCCATGCCGACGAAGGCCATGGTGTAGTAGCTCATGACGCGGCCGCGCATCTTTTCATCCACCAGCGTTTGCAGAATGGTGTTGCTGGAGGTGATGCCCTGCATCATGCCGAATCCCGTGACGAGCATGATGGGCAGCGAGAGCCAAAGGCTATGCGAGAAGCCGAAGGCGATGAGCCCGATGCCGAAGACGCAGGCGCCGATGGGAATGATTTTGGTAAGCCCGCGTACGGATTTGCGGACTGCGAGCACAAGAGCGGAAGCGAGTGCGCCGACGCCGACTGCGCCCATGAGGAAGCCCTGCGTGTGCGCGCCGCCTTTGAGCACCTCTGCGGCAAAGACCGGCATGAGCACCATGAAGGGCCAGCCCATGAGGCTGAGCAAGGCAAAAAGCATGAGGATGTTGCGGATGGGCACGGACTGCGTCACGTATTCCCATCCCTGGCGAAGCTGTTCGGCCATGGTGGTGCCGTGAGCCTGCAGCTCTTCATGGCGAATCCGCATCATGAGCAGCGACGCAATGACGGCGATGTAGCTTACGCCATCGATGAGGAAGCACCAGCCTTCATTGGTTGCGGCGATGAGGATTCCGGCGAGCGACGGACCGATGAGGCGCGCGGCGTTGACCATGGATGAGTTGATCGCGATGGCATTCTGCAGGTCGGCGCGGTCCTCAACCATGCGGATCATGAAGGACTGGCGCGCAGGCATGTCAAAGGCGTTGATGATGCCCTGCATGACGCTGAGGAGAAGAATCTCCGTAACGTTGATGCGATGGGCGAGAGTGAGAGCGGCGAGCAGCAGCGATTGAAGCATGGCGAGCGCCTGGGTCCATAGGAGGACTTTGCGCCGGTCCATGCGGTCTACGATGACTCCGGCGAGCGGCGCGAAGAGGAAAGAGGGAATCTGGCCCGAAAAGCCCACTAACCCCAGCATCAAGGGGGACTTTGTGAGTTGGTACACCAGCCACGAGGTAGCAATGCGCGTCATCCACGTACCGATGAGCGAGATGCTCTGGCCGCCAAAGAAGAGTCTGAAATTTCTATGCTTTAATGCGCGCCATGCGTGCGAAATGCCATCGGGCTGCGGAGTTTTGGATTCTTTGCTCGACTCAACTGTCATGCCTATTCGTTTGACGCTCCAGGCCGCTTCTACGATGCGCATATACGACAGAATCAGCATGGGTGTAGCCGCTCAAACCCGCGCTGAGTTGGATTTTTCTTAAAAAAGATCCGATCCGGCGTCTTAGCGGCCAGGCCCTGTTGTGCTGATTCTGCTCTATCGCGCGACGGTGAGCCTGACGAGCGTGTTTGCATCCACGCGCGCGCCGGGCTGCGGCTGCTGGAGAATTACGGTGTTTGGCGCAACGGGCGGCTTTACCGCAGAGCCATCCGGGCCGACGGGTGGAACATCCATCTCCATGAAAGTGGGCGGCGCTGCGGTGAGGCCCACGTGCGCCAGTTGCGTTTGAGCTGACTCAAGCGTCATCCCCTTCAGATCGGGCATGAGAAAGCCGTCCGCGCCTACATCCGGTGGGGCGGCGACGAGAAGATTGATGCTTGGGCCTTCAATGCCTTTGGCGTGTGCGGGAGGATCCTGCGCGAGCACGGTGCCTTCCGGGATTTTCGCATTGGGCAGGCGAGCCGTTGCGCCTACGGTGAGGCCTACGCGGCGCAGCTTGAGCGCGGCGAGGTGCTCATCCATGCCGATGGTGTCGGGCACATCCACCTGCTGCGGCCCGAGGCTTTCAGCGACGCGCACGTGCCATTCACGACGCACCACGGTTCCCGGCGCGGGCGATTGGGTGAGGATGTGGCCGGCGGCCACGTCGGAAGAGAAGTAGCGGTTGTCCACATCGAGGTTGAGGCCGAGGCCCGCAGCCTGGCTGCGCGCGTCCGCAACCGTCATGCCTTTGAGCGTGGGAACCTGCACCTCCGCGCCGTGAATGGCAAAGTGCATGGTGGTGATGGCCGCAAGAAGGCCCACAGCGACCACCAGCAGGATGACCGATGCCACGCGGAAGAAGCCGACGACGGGATGGACGATTTGTGGACTCATGCGTGAGGCTCCGGGTTTATGCTTCCGGCTCTCCATCGGGGAGAACGATCTCGTAGCCAATCTCAGCTTTGCATTCGAGCATCTTCGAGACGGAGCAGTATTTGTTCTTTGAAAGCGAAACGGCGTCTTCCGCAGCTTTGCGATCTACTTTGCCGTGGATGGTGTAGGTGAGCAAGATCTTTGTGAAGACCTGCGGCGGGTCTGGAGCGCGCTCCGCTTCCGCGGAGACGCGAAGGCCGGTGATTTCCTGCCGCTTCTTTTTGAGGATGCTCACGACATCGACCGAAGTGCATGCGCAGAGCGCCATTAACACGGCTTGCACAGGGCTTGCGCCATGTGCGTGGGCGCTGTCGGTATCGAAGACGATCTTGTTGCTTTCTGAGACTGCTTCATACGTGCTGTCGTGCTTCCAGTCGCTGTACACATTCATTGCGGTCATCCTCTTATCTTGTATTTTCCGTTGCCGGCTCGGGGTGAATGGTCATGCGGTTCACCTCCGGGCATTCCTGCTTCAGGCGATCTTCAAGCGCTGTGATGATCTCATGCACGTGGCCCATTGGCAGCGCATCGGGCAGCGTGCAGTGGCAGGAGAGATCGATATGGTCGCCGACGCGCAGCACTGTGAGTTGATGCACATCGATGATCTCCGGGAACTGCGTCGCGGCGGAGCGCAGGGCGTGCTCAATGCGCTGATCGTCGAGCACGATTTCTTCGGGCTGCTCGATAGTTGCCGGCTCGCTCTCAATATGGGTGAGCACGGAGTCAATTTCCGGCGCTTCATGCAGGATTTCTTCTTCAAGCGCCGTGACGAAGCGATGGGCCTCGATGAGAGGCAAGCGCTCATCGAGCTCGACGTGCTGTTCCACGCGCAGCCTTCCATGATGCGATTGCACGCTGAGCTCATGCACGAAGACGTTGTTGCGCGCAGCTACAGTGCGCACGCGATCAAAGATGTTCCCAGTGCCGGGGTCGCGGGGGACGGTGTGAATCACCACGTCTGTGCCTGGAAGTGCGCGATCGACGGCTTCCGTGGCGGCGCGCACGACTTCGCCGGTGTGCTCGAAGGTGAAGCGGCGCGGCAGCGCGAGTGTGAGATCGGCAAAGTAAGATGCGCCGGAGCGGCGCACGCGCGCCTGCTCAACGGCCAGTACGCCATCCACGCCCGCGGCCGCGTGAATGACGCGCTGGCGGGTTTCAGCGGGAATCTCATCGATCAGAGCGGCGATTGTCTTGCGCGTGAGATGGATTGTCATACGCAGGATCATGAGCGAAACAACAATAGCCGCGAATGGGTCGGCAAATTCCAGCCAGGGAATGCCGAAGCGAGCGCCGGCCCAGCTTGCGCCCAGGCCGATGAGAACAGCGATCGTGGCCCAGATGTCGGATGCGAAGTGGAAGGCGTCGGTTTCAAGCGCGGGCGATCCAGTGCGCCTCGCCACCTCGCGCAACTGGCGCGAACGCCAGTAATCCACTGCGATGGAAGCGAGCAGCACGAGCGCCGGCCAGATGGAGTGGTGCAGCTGAATAGTGTGACGCGCAATGTGGCTGAGCGCCTCTGAAATGATCCATACGCAGGAGACGGCCATCAAGCCGGCTTCAATGAAGGCGGAGACGTTTTCAATTTTGCCGTGGCCGTAGGTGTGATCTTCGTCCGCAGGCTTATCCGCCACACGCACGGAGAAAAAAGTGAGAACGGCGGCGACGAGGTCGATGGCAGAGTGCGCGGCATCGGAGAGCACGCCGAGCGAGCCGGAGAGCAGGCCCACCAGGAGCTTGAGCAGCGTCATGCATGTGGCGCCGAGAATGGAATAAAGCGCCACACGCCGCTTTTCAGCGGTGACGGATGCGAGGCTGGGCGCTGACGAAGTCATGCCTGTTCAGCCTACTACGAGCGCTTCGCGCTTTCATCTTTAGGACGAGTGCCAGTGTATAGACCAGCGATGCCAAAGGTATAAGGCTGCCAGGCGCAGTCGATGTAGCCCGCTTCGTGCATCATCTGGAGCATGCGTGGAGGGGCGGGGAAGTTGCCGACGGACTCGGGAAGATATTGATAAGGGCTTGTTTGGCCGGTGATGGCACGACCAATGGCCGGCAGGATGCGGCGGAAGTAGATGGCGTAGAGTTTGCCGAGCAGGCCGCCGGGTTCGCTGAAGTCGAGGATGCCGAGCAGGCCGCCGGGCTTGAGCACGCGGTGGAATTCGCGCAGGCCGGCGTCGTAGTTGGCCAGGTTGCGAAAGCCGAAGGCGCTGACGACGAGGTCGAGCGAGCCGGATTGCAGCGGGAGATGGAGGGCGTCGGCTTCGAGGGTGGTTGCGGTGGGCTGGCTTGAATCGCGTGCCGCGAATTTTTCTTCGGCGCGGGTGAGCATGGCGCGTGCGAAATCCGCTGCCAGGATCGGGCGAGAGCCGGCGGGACGATGCTTGAGCAGCGCGAGGGTCATGTCGCCGGTGCCGCAGCAGATGTCGAGGATGGCGGAGTCAGGCTGTGCAAGGATGTCGTGGAAGCGGCGGGCGGCGCGGCTCCACCAGATGCGGTCCACGTTGGCGGAGAGGACATGGTTGAGCAGGTCGTAGCGCGGCGCGATGGAGTTGAACATGGCCTGCACGGCCTGCGCGGCACTGGCTTCGTCTTGCGCGCCTGCGGGTTTTGCGCCGGTGTTTGCCATTACTTTTTCTGCTCCGCTCCAGCAGGAGGCTCAGCTTGCGAGAGCATGTACTCGGCGGCCTCGCGTAGTTCGCTGACGGTGACGTCTTCCACTACGCCTGCGTCCCCGATGCCGATGGGGAGAACGAAGCGGCGGATGCCGCCGATGTTCTTTTTATCCGCGCCGGTGGCGGCGACGAGCTTTGCAGCACTTGCCTCAAATAGCGGTAGAGCGCCGTAGTGGTGAATCAACGCTTCCATACGATCCGATTGCGCGCGCGTGATGGTTCCGCGCAGGCCAGCGATGTAGAGCGCGGCGATCATTCCCCAGCCGACGGCTTCGCCGTGCAGAAGAACCTTGTAGCGTGTGACCTGCTCAATGGCGTGGCCGAGAGTGTGGCCGAAGTTGAGAATCATGCGCAGGCCGCTTTCGCGCTCGTCGCGGCTGACAACATCGGCCTTCATGCGGATGGATGCCGCGATGACTTTTTCGAGCGCTTTCGGATCGCGGGCCAGTACGTCTTCCGCGCGCTCATCCATGTAGCGAACGAGCGCGCGGTCGCGAATGATGCCGGCTTTCACGCTTTCCATGAGACCGGCGCGCAGCTCGCGCTCACTGAGCGTGCCGAGGACGTGGGTGTCTGCAAAGACGGCGAGCGGATGATGGAAGCTGCCGAGGAGGTTTTTGCCATTGGGCAGGTTTACGCCGGTCTTGCCGCCGACGGAGGAGTCAACCTGCGCGAGGAATGTGGTGGGGACCTGGATGTAGGGGATTCCGCGCATGAAGATGGCGGCGAGGAATCCGCCGACGTCGCCGACGATTCCGCCGCCGAAGGCGATGAGCAGCGAGCCACGGTCGCCGCCGGCTTCGATCATCTGGCGGGCGAGGCGCTCCACGCTGGAGAGCGTTTTGTGCTTTTCTCCGGCTGGGAGAAAAAGAGCGATGGGCGGTTGAGCGAAGGATTGGCTCAACGGTTCGCCCCAGAGCGCCCAGATTTCGGGTGAAGTGAGGACAAAGACGCGGCGCGGAAGACGGCCTGTCACACGCTCGATGCGGGAGCCGAGCGTGGCAAGAAGGTCGCTGCCCGCGAAGACGTCATATCGTGCTGAAGGCGTATCTACTCGTATAGTTTGCACGCTATATCTATCGTAAATGTGCGGGGTGTGGAATCCTGCCAGCCGGTTGCGGGTCAGTTTACATTTGAATCCAAAGAATATTCGCTATCGCAAACGCATGATAAAGGGCATTATGTGCGTGAAAACTTCTTATCTCGACATCTAAACAAATCGGTTTATGGTATAAATTGATTTGTGAT
>NZ_JBEKYX010000114.1:0-11643 GCF_049510455.1 Occallatibacter sp. | reverse complement strand
GCGTGCACGGCCAGCGTCGTTCCGCAGGTGTTGCTGGAGATCACGAATTGGGGCGTCGTGACGAAGGTGTCTGAAGACGTTGCGACAAAGGCGTTCGCAGGAAATGTGATCGCAGTATCGCCGAAGTTAGTCAGCGTAATTGGCTGCGGAGACCCTGTCGTATTGTTCGCCTGGTTGGGGAAATTGAGCGCCGATGGAAGAATCATGAGCGATGGGCCGGTGGCGCCGATGCCGTTGAGGGCGACCATCTGCTGGCCACCGAAGGCATCGTTGTCGGAGACCGTGAGTGTTCCGGAGAAGCTTCCGGCTGTGGGCGGCGTAAACGTCACACCGATCGTGCAGGAAGCTCCGGGCGCGACGGTCGTCGAGCAAGTATTCGAGGCAACCTCGTAGTTGGCCGACGACGTAACGTCTGAGATCGCGAGCGGGACGGAAGCCGTATTTTGCAGATTGACGGTTAGCGGTGGGCTGGCTACGCCGATCGCCGAATATCCGAAGTTCAAAGCAGTCGCTGAGAGGTCGCCAAGGGGTAGCGCAAGTCCAACGCCCGTGACTGGAATGACCACAGGGCCGCCTGGATCGTTTGAGTTGATGGTCAGCGTGGTGTTGCGCGCTCCTGCCTGGGTTGGCGCGAAGACGATGTTGAAACCGCATTGGCCTTGTGCAGGGATTGTCATTGGAGATGTGGTGCAATAGGCGGGAAAGCCTGTCACGCCGACGACCGTGTAGTCGCTCAGCCCGGCAACGATGGAGGAGATAACCAGCGAACCGCCGCAGGGGGGAACTAATCCTGCAGCGCAGGGGGCGCCAAAATTCCCGATCGTCAGGTAGGTGCTCCCCCCTTGAGAACTTTGGCCCACTTGCACGCTGCCGAGGTCCATCGGCGAAGGGCTTGTGAAGATGTTGATGCTCGGGTCACTGCTGGTCGCTGCCACACCCTGCAATGGGATCGGCGCCAGGCCGGTTGTGGGAGGAGTGGTGATCAGCGTGGCCGTAGCCGTTCTTGGACCATGAGGACCAGAGGTTGGGTCGAAGTCGAAATCTATTTCGGTTTCGTTGGCGGATTCACCAATTATCACCCGCACGTTGAAATCCGCGGCGTTCGTCCCCGCGATCGTCACTCCAGTAACCAGCACTTGCGTTGCGGTAGAGACGTTTGTGACATCAACGGTGGCCTGTGAAGAATAGGCGTACCCGCCGATGAGGGCATAAGGGAACGTAACGGGATTCGGAAAGTAGTAAAAAGCGGGCGACGCTCCGGCCACGGTCCCGGTGATGGGAATCGACTGCGGACTATCGGCTGCGTTGTCGACGAGGTTCAGCGTTGCCGTGCGAGTCCCGGTTGCAGAGGCGGCTGGGCTAAAGACGATCGAGAGCTGGCATGAACTCTCAAAGCCGGGAGGGAGCGAAGGTGGGCACTGATTCGTCAACTGGAAGTCCGCGGCGTTGGGACCGCCGAGGGTGGCGTTCGCAAGAACCAGGTTGATATCGCCCAGATTGGAGAGCTGCACAAATTGTGTCGTGCCGGGAGTCCCAGTATCCGTCGCGCTGGACGTCCCGGCGATCTGAGGTGGGAATGCGACCGCCCTCGGGGCGATCGCAACCACGGGACCGACGCCCGAAGTCCCGGTCAAGGCTACCGTTTGCGTTCCGGAGGGAGCATTGTTTTGGATGATGATGGTCGCGGACTGAGTCTGCGGAGCGCAGCTGTTCGCGACGGTGCAGTTTGGAGGAAGTGGAAACGGTTGAAGGCTGACGGTCAACGTGCAGGAGGCATTTGGTGCGAGCGTGGCTCCGCAGTCGTCCGTTACCAGGAATGGAGTCGCTGACAGTAGCGGATTTGGAGAAATGGTTTGGATTCCGAGTTGGACGGGCCCTGGCCCCGTGTTCGAAATGGTTACGGTTTGCGGCGCACTGGTGGTGCCAATGATCGTAGGCGCGAAGGTGAGCGATGTGGCAGAGACCGTCATCACTGGCTCCGGACCAGGCGACCACTTCTGAACAAAGAGCGGGTTAGCGTACTGCGAATTGAGGGACACGGTCCCAGGGTAAGTACCGGGCGTCGACGGAGCGGCCGAGGCGAAACCGGTGACATAGACGTTGTTGTTGGAATCGATCTTGAGGTCGGTGGATTGGCCGATGAGCGAGGCGATGGGTGATGCGAACGGAAGGGTCGAGCCATCGTTCGAGAGCTCCGCGAGGAAGGGACTTAAATCGACGAAGTTTCCGGATGGGTTTGTCTGATAGGCATCCTTCGTGAACGGGAAGTCACTGGCCGAAGTGACGCCGGTGAGCCAGATGTTACCAACGGAATCCAGTGCGATGGCCTCCGACCAGGTCTGGTCATCTCCTCCGAGGTAGGTCAGGAAGGTGAGCGCGCCGGCAGGGGTCAGCTTGGCGACGAACCCGGTTCCGCAGGGGCTCGGCAAGAGGGGAGAAATGGCTGATGCCCAGCCACAACTTGTGGGCACATTGGGGGGGTAGAGGTCGGTGGTTTGGAACGCACCTGGCGTGGTGGGAAGGTTAGCGGATGCGGTGGATCCGGTGATGTATGCATTGCCGGTTGCGTCGAGCGCAATACCGGAAGCGGCATCATCCGCCTGCCCTTCGATCAGCGTAAAGTAGACCGGCGATAAGGTGTTGTTGTTTGGGTGCAGGCGCATGACGAAGATATGACTGTTGCCGCTGTTGCTGGGACCGCTGCCTTGGTAGGTGTGGGTAATAGCTCCGAGACTTGGCGAAAGGGGAGGCTCGGCGCTGCCGGTGAGATAAATATCGCCGGTCGCATCAAACGCGAGACCCGAGGCGAAGGTGTACGCGACACTGCCGAAGAAAGTGCCATAGCGATAAGCGCCTGTCGTGGGGTCGAGCGCCACCAGGAACGCGTTGAAGCATGGAATGGAGTTGGCGCAGGTCCCGCCGTCGAAGGCAGTCTGCAGCGTGTTTGGGACGGGCTGGAAATCGGCGGAATCGGTGTCTCCCCATACGACGAGATCGCCTGTAACCGGATTGACCTTCAGGTTGAAGCCGCCGGTGGACTGGCTGCCACCCAGCAAAGTCGAGAAGATGAGACTGGAGCCGGTCGGGTCGAGCTTGAACACGAAGGCATCGGGGCAATTGAAGCCTTTACTCACGGTGGCGCAGGCCAGGGTTGAGGCAGGTCCAATATTTTTGACGAGCGGGAAATCGGTAGAGGTGGTTGCCCCCGTAACGAAGGCGTCTCCGGAGGAGTCGACGGCGATATGGGCGGCTGTGCTCACCCCTGTGCCGCCGATGAAATCGGAATACAACAACGTGGAGCCGGTTGGATCAAGCTTGAGGACGAAGGCCTCCTGGCAGGCGCTCAGCGCGGGATTGCCCTGGAAGATCTGGAACGTCCCGCTGGAGGCCGGAAAATCCGCGGAGCAGGTATTCCCGGCGACGTAAGCGTTGCCGGCCGAGTCGATATCGATCCCGATCGCCTGACTGCCATCGTCGCCGCCGAACGAAGCCCCGTAGGTTAGGACAGGATCGATGATCAGTGCATGCGCGTGGTCGTAGGCTCCAAGTTCAAAGGCAATCGTGTTGGCGGCCGCGATCCGGAATTTGCTCTGTACCGATCTTCGAGCTCCGTCGATCTCCTGGTACGCCTCGGGGTGTTTGAGACGCACCTCCCCGGCTGCGGTGGACAGCACAAGATTCCCGCCAGCGTCGATCGAACTCGATACCGAGCCGCTCGGCTGGAGCGCAATGACCTGTGGATCGGCGCCGGGTGCGACGCGGAAGTCGTACTCCAACTGCTCAGGGTTCCCGTAGAAGACAAGATCCACGCCCGGATAGATGCCAGCCATTTGAACCCGCGCAAAATGCGGAACGCTGGTATGCCAGTTTGCCGGATCTTTGCCGATGAAATAGTTGCTCATGCCTGGCTTTTGATCGAGGCCGGACACGGATGCGCCCAGGTTTGCCCCGGCAAGACGCAAATGCAGCTGAAATTGCTGTGTTGGATTTTTTGGGCGCGGTAGGTCAGGGTGGAAAGCCGCTGGGACGAGCTTTGCCTTTTCCGGGTCGGAGGATAAGTGAAGCGAGAGCGCAATCTCGGACGGGGAGATCCCCAACGCATAATCCGGGCCATGCGCGACGAAAGCATACTGGGCCGCAGCCTGGCCTCGATTCGCCTCAAACTCCAACGGCAGCCTCCGATAATGACCGGAAGCCTCACGCGGATCTGCGTGAACAGCCGGCGGATTTCCCTTGGTCTGAGAATGCGACTGACTGGCAATCTGAGGGGAATGCGCAGCACCGTCGAGTTTCGCCGTAGAGGGCAGAGTGGGCCGATCCATCTGAGACTTTGCGGATGTCCACGAGACCAGGGCAACAAGGACTATCGAACCGATGAAGAGGAGCCTTTTCATTTCGACCTCGTTATATGTGGGGGATCGAGTGTTGGGAATCAAGCATTGGCTAAATCAAGCCGGTCAATTAGTAATCGCTCTTCCCGACTTATCCAGGTGAACGACAGGGATTCCGCGAGGCGGTGCCGGGTGAAAATTTGCGCGAGGGATTTCTGGATTCAATGCGATATGGGAGACCCGAAGAGTGACCTCGTAGTCTTGTTTAGGTTGAAGAAACTCAATGCGGTGCGGCAAGCAACCTTGGGAAGGACTCGACGCTGAGTTAGCAGCTTCTTGCCAGTCCGAATAACTGGTCTTCGAGACAAGCTGGCCAGCGGCGTCATACGTCTCGACTGAATCCACCTGTCCATGAAGTAAATCGAACTCTATCTTTGCAGTGCGCCCCGGGGCTTTACTGTACAGCAGGTCCACTTTCAACTCGCGGAGATTGGCATCGTGTACTCCCTGGAGCCGGGCCCCGGCAATCAGTCTCCCTTCCTGCCAATGCAATGCATTGATCAAAGGTTCAGGGCGCAGATCATCTCGCGCATTCTGCGATTTAACTGGCGCATCGATCGGTCCCACCAGGAAGGTCTTCTTGCCGTTTTGCGGAACCAGGAGACGAAACTCGTGGCCGTCGCTCGCCATTTCAAATTCGCGGCTGCCCAAAAACGGCACCCCTCCCGTTACGTGGACAAGGTCGGGCTGCACGAAATCGATGACCGCCGGAAGCTCTCGCGGCCGCTCCCCAACGCCATACTCTTTTCCGGCCTTGCCGCGCACGACTGCGATCAGGCGCAGGCTGCGAATTAAATGCGCCTGGAGGTTATAGGCATTGATTAATGCGGAATCATCTACGCGGCCGGCTGGATTTGACCGCGGATTGAGAAGCGAACAGAAGCGTGGCTGGTGGCTCGGATCGAGAGGGGAAACACCTGCCTGCGCGATGAGACGCAGGCAGCCCATGCAAATCAAAATGGAGAGGAACAGCAAATTCTTCATACAACCTCGCTTGTCAAGCGGTCCTTCGGCTGTGCGTGAACCCAGTGGGGAGAGATGCGGAGACGGCCGCCGCACGATGAATGTCTTCCTGAACTGAAGCTGCGGCTACCTTTACAGGCACGTGGGCATGGGCTATTCGGAGCACAGGAAGCCGCTCACGATGGTGCAGGTCCGTGGCCGACAAAGATCGATATCTCCAGCCGAGAAGGTGCCGGAGAAGGCCCCCCCTATAGCCGGACGAGGTGGTCAGTGCGAGGTTCGTGAATTCCTCGCACTGAAAGCTCGGCCACGTGCCATTCAGAGCCAAATCTCTATCGGGATGGGTTCGATCCGCTCCGGGCTGCGGAGCTGAGCCGAAGAATTGCTGATCCAAATCCGATTCATTCACCACGGCGCTAATAACAGAAAGGTGGAGAAATCGACGCTGGCGAGAATAGCCCTTCCAAGGAAACATAATTGTCACCAACGCGGAGGATGCCTACAAGGATAGGTGAGAATAGTCTGTAATCTGTTATGTGGAAATTCCTGAAACTGCGACCTAAACCGCTTATTGTTGGGGCAGTAATAGTATTGTTTGCAATGACTTTCAGCAGGCGGCGTAGGATTGAAGTCCTCTTAGGGGGCAATCGGACGATGCTATGACTTTTTACGAAAGAATCACCGCCGGTGCGCGCGCGATCTTTACCTTTGTCGCTATTTGCGGGTTTGTTTCAGGCGAATCTCTTCTACTGGGCCAGACTGTGCCACAAGTGACAGAACACGCATGTTCCAGATCGCTCCTCGATGAGCCGGAAGGATGCGTCGTCACGTTGTCTCCAGGAGAAACAAAGAACCTACTTCTCACGGTGCCGGACGGCAAAGTCAGAATGCTGACCGCCGAACAGGTGCAGGGGGTAGTGGAGTTGCGGCTACCCGATGCGGCCACCGCGAGCGCGAGTTCTCATACTCCGCAGCCATTCGCGAATCAGGCAGGTCTTCATTCCTACATTCACGTTCTTGTCGGTACCGGCGAGCAGGTGGCGATCAGCAATCCGTCGAAGGATGGTGTCGCGATGATCGTGTTAAGTGTGGGTGCAGCGCAACCCGCAGACGCGAACTCCGAGTTGGAGCGAGGCGCTGAGAGGGCGTTTGCCCATGCGGAGCTGTTACGAATCCAGGACACGCAGGACCATGCAACTGCCATCAAGGCGTATGACGAGGCTATTGCGAATTGGCAGAGTGCCGGTAACCGATCGGAGCTGGCACGCGCGCTCATCTGGAAGGCCGACTACATCGTGAACAACGAAGGAAAGGCACTGCTGGCGCTGCCTGTCATCGAGCGTGCAACGCCGATGCTGTCTGACCTGGATCCTATCGAGGCCGCACACTACTGGCTGGAGATCGCCTTTATTCACGTGGTCCATGGAGACTACGACGTGACACAGGACGCGTATCGCCGTTCGCTGGCGCTGTATGCGGCTGCGGGCGACACCGGCCACCAGGCCAAGATTCTCGACAACTCCGCGCGCGTGGAGTTGATGGAGGGTCACTCCGACATAGCCCTCACCGATGAGAAGCGCGCGGCTGAACTGGCCGCAGCTGCGGGCGACGCACGGCGACAGGCGTTCGTCCAGGAGGAACTGGCAGCCATCTACTCCACGGAGGGCGACTCTGAGGCAGCCTATCGCGCCTATGGCGAAGCGCTGCAGGCATTGAAGCGCCTGCCTCCGGAGCCGCGCATGGAAGCAGCTATCTGGGTCGGTCTTTCCGACCTATATATAACGCTGGGAGATCTTGCCCGCGCGCGGGACTCGCTCGACCAGGCAACCGCAATCTGGAAGACCACGGATTACCCGGTCGGCACAGCCGATACCCTGAACAACTATGGCGACCTGTATCTGGTGAAGGGTTCTCCGCGGGAGGCACGCAAATACTTTGAGCGCGGCCTGGCGTTGGCAGGGAGCATCGAATATGAGCGCGGCAGCATCGCTCTCATGAGCGGCCTCGGTGATAGCTATCTCTATGAACATGATGCGGTTCATGCGGAGCAGGTGCTGAACAGCGCGCTCGCCAGGGCGAAGAAAGCACAGCAGACCGATAGCGAGATACAGGTCCACTGCCAGCTCGGCGATCTTGCGTTGCTGAAGCACGACGTCAAAGAAGCCGCGGAGCAATACGCGACGTGCAGCAAGGAGGCCGTGGCCGCGAACGACGTGTACACCCGGATTCGCGCCGAGGGTGGACTCGCCCGCACCGCACTGGAAAGTGGAGCGCTCGATGATGGGCAAACTCATTGCGAACAGGCGCTGGGGATGATCGAAGCGACGCGCGGTGAGTTGCGGAACCAAGACCTCAAGACGAGCTTCTTCGCATCGCAACACGCCTATTACGATCTCGACATTCAGATTCTGGAGCGGATGGACAAGGAGCATCCAGACGAGGGCTACCAGTGGCAGGCGTTTCTGATTGCTGAACGGGCGCGGGCACGCACATTGCTCGATCAGGTTGCTGCAACGAATGGAGAGTTTCACGCTGTGGCGTCGCAGCCGCTTCTGGCGCAATATGAGGATGTGGAACGGAAGCTGCGCCAGTTTGAGGCATCTGCCGCGCGGCTGCGCGGGCCGCAAGAAAGTCAGGCGTCAAACACGGTACGAGCGGCCATCGGACGGCTCACCGTTTCCGAGCATCAACTGCATCAGGAGATATTGGCCGCCGGCGAGGTTGACACGTCGAGCGCACCATCTCATTCGCTGACACTAGAGGCTCTCGAAAATGCTCTGCCAAATCGCCATGCCACGCTTGTCGAATACTGGAGCGGGGAGAAGGCAAGCTATGCGTGGAGCATTACTCCCATGGGCATTCGCAGCTTTCGTCTGCCGCCTGCATCTGAGCTTAGCCGCCAGTGTTTGGGTTTCCGGAAAGCGCTGCTGACGGCGGTTTCACCGGACCCGCGCCGGACTGCGGAACAAAGAGCAGCGATGCGATTGGCACAGGAGGAGCAGTTGCGGCAGCTCGGCATTCAACTGTCTCGCAATCTACTTCCACGCGGCATTGTGGCCCCTGGGACAGCAACAGTGTTCATTGTGGCAGATGGGCCGATCGAATCCATACCATTTGCGGCGTTGCCGGACGGCGTGAAAGCACCTCTCCGCGACACCGCTTTCCTGAATGAGCCGTCAGCAACAATCTTCTCGATCCTTGAGAGCAATTCCATCACTTCCCATCCCATGCGGCTGGCGGTTTTTGCGTTGGGTGCGGCGTCTGCCAGTACCCAGGACGGAGAGGCCCAGTCTGTCCTTCAGAGCAATGCGCGAAATCATCCGCAGGAGTTCTCCTCGTTGCCGTTTGCCGGAGATGAAGCCATGATGATCCGTGCGACCATGGGAACCGAGGCGACGCAGTTGTTCTCAGGCGCAACCATCGACCAGGCAACGCTGCAGAATCTCAATTGGAACGAATTCAGCATAGGCCACTTTGCGATGCACGCGATCCTGAATCAACAGTATGCCGAACTGTCCGGCCTTACACTCGGCCGGGAGCGAATATCCGGTGCCGGCGCCGGGTCCGGGAATTTCCTGTGGTATGGCGACGTACGTCATCTACACGCGAAACTAGACCTGGTCGTTCTAAGTGCATGCAACACCGCATTAGGGGAGCGAGTGCCCGGCGAGGGTCTACGCGGACTCACGCAGGCGTTCTTCGCCGCCGGATCGCAGCGGGTTTTGGGGACCCTGTGGGAGGTCGACGATCAGGCCACCAGCGAGTGGATGAGGCACTTTTATCAATCGCTCAAGAAGACCCACTCTCCCGCAACGGCGCTCCATGATGCTCAGAAAGCAATGGCTGAAGACCCACAATGGAGCGCGCCCTATTATTGGGCCGGCTTTGTACTTGCTGGAGACTGGCGACCTCTACCGTAGATGACGAAGGGCCAATCCATATCGGAAGGTGATGCGAAGGTTTCCAGGCAGCGTCATATTACGCGGGAGAGCTTTGCATCGCTGCTTGCTGCATTGGGCGACACACCTCCAGGGGGAGCCCACTATGAGCAACTTCGTGCCAAGCTCATTTTTTTCTTCTCCCGAAGGCTGCTTGCTTTTCCTGAAGACCTCGCCGATGAAGTTCTGGATAGGCTTGCCTACCGGCTATCGCAGCATACTGAGATAGCTTCAGCTGAAGCTTTCGCATTGGGGATTGCGAGACATGTCGCACAG
Organism: Occallatibacter sp.; assembly: GCF_049510455.1. GTDB lineage: Bacteria > Acidobacteriota > Terriglobia > Terriglobales > Acidobacteriaceae > Telmatobacter. Next base: position 2,075 of record NZ_JBEKYX010000114.1, on the reverse strand, counting down.
GAGCAGAGCGGCAGGAAAGATCAGGTTCAAAATGTCGACCACACTTTTTTCGATAACGTTTCGGCCCCAACAGCCACTCTGAGTAACGAGGAAGAGATTGTTCTCATGGAGCAGTGTTTGAAAAAATTACCTTCTTCCGAGGCCCGCCTGCTTAGAGGCTACTATTGTGCGACCGGGAACAATCAGATCAAAGCACGCAAGAGTCTGGCCGAAACATTGGGCGTTTCGCCGATTGCATTGCGGCAGCGCGTATTTCTCGCCCGGCAACGGCTGCAGAAGTGCATGACAGCCGCTCAAGATAAGAACAGAAAATAGGAGAGGCGTTCTCAAAGCGAACGCCATTGAATGGAATGAATACGGATCAACAGCAATTACGCGATTACCTGCTCGGCCGATTGCCGGAGAATCTGGCAACCGAGTTGGACACGCGTCTATTTGCCAGCAACGAGTTGAACCGTGAACTTCAGGATGAGCAGGATTCGCTCATTGAGGATTTCGTATACAGACGGCTGGCAGCTGTGGAAGACGAAGCTTTTCAAGCGCAGTGTGCGCGGTCTCCGGTACTACAGGAAAAGGTGACGTCTTTTCGCGTTTTCCTGTCTGCGCTCGAAAGGCAGTCCGATTCAAAATCGTCGCCTCTAACCTTTCGCTCCCGGCAATTTCTCGGTCTTCTTTCACCTGCGCTGGCACTCTTGCTTTGTTTCGCGAGTTTTCTATACATACGAGAGCATCGCAGGAACACGATGCTAAACTCTCAACTTCTGGCGTCTTCGCAGACGTACGGATCGAACACGTCGTCCAACGAAGACAGACGCTCCACTGTTGTCGCCTTTCTGTCGGCCAATGTTCCGCGAGGCCCATCCACTGCGCCAGAAATTAGAGTCCCGGCAACAGCCCGCTTGCTTGAACTACAGGTCGAGCTGCAGCCTTCCCCTTCCGGGGAAGCCGATTGGGACGTGGAACTGCTGCACGACACCGAAGTCATCTGGACGTCCGTGCATGTCCCATTGCATCGAATTGGGCCGGAAGCCTTTCTCTCCTTGCCAATTGATACAGAATCCATCCGCACCGGCTCGTACGTCGTTCGATATTCGCTGCACTCAGACCACGGAACAGCCCAATTCCGACCATTCCATTTAGTGAAGTAGGGAGAGGTGAGCCTCGAATGGGTTCGGAGGCGACATGGTGCCTGACGCACACATTCCTCATTGCCGGCAATTTTCATGAGAAGGCAAGTCAAGTTTAGTTTTGGCCGTTTCAGCAAGCACTGATTGCCAACCAACGGGAGGGGCGACGGTGCCGCGGTCCTTCCCTGGAGGCTGTAATTCACTTTATCCCTCTTGGATCAAAAGTCAGGATGAGCAGCTTGGATCTCCACTCCGCCACGCAAGAAGCCGCGCGGCTCCGGTCGAGATGACGCATGATGGGTGGGTGGTTTGGGGAATGACATGTGAGTTTTGGAGTGTTTTGTGTGTCCCTGATCCCCGTGCGTGTGTCGGTCGTCGCTGACCGTGCACCGTCAGTCGAGGCGTTCAGGCAAGCGGTCTTCCGATCCTGCATGTTCCGCGCGGCGCCGACATCGACCAGCGGAGACGGCTGTCTTGCACTCCTCGCCCCCGGAACGCAAACTAAAGCTGTTGCAAGAAGTCGAACAATACGGCAGGTAATCGCAGAAAATCACCGTCAAGTATTCTTTTTTCGCGAACCCTGTCGCGTACTATCTCGCCAATGTGCCCACGCGCCTGATGCGGTTGCCAAGGCTCATGACGCAACGACAAGGAAGTCTCAGCCAGCAGTGTGCCTGAACCCAGGGCGCGAGCCTCGGGGATGTTCCCTGAGCATCGCAAACCCCCATAAACACAGATCAAACACCCACTTCAAACAGATTTTGAACAAGAAGAAATGACAAGCATCAAGAAAAACACCGCAATCAGGCGAATTTCAACAAGTTCTTAGTACTACAGTTGTAGATAGAAGATTGGGAGGGGTGAACCTCGTTTGCGGTAGTGACATCGCAGAGCGTGGAATTGATGCTGCCTTCGCCATTGGGACCAGTGGAGAAGATGCTCAACGCC
>NZ_JBEKYX010000113.1:0-12343 GCF_049510455.1 Occallatibacter sp. | reverse complement strand
AAGGGATATAGGGACAAGAGCAGTTCTCCTCTTGCTGTGGAGCGATCCCTGCCTGGCCGCTAATACGAATACGCGGCGAGGGTGGGGCGTCCGAACTTTATACCTTCGGGAGAGATGCTTTAGTGTCTTACTCCGACCAGACTGCCAATACGTTGCCGACACCATCTGCGAAGTGGAATCTACGACCGCCGGGGAACTCGAATGTGGAGACAACGACTTTGCCGCCAGCGGCGAGGACTGCGGCTTCGGTGGCTGCGAGGTCGGCTGAGTAGATGACGACCAAGGGCGCAGTTTTTGAGTGTGGCTCGTGCGGTTCGGCGTTGTAGAAACCGCCGTCTACACCTGCTGTGTTTGCGCTGAAGCTAGCGTAATCCGGGCCGTAGTCTGTGAAGTTCCAGCCGAAGACGGAAGAAAAAAACTTCTTTGCCGCAGCGATGTCCGTTGCTGCGAACTCGATGTAGTTGATGGCGTGGTGGCGATTCTCTGGCTGATTCATTTGCATTCTCCTTGTGGTTGAAGTGGCGTTTTGGAAAAGGCGCACCTTTCCTGATGCGCTTCCGATACGCCTCCATCCACACCCGCTCAGAAACTGGAGAGTGCAGGTAGAGCCTGCTGATTAAAATGCCGCGAAATCTGCGCAGGCTGCCGAGGTACGAGAAAAACGTAGCACAGACGCCAGGATTGCGCAAAGAAGAACCTCAACGCGGCACGAGAAGCCGGCCCGGATTGTCGCCAACGATCACGCCGGGACCTTGCTCGCCGAGGTCCGCGAATAGCTGGCGCAGCGCGCCGTCGTGGAGAACATTGTCGCGGAGGATGCAGTTCTCCAGGCCCTGATAAATGATTCCGAAGGACGGCGACCACAGGCCCTTGTTGCCATCGTCGCGACCGGCCCAGATGGTGTTGCCCGTGAAGGTGACGCCCTTGGCATTCTCGATCAGCACTTGCGCTGAGTCATGCGAATCGGGGTCAGCGTACTTGCCGCTGCGCTTGATGAGATTGCCGGTGATGTTGATCTGCTGCGGTCCCCAGTTCGATTTGCGAATCGCAATACCGATGGTTCCGGCGCGGTCAAAGAAATTGTTGTTGATCTGGTAGCCGTCGCCGCCCACGATCACGAAGTTCTCTTTGCCGTTCCATTCAATGCGGTTGCCGATAAAAGTGACCGAGGCATTTTCGCGACGCGCGGCAAAGCCTGCGCCCTTGTTACCGCTGAACCAGTTGTCGAGGATGAAGGCATCCCATCCGCGCATGCTCATGCCATCGCCGTGGTTGTAGGCCAGCTCGCAGTGCCGCACGCTGAAGCACCAGACGCAATCGAGCCGCATGCCATCGCCGGTGAAGCGGGCGACCTGGCAGCGTTCGATGCGGAAGCCGTCCTCGTGCTCGCCCCATTTGGTGCGGTTGGTATAGATGCCATGAATGCCTGCGCCGAGAAAGCCCCCATCGAGAGCAAGCCCATCGATTGTGGCTCCGCGTGCCTCGGTCAAGTTGAGCAGGCAGCTTGAGTCCGTGCCGGTGAGCTTGAGTACTGAGCCACCGCCGTGCGAATAATTCCACGCGGCGATGCCAATGAGGGCAGTATCGGGGCGGACGTGAAGCTCTCGCGTAAGATAGGTTCCGGGCGCCAGAAAGACGCCGCCGCTGAGAGGCGCTGCTGCATCGAGCGCCTTCTGGAGAGCAAGTGTGTTGTCGGTTTTGCCGTCGCCCACTGCACCAAAGGCATGCGCGTCAAGCAGGCCGCTTTGAGCCCCTGAAGATTGCGCCTGCAAATTGCTCTGGCCTAACAGAAACGATGCTCCGCCGAGCATGGCGGCACGCGCTGCATCCCGCCGATTGAAATCCGACATTCAGAACCCCCGAAGACTGCACTTCAAACTATATAGAACCTCTGCCGGAGGACTTCCAGCGTTCGAAAAAGGACAGTACTGTTCGTAAACGAACATCTATTTTTGAAGACCAACTAATTTATTAAGCGTCCAAGATGGAAAATAGAGGAAAGAGAACGGGTGCGGCCCGGGCTGCGTATGGAAGGTGAGTTGCTGGAAACACAAGATGGTGACATGCGGAGGGGTGCGGCTCAGTGAAGCAATTTGAGTCATTTGGTCTGGATGAGCAGAACGAGTGTCTGTGGCAAAACGGCGCACAGATCATGCTGCCTCCCAGAGCCTTTGCCGTGCTGCGTTACCTGGTGGAGAATCCGGGGCGGCTGGTCAGCCACGATGAGCTGTTGGATAAGCTGTGGCCGGATACCTATGTGCAGCCGCAGATTTTGCGGACCTATATGCTGGAACTGCGCAAGCTGCTGTGCGACGATGCCCGGCAGCCGCGCTTTATCCGTTCCCTGCCCAAGCGCGGATACGTCTTTCTTGCGGCAGTGACGGAGAATGGCAATGGCAGGCCCATCATTGCCGCCGCTGTGGAGACGCCGAAGAATGGCGCGACCGCTGGCGCTGATCACCAGTTTGCCACGCGAGAGCTAGTTGGCCGCGAGAAGGAACTGCGCACGCTGCAAAGCTGCGTAGAGCGGCTTGCTAGCAAAACGCGACAGATAGTGTTGATCAGCGGGGACGTGGGTATGGGCAAGACTGCGCTCATCGACACGTTTGCAAGCGAGTGGGCGGCTAGCGCGAAAATTGCCATAGCGCGAGGACAGTCCGTGCAGGGGATTGGCGCGCGCGAGCAGTACTACCCTGTGCTCGAAGCGCTGGCGCATCTGTGCGCCTCAGCGGATGGCGAGCGGGTGTGCAGAGTGCTGGCGAGGGTTGCGCCGGCCTGGCTACCGGGTTCTTTACGAGAAGGCGCTGCCCGCAACGAGAATGGGCGCGCGTATGCAGGAACAGCAAGCGAGCTGTGCGCGGCGCTTGAAGAGCTGGCCGCTGAGAAGCCCCTGGCCTTGATACTGGAGAACATTCACTGGGCCGATGATGCGACGCTTGACGCGATCTCTGCTCTGGCGCACAGGCGCATGCCGGCGAAGCTCATGATTGTGGTAACGATTGGCTCGCATGAGACTGGAGCTGGGCATCCGGTTGAGCGCCTGAGGCAGAATCTGAGTATGCAGCGGCTATGCACAGAGCTTACGCTGTCTCCGCTGACAATGGCGCAGACTGCGGAACTGCTGCGCCGAGAGCTTGGGGCAAGCGTATTGCCAAGCGGCCTGGACGTATTTGTCCAGCAGCACGCAGAGGGTAATCCCCTCTTCGCGCTGGCCATTCTTGAGCATCTGATTGGGGAACGCTTTCTGGTAAATGCCGGGTCTGGACCGGAGAGACACTGGGAGCTGCGTGCGCCACTGGTGCAATCGGAGACCGGCGTTCCCGCAGAGCTGGCGCAGATGATGGAAGTGGAGATAGCGCGCTTATCTGCCGCCGAACAACGACTGCTCGAAGCGGCAAGCCTGATCAGCGTTGCCTTTCCGGCATGGGCCGTTGCGGCGGCGCTTGAAGAGGACATTGCTGCTACCGAAGATGCATGCGATGCGCTTGATCGCCGCGTCTCTTTTATTCGACGCGCGGGGCATGATGAGCTTCCCGATGGAACGCGCTCTGCTTTTTATGTATTTGCGCATGGGCTCTACCGCGAAGTGCTTTACCAGAGACAGCCAGCGGCGCGGCGCGCTCGACGGCACACGCGCGTGGCCGAACGCCTGCGCCGCATCTTTGCCGGGCGCGAGTTTGACGTGGCGCATGAAATCACAATGCACTTTGAAGCCGCCGGAGAATGGCTGCGCGCCATTGATACTCTGCGCGCTGCTGCTCATGCCGCGCGAGAGAACAAAACGCTGGCAGAAGAACTGCTCGCGCGCGCGCTGGGCATTGCAGAAAATCTGAATAGTGAAGAGCGCGAAGAGACGATTTGCGAGATTCGTGCTGCTCTCAATGGCTCAAGCGATACATTGCACGCCGTGCAACAAAAGAAAACACCGCGAATGCATCGCACAAAAACTTAACGTTTTCTCCACGGGAACTTGACGCATTTGTTTTTGGGGAGGGTTAGTGTGGTTTTGGGTAGGAGGACTAGCCCAATGCGGATCACTCTTCGCTCCATCGTTCTGACGCTGGCCGTTCTGGCGACAGCAGCCTTTACCACGAAAACCGCCTCTGCCGCAGTCGCAACCGCGACCGTCAGCGTGCCATTCAATTTCAACATCAACGGCAAAGCGCTTCCGGCGGGCAACTACTTCGTGACGCGCACCTCCGATGGCAGCTTTGTCACACTGCAAACTGAGGACCGCAAGCAGGCCTACACATGGTTTGCCGCGCGGAACGGAGAGACATCGCCCGATCCGAAGGTCACGCTGCGCTTTGATGAGAGTGATGGCGCCTATGCGCTCCGCTCCGTTCAGTACGACAAGTTGATGACAGCTCGTCTCGACAAGAACGTATCTGAAGTTCGCGCCATACACATTGTGCATGGCCGGTAAGGTTGTCCGCAGCCACGCGAGCGGCCGCAGACAATGACGTAGCCAGAAAACATCCTCGGGAAGGCGGACCTCCAACCGCCTTCCCCTTTTTTTGCGTTAGAGAATGTAGCGGCTCAGGTCCTGGTCCTTCACAATGCTGGCCACCATCTGCCTTACATACGCGTCGGTGATGAGGAAGACCTTCTCCGGGCCGGATGCGGTCATGCGCTCCTCATAAGGCAGATCGGTGCTGGCGTCACTCTTGATTGCCGCGGTGAGCGCCTGGGCCTGCTCGTCATTCTGTACTCGGCGCGCCACGTCAGGAGCGAGGAAGCTAACGTCCTCGAGTACGCGTTCCATGATGGTGCTCAGTCTTCGCGCGCCGATATTTTCAGTTGTCTCGTTGACCTTAAAGGCGAACTGAGCCATCTCGCGCAACGCTTCCGCGGAAAATTCAAGCCGCACGCCCTCCGTTTCGAGCAATGCCGAGTACTGCCTGGTCAGTGAGGCCTTGGGCTCGGTGAGGATACGGAGGAAGTCTTCCACGGTGAGCGAATGCAGCTCCACGCGGATGGGGAAGCGGCCTTGCAGCTCAGGAATCAGATCGCTTGGCTTCGCGACATGGAATGCGCCGGCTGCGATGAAGAGAATGTGGTCGGTGCGGACCATGCCGTAGCGTGTGTTCACGGTGGTGCCTTCCACAATGGGCAGGATGTCGCGCTGCACGCCTTCGCGTGAGACATCGGGGCCATGGCCGCCCTCGCGGCCGGCAATCTTGTCGATCTCGTCAAGGAATACGATGCCGCTGGACTCGACGCGCTCGACCGCGGCGCGCGTGACCTGATCCATATCGATGAGGCGGCTCTCTTCTTCCTGTACAAGGTAGTCGAAGGCGTCGGTGACCTTCATCTTGCGCTTGCGCGAGCCGCCACCGCCGAAAATATTTGGCAGCATGTCCTTGAGATTCATCTCCATCTCCTCAAGGTTCTGGCTGGAGATGATGCCGAACTGCGGCGTGTTGCGCTCGCGCACGTCTACTTCCACGGTGCGGTCGTCGATCTTGCCTTCGCGAAACTGCTGGCGAAGTTTTTCGCGCGAGCGCTGATGCGATTCCGTCCCAGGCAGAGTGAGCTGGCCTTCCTGGCCCTGCGGAGGCGTGGGCGGCGGCGGCAGGAGCAGATCGAGCAGGCGTTCCTCAGCATTCATCTCCGCCTTGTCTTCAACTTCTTCAAGGCGCTCTTCACGAACCATGTCGATGGAGATCTCGACAAGGTCGCGGACGATGGACTCGACATCGCGGCCAACGTAACCGACCTCTGTAAACTTCGAGGCTTCCACCTTGAGGAACGGTGAGTTGGTCAGCTTGGCGAGTCTGCGCGCAATCTCGGTTTTGCCTACGCCCGTTGGCCCGATCATGATGATGTTCTTGGGCATGATGTCGTCGGCAATATCGGGCGGCAGCTTCTGCCGGCGCTGGCGGTTGCGCAGCGCGATGGCAACTGCGCGCTTGGCGGCCTTCTGGCCTACAACATGCTTGTCTAGCTCGGCGACGATCTCGCGCGGAGTGAGCTCGTCAAGAGCGAGTTCGGTTTCTTCAGCGGATGCGGGAAGATAAATAGCCATTCGGTTCCTCAGGGTTCAATTCGCATCATTTCTTCGCGGCTGGGGCAAAGGCCGCGCGGTGTTCCTTGCGAATTACAAATTTTAATCCCGACCAGGTTTCGTCAATCGCGCAGACCTTGATGTCTACAAGAGGTGTTTGAAGCACCCGGTCACGTATCAGGTTTTCCGTCACGTCGGTTTGAATGCCGGAAGCCTTCTTGGGCCAGGCGATCCAGAGCATGCCATCGACGTTGATCGTTTTGAGCAGCGGGTCAAGTCCGGTATGCAGCGCAGCGGCGGACTGTACGAAGAACAACACCACATCCAGATTTTTGCGGGAGACAATGCCCGAGTATTCCTTTAGCTCCTCCGGCAATTCGGCGGGGGCATTTTTGAGAAGCACACGATGACCCTCCTGAATGCCAAGTTTTCGTAACAGCGGCGTACCGGAATACCCTGCCATGTTGCTCCTGGTGCGAATGGTGCGATTCCCGCAATCCATTGCGGGGTTGCGCTATTGCTTTGCCGGCGAGTCCTTCAGCTCCTCAATGGTGATGCGGTCGTTGGTGTAGATGCAGATATCGCCGGCGATCTTCATGGCCCTCTGTGCGATTTCGAGCGCCGAGAGATCGGTGTTTTCGAGAAGCGCGCGCGCTGCGGCTGTGGCGTAGCTGCCGCCGGAGCCGATAGCGGCAATGGGCTCATCGGGATCGATCACATCTCCCGAACCGGAGATGATGAAGGTCTGGCCCTTGTCGGCAACGAGGAGCAGCGCTTCAAGATTGCGGAGCATTTTGTCTGTGCGCCAATCCTTGGCCAGTTCCACTGCAGAGCGATGCAGTTGGCCGTTAAACTGCTCCAGCTTGGTCTCAAAGCGTGTGAAGAGATTGAAGGCGTCGGCAGTGGAACCGGCAAATCCAGCCAGAATCTTGTCCTGATAGAGGCGGCGAATTTTTTTTGCGGAGTGCTTCAGCACATGATCGCCGAGCGTGACCTGACCGTCGGCGGCCATGACGACCTGCCCATTGCGGCGGACGCAGATTACGGTGGTGGAGCGGATGCGGGGACGGTTCGGTGTAGCAGAATTCTTGCTCAATCTAGGAAAAACCTCATAAGGTGCAACAAAAAGTATAGCTCACCTGAACCTCAACGCATGCTCTAACCGAGTGCGCCGAAGTCCTGCGTCCTCTGCATCGCTCCTGCATCCAAACAGGTGACCATGTCCACAGATCATCTTTTCTCTCCACTTAAGCTTCGCAGTTTGCCTCTTTCGCACCGCATTGCGGTCTCGCCCATGTGCGAGTACTCAAGTACGGACGGCTTTGCCAACGACTGGCACTTTGTACACCTGGGCAGCCGCGCTGTTGGAGGCGCGGCATTGGTGCTGACGGAAGCCTCGGCGGTCAGTCCGGAGGGTCGCATCTCGCCTGCCGATCTGGGCATTTATAAGGATGAGCACGTTGCGGGGCTGAAACGCATTACGGGTTTTCTGCATGAGCATGGCGCGAAGGCCGGTGTGCAACTGGCGCATGCGGGCCGCAAGGCCAGCATGGCTGTGCCGTGGGATACGCCGGAGCGGCGGATTCCTGCTTCCGAGGGCGGCTGGCAGCCCGTTGCGCCCTCCGCCATCCCGTTTTCAGATCACTACGGTACGCCTTTGGAGCTGGACCGCGCGGGCATGGAGAAGATTGTCGCGGACTTTGTTGCGGCCACGCATCGCGCCGCCGCGGCCGGGTTTGACGTGGTTGAGGTGCATGCGGCGCACGGCTATCTGCTGCATGAGTTTCTCTCGCCGCTCAGCAATCACCGCACGGACGACTACGGCGGCAGCTTTGAGAACCGCGTTCGATTTCCGCTTGAGGTTGTCCGCGCCGTGCGCGCCAACTGGCCCGCAGAGCTGCCCATTTTTGTTCGCATCTCCGCCACGGACTGGGCTCCGGAGTCGCTTGGACCCTCGTGGGATCTCGAACAGTCGGTCGAGTTTGCAAAACTGCTGAAGCAGGAAGGCATTGATCTGGTGGATGTTTCTACCGGTGGCAATCACCCGGCGCAGCAGATTCCAGTGGGCGCGGGATACCAGGTGCATCATTCTGAGACGATTCGCCGCGAAGCTGGCATTCCCACAGCCGCCGTGGGCATGATTACCGAGCCGGCGCAAGCCGATCAGATCGTCCGCACAGGCCAGGCCGACCTGGTATTGCTTGCGCGGGAGCTGCTCCGCCATCCCTACTGGCCGCTTCAAGCGGCGGAGGTTCTGCGCCAGGAGATTGCCTGGCCGGTGCAGTATGTGCGGGCGCGGCGCTCGCGTTGAACCGGTGGATGAGGTGAATTTTCGGAAGTTTCAGATTCAACCAACCGCCTGCCCGCATACGGTTGGATTCCATCTGAGCTATGCTTGAATTGGGGTTAGCTATGGCGAGTCCCCGCGCGAATGAACTTAGAGGACCAGAAAATCTGGGAATTTGCCGCTGGAGCCGCCCTTGTGGCAGGTGTGGCAGCTTTTGGCGCGTGGCTTTTCTTCCGTAAACAGCCCACTGCCGATGAGATCGAGCTCGCCCGCCGCACCTTTCTTACGCAGTCCGGGCGCATTGTGGACGGCACCCTGCTGGACGTGAGCCAGATGGCGGGCGAAGACGGTCGAACCATTACACTGCTCCTCTACGATTACCGGATCGGCGGCGTGGACTACGAGTGCTCGCAGGACATCAGCCAGATGCAGGGCACGGTGAATGCGGAGCTGGTGCGTGCCGGTTATCCCTGCAGCGTGCGCTACCAGCCCGGCAACCCGCAGAACACCATTGTGGTGGCGGAAAACTGGTCCGGACTAAGGTCGAATATTCCGTTCATTGTCCCCAATGAGGAGACGGAGACGGACGGCGCGGGCCAGGAAGGCATGCAGGTCAATCACGGCCAGTAAGGCAGTGTTTCGTGTTTGGTAGCTAGTTTGCGCGCACTTCGATGCGGGTCCGCTCCAGGCATTTCTAACCCCTACCCCTAATCGCGAATCACTGTTTACACTGTAGTCATGCACATGCATGCCGCGCCGTCGGGTCCAGGTCAGTCCGCGAGCACAGGCAAGATACAATCCGTGCTCCGCATCTCGCTCATTGCCACGCTGGCGTATGTAGTGGTGACCTTTGTTGCCGGTCTGCGAGCGCACTCGCTGGCGCTGCTCTCAGAGGCCGGACACAACGTCTCGGATTTTCTCGCGCTTCTGCTCAGCTTCGCTGCGGTTTACTTCCAGTCGCGCCCCGCGGACGATCAGCGCACCTTTGGCTATCAGCGCGCGGGCGTGCTTGCTGCGTTTCTGAATGCGGGAACGCTGGTGGTCATTTCGCTTTGGATCGCGGTCGAGGCTGTTCACCGGCTCAGCGCGCCCGTGGCTGTGCAGCCGCGGCTCATGATGATTGTGGCGGCGGCCGGCGTGTTGATGAACGGCGTGATTGCAGCGCTGTTGTGGGGTGTGGCACGCGACGTCAACTTGCGCTCCGCTTTTATACACATGGCCGGCGACACGCTTTCGACGGCTGCTGTGATCGCAGGCGGCGCGGGCATTCTCTTGACCGGCCAGAACTGGATCGACCCGGTGCTCTCGCTGATCATTGCCGCGCTGATCTTGTGGTCTTCTGCGGGTATCGTGCGCGAGACGCTGAACATTCTGCTCGAAGGAACTCCGCGCGGCGTCAATTTACTGGAGATTCGCACTGAGATGGAAACCGTCTCCGGCGTGCTCAATGTGCATGACCTGCACGTCTGGAATATCGGCTCGCAGTCGCGTGCACTGGCGTGCCATGTGACGATTGAGGACATTCCACCTTCGGAGAGCGCAGTCATCCTGGGCAAGATCAATCACATTTTGAAGGATCACTTCGACATCTGCCACCCGACGATCCAGTTTGAGCATCGTAACTGCGTCGTGGTGCATGGCTGCGTGGTGCCGCCGGAGGAGATGGTCGGCGCTTCCAGCGGCGAACATGGGCATCATCACCACGGGCACGCACATTGAGCGCGCTTTCGCGTTATACTTGCGGCCATGAAGTACCTTCGGGACCTGCACAGGCCATCTCGCCGTTCGTATTTGTTAAGCCTGAATCTTTGCGTGTTGTTGATCGCCATCTCGGGGTTCGGCGCTGGCGTGAACCTCATCAATCTGCTTCATCAAATCTGGCGCGGAGCTGAATTCGATTCATTGGTGGTCTTCAGCGATGGCGTCGGTGTCTTTGCGCCAGTGCTTATGATCTTCCTCTGCATCTTTTCCATCAATCGTATTGTCCACCGTCTCGCGGCTCCCAGCTTGAATCTAAGTTCTGTTTCAAAATGACTGACGATCTGTCCCACGACGCGTTTGGCGGCCGGCGACCGACCAGCCATGAACAGATGACAGGTGTGTGCTGGGATGCCTCCTACGTTGGCGGATCGGCACCATGGGAGATTGGCCGCCCGCAGCCTGCGATTGCGCGCCTTGTGTCTCAAAGCAAATTCACCGGAGCAGTGCTTGATGCGGGGTGCGGAACGGGCGAAAATTCTCTGCTTGTTGCCTCGCTGGGAGTGACGGTGATCGGCGTAGATGTGGCTGAGACCGCTCTGACGATGGCCCGCCAGAAGGCTCGCGAACGCGGGATTCAGGTTGAATTCGAAGTAGCTGACGCATTCCATCTGGACTGCCTGGGGCGTAAATTCCAGACGGTGCTGGATTGCGGATTGTTCCACACCTTCAACAGCGAGGAGCGGCCGGGATATGTGGCTAGCCTGGCATCGGTGACCGACCCCGGTGCGGCTCTCTACATACTGTGCTTCAGCGACGAAGGTCCCAAGACTGGACCGCACCCTGTTCGCCAGGAAGATCTGAGAGCTGCCTTTGACTCCGGCAGCGGATGGAATGTCGTCAGTATCAAAGCGGACCGTGTTCTGACGCGATTCCACGATGACAATGGCGCACCGGCTTGGTTCGCGACAATCACGCGGACGTAGAGCGAACAAACTGTAAACTGATCTTTATGGAAGAGTTCAGTCGTATTCAGCGCCTGCCGCCCTATGTCTTCAACATTACCGGCGAGATGAAGATCTCCGCGCGCCGCCGCGGCGAGGACATCATTGACTTCGGTATGGGCAATCCCGACGGCGCGACTCCAAAGCACATTGTGGACAAGATGATTGAATCGGCACAGAAGCCGGTCACGCATCGCTATTCGGTCTCGAAGGGGTTGCCGCGTCTGCGCCGCGCCATCTGCAACTGGTACAAGACGCGCTATGACGTGGACCTGAATCCGGACACTGAGGCCATTGTCACGATTGGCTCCAAGGAAGGCATTAGCCACCTTTGCCTTGCCATTCTCGATTCGCGCGATACCGTTCTGGTGCCGAATCCGAGCTATCCGATCCATATTTATGGCCCAGTGATTGCCGGTGCGCATGTGGTCAGTGTGCCGATTGTGGACCGCGAACACTTTTTAGGCCAGCTTGAAGACCTACAGTGGAGCTGCCGTTTCTGGCGCGGCTGGTTGAGCTGGCGCGTCAGTACGGCTTCCATCTTATTCACGATCTGGCTTATGCCGACATCGCATTCGACGGCTACAAGCCTCCCAGCGTGCTTCAGGTTCCCGGCGCGAAGGATGTTGCGGTCGAGTTCTTCACCCTTTCGAAGAGCTACAACATGCCCGGCTGGCGTGTGGGCTTTATGGTGGGCAATCCGGTGCTGGTGAACGCTCTGGGCCGGCTGAAAAGTTACTTCGACTATGGAACCTTCACGCCGATCCAGGTGGCGTCGATCCTCGCGCTCGAAGGTCCGCAGGAGTGCGTGGCCGAAATCTGCGAAACCTATCGCAAGCGCCGCGATGTGCTGGTGGAGGGACTGAACAAACTCGGATGGCCGGTGACAAGCCCCAAGGCCACGATGTTTGTGTGGGCGAAGATTCCCGAGGCCTACTCGGCTCTTGGCTCCTTGGAGTTTTCAAAGAGACTCATTACGGAGGCCAAGGTCGCCGTCAGCCCCGGCATCGGTTTCGGCGAGTACGGCGACACGCATGTGCGTTTTTCTTTGATTGAAAATGAGGAACGCACCCGGCAGGCGCTGCGCGGGATTAAGCAGATGTTTGCGAAGGGGTGATACCGATATCGCGATAGCGCATCGGATTTAAATGCCGTTTCCATTGATTCCCAGCGCCAGGCACTCGCGCCTATACGCATCGACCGTGGTCGGGATGCGGACCATGCGCCCCGTCGCCATGAAGGCGAACCAATGAGCGAAATGGACGTTCGTCGACGTCCATGGTTTCGCGTTCACCACAGCCGGTTTCAGCGGAGGGATTGCTTCAGGCTCTCCATGTTTTGCGGCTG
>NZ_JBEKYX010000112.1:0-11792 GCF_049510455.1 Occallatibacter sp. | reverse complement strand
CCTGTAACCTGCGGAAACAAAACAGCTTCGGAAACAATGCTGCACAGGATAACTCCTGAAATCGCCTGGAATCGAAGACTGTGCAGCCAGCCGGAAGGAAGCCGGCGACGCTCTAAAGCGCAATCGTCACCGCTTTGGTTTCGAGGTAGTTGTGCAGAACCTCTTCGCCCATCTCGCGACCCCAGCCGGATTGCTTGTAGCCGCCGAAGGCCAGTGAGGCGTCGAAGACGTTGTGGCAGTTGACCCAGACGGTTCCGGCGCGCAGGCCGCGGGCAACTTTGTGGGCGGTGGAGAGATTTTCCGTCCAGACGCTTGCCGCCAGGCCATAGATGGAATCATTGGCCTTTCTTAGAATCGCGTCGATGTCTTTGTCGGAAAAAGGCGTGGCGCAGACGACGGGTCCGAAGATCTCTTCATCGACGACCTTCATGCCGGGATGCGTGTTGGTGAGTACGGTGGGTTGCACAAAGTAGCCGTGGTCGGATTTCTTTGCGCCGCCCGCCGTTACTTTTGCGCCTTCATTTACGCCTGATTCGATGTACCCGAGAACCTTGCGGTACTGTTCATCGCTGACGAGCGGGCCCATCTGGCATGAGGGATCGAGGCCCGGTGCCACGTTGATGCCGGAGGCAACTCTGCTGACGCCTTCGACGACTTCGTCGTAGATTTTTTCATGCACAAAGAGACGTGAGCCAGCGCAGCAGCACTGGCCGTGGTTGAAGAAGATGGCTGACGCTGTTCCCTGAATGGCGTTGTCGATGCGCGCATCTGGGAAGACGAGAACGGGAGATTTGCCGCCGAGCTCGAGGGAAACTTTCTTGAGATTGCCTGTGGCGGCTTTGACGATGAGCTTGCCGACTTCGGTTGATCCGGTGAAGGCTACCTTATCTACATCGTCATGCGAGGCGAGCGGCGCGCCGGCTCCTTCACCGAAGCCGGTGAGGACGTTGACTGCGCCGGGAGGCACGCCGGCCTCATTGAGAATTTGCGCGAGGCGCAGGCCGGAGAGCGGAGTCTGCTCAGCGAGCTTCAATACGACGGTGCAGCCGCAGGCGAGCGCGGGTGCGAGTTTCCATGCGGCCATGAGCAGTGGAAAGTTCCAGGGAATGATTTGTGCGACGACGCCGATGGGCTGGCGGAGGGTGTAGGAGTGGAAGTCGCCGGGAAAGGAGATGGGAAAGGTTTTGCCGGCGATCTTGGTGGTCCAGCCGGCCATGTAGCGGAACATGTCTGCGGCGAGCGGAACGTCGGCGACACGAGCGACTGAGAAGGGCTTGCCATTGTCGAGCGATTCGATCTCGGCGAACTCGTCGTTGTGCTTTTCGAGCAGCTCCGCTACGCGCCAGAGAATGCGTCCGCGCTCAGAGGGCGAGATGCGCGGCCAGGGGCCTTCATCGAAGGCTCGGCGAGCTGCGGCGACGGCGCGGTTGACGTCTTCGGCCTCGGCTTCGGGGACGTGGGTGATGATCTCGCCGGTGGCGGGGTTGTAGACGGGGAAGGTTTTGCCGGAGGCGGCGGAGACGAAGCGGCCGTCAATGAGCATCTTGTGATCGGCAGTGACAAAGCCAGCTGTGGAGTGGCTGACGCGGGGGTCGATTGCAACAGTTGCCATGAAAATACCTCGTGTTTCCGGCTGCGGCGAGCCGGAGTTATGCACGGGGGAACATTAGCACCGGGCGCGGAGAGTTGGCCAGCGGGGGTGAGTAAATTTATGCCGAAGCGATGCAATGCTGCTGAAAACCGGGCAGTGGGTCCGTTTGAATCCACAGGGTTAGATCGGTAGCTTCCGAGTTGGCGGCGATACGCCCGCAGTTCATTCTGGCTTGCTTATTCCTCGCGCAACAGCATTGCGGGCATTGTCGCAAGGGCACGGCGCGCCGGACCAAATGCCGAAAGAAGCCCGATTCCAGACATGGTGAGAGCTACGGCTACGATGACGACCGGATCGAAAGCCGACGCCTGATACACAATGCTTGCAATGACGCGGCCGCTTGCGAGTCCCAACGCCAGACCTGCGATTGAACCGGAAGCGAGAAGCACAAACACACGCCCCAGAGCTGTCCGCACTACATCCCGATGCCTCGCTCCCAGTGCGACGCGAATGCCGAATTCGCGCATGCGCCGCGAAACCGTATAACTCGCAAGCCCGAAGATGCCCGTGATAGCCAACAGGATGGCGAACGCGCCGAGTATTCCCAGTGCAATGGTTGCGGCACGCTCAGGCAGCATCTGAAAACTCAGAGTATCCTGCCACGGCTCGATTCTGAGAATGGGCACTGCCGAATCGACATTAGCAATGGCGCGGCGCATGGCCGGGATCATGTCGGCAGACGGCCGAAGGGAGCGTAACAGCAGGACTGTGCTGGTGTCCGCGTTCTGTGCGAGCGGCCAGAAGATCGCCGGTGTGGGGTCTTCCATGAGAGTTACATATTTCCCGTTTTCCACCACTCCAACGACGAGCATGGGTTTGCCGTCGCCAGTGGGAAACGTTTTGCCCACGGCATCGGCGGTTCCAAAGAGTTGCTTGGCGAAAGTCTCATTCACAATGGCGACCGATGGCGCTTTGGCATTGTCGTTGGTGGTAAAGTCGCGACCGCGTAACAGGCGAGTTCCGGAGGTGTGGAGATAGCCGGGGCCCACGTGGTAATAGCGGGCGACGAATTTTTCCGATGCGGCATTAAAGGAGGTTGTGCCGGGAGCAAAGATGGACATGCTGCTCTGGTTGGCGCTCAGAGGGGTGCTATTCGAGAGCGACTCGCTTTCCACTCCCGGAATTTGCCGCATGGCATCGAGCATGCGCTGCTGTGCTGCGGCGGCATTGGCAAGGGTGTATCCAGCAAGCTGGAGATCGGTCTCCGCCAGCGTCACATTTTCAGGGTCGACGCCCAGGTTGATCTGAAATGTGCGCGCGAGCCCGCGCAGCGCGACGAACGACGATGTGACGAGCAGGCAGCAGAGAGCAATCTGGACGGCAAGTAGGATGTCGCGCAGGCTGAAGCGGCGACCGGCAGCGGGCGCAATTGCGGATTTGAGCGTGCGATTGGGATCGGTGCGCCAGATCTGGCGCGCGGGAAGCAGCCCGAAGAGGACTCCGGTGAAAAGCGCGAGTGTAAAGGAGAAGAGATACACCATCGCGCCCGGATTCATGGCGAACTCGAACGGGAAATCAGTGCTGGGACGCCAGGCGGTGAGGGCGCGCAGGATCATCATGGCCAGCAAAGATGCGGCGATGCCTCCCAGAAGCGCAATCACGACGGATTCGGTGAGAAGCTGCCGCAACAACCTTGCGCGGCTGGCTCCGATGGCGATGCGGATTCCGAGTTCGCGCGCGCGATCGGTCATGCGGGCAGTGAAGAATCCTGCCAGGTTCGCGCAGGCCGCAAACAGCACCAGCAATGCCATCAGCATGATGCCGATCAGGAACGCATGCACAGGGCCGCCGATGACATCCCCGAACAGGCCGGGCTGCGAAACACGCACCTCGAGGTCTTTATCGGAGTCGGGATATTGCTGCCGGATATGCGCGGCAACATCGGCCAGATCGGCATTGGCCTGTGCGGCTGTGACGCCTGGCTTCACGCGACCCGCAAGCCATCCGTTATGGTCGCTGCGATACTGGAGCCAGTTGTAACCTTCGATCTCCGGTTCGTCCGCAATTGGCAGCCAGATTTTCGACCAGATCAGGCGCTCCGTTCCGTAAAAGCCGCGCGGCGCAACGCCGATCACGACAAACGGGAGTTTGCTGATTCGGACAGTTTTGCCGATGATGCCGCGATCGCCGCCGAACTGCGTTTTCCAGCACTCATAACTGAGGACTGCGGATGGGTCGCCATTGATCTTCGTATCACTCGATGGAGTGAAGAAACGTCCCAGTGCCGGTTGGACTCCCAGCATTTGAAAATAATTGCTGGAAACCTCATAACCCCACACCGGCTCGGCGTGACCGCCGGAATCAAGGCCGACCCGTGCCAGGCGCATCAAGGCTATGCTGGAAAAGGCCTGGCTGCGGTCACGCATGTCTACATAGGTGGGAAAGGAGAACGAGAAGCTGTTAGCATTGCGACCCTGAAGGGAATAGACTTGCTCCGGCTGTGGCACGGGCAGCGGATTCAGGACGACGGCGTTGAGCACTCCGAATACGATGACATTGGCGCCGATTGCCATGGTGAGCGTGAGCAGCGCGGTGAGCGAAAATCCGGGTGAGCGAAGCAACTGCCGCAGCGCATAGCGTAAATCCTGCCATAAGGTCTCAATGCCGGTGCCGGCGCGATCTTTCCTCACTGACTGCTTCACATTCTCGATTCCGCCCATCTCTGCCAGCGAGATGCGCCTTGCCTCGGCCTCGGAATTGCCGGACGCGACTCTCTCATCGGTGAGCATCTCGGCATAGGCGCGCAATTCGGCATCCAACTCGCCTTCAACGCGCTGTTTGTGCAGCAGATTTCGCACGATTCCACGGATACGCGAGCCAGGTCTCATGGTGCTTCTCCTAAGTGGCTTTCAGGGCATTCGCCATCGCCTGGGCAATCGTTGCCCACTGTTCGGTTTCGATACCGAGTTGGCGTTCCCCTGCCTTTGTTCGCTTGTAGAATTTCGCTCGCCTATTATTTTCAGACTCGCCCCAGAACGCGCTCAGCCATCCGGCTTCTTCCATCCGGTGAAGGGCCGGAAAAAGCGATCCGGGCTTGACCTGGAATGTTCCATGCGTGATCTGCTCGATCCGACGCGAAATCCCCAGGCCATGAAATTCACCCTGCCCGAGAGCTTTCAGAATCAGAAGATCGAGAGTTCCCTGGAGGAGATTGGTTTGATTCTGTCCCATCTGATTGTTCCTATCGATTTTCTGTATGAGTATTGCTCTATCCTCTATAGAATGTCAATAGGAGAGCTGCAAGAGGTTTGCAGATTCTTTCCAATGCCTGCGGGCGCATTTTCCGAACGCGTTTGATTCGATGGGTTTCTGGCCGATCCCCTGAGATTCAGCACCCGCGCAATGCGGGAGGGAAAAGTTCATACGGCATGTCTTCGGTGCAGGGTACCAGCAGTGGTGCGTTGGCCTATGCACGCCTATGCTCTAGACTCGATAGGTGAGCTTCAGAGAATTTCTGGGCAATACGGCGACCGTGACGCGGCTGCGTGAGAGCATCGCGGCGGAGCGTGTTCCGCAGTCGATGATTCTGGCCGGGCCGCGCGGGGCGGGGAAGTATACGCTGGCGCTGATGCTGGCGCGGGCGGTGAATTGCAAGGGCGGCGCAGATGGCGGCCCGATCGAGACAGATGGACTGCCGGATTTCTGCGGGCGATGTCTCAATTGCGTGAAGATTGGCGAGGCGGCGAATCTGGACGAAAAGGTTGCCGAGGCCGTGGAGGCGCGCGAGGATCTGCGCGAGACGGATAAGAAGGAGACGAGGATTCTTATCCAGACGCATCCGGAAGTGTTGGTGATTCCGCCCGATCCTCCGCAGTTGCTGATTAAATTGGGACAGGTTCGGCAGGTGATTCATGCGGCGTATTATCGGCCTCCGGTGGAGGCGCGGCGCGCATTTTTCATTTTTACGAGTGCGGCGTTTATGAAGGAGGCGGCGAACAGTCTTCTTAAGGTGTTGGAGGAGCCGCCGGCCTACGTGACGTTGATTCTGCTGTCTGAAAATCCTCAGGAGCTGCTGCCGACGATTCGTTCGCGCGCGGTGACGCACCGGCTGGGTGCGTTGCCCAGTGCGGAACTGGAGGCACTCCTGAGTGCGCGCAGGCCGGAGCTGAAACCCGCGGAGCGCGCGCTGGTGGCACGGCTGGCTGAGGGCGCGGTGGGGCGAGCGCTGGGCTTCGATCTTGCGGCGTGGCTGCAGAGCAGGCAGGATGCGCTGATTCTTTTGCGGACTGCACTGAAGGAACCGGATTACTCCTCGCTGTTTCGCGCGACGGAGACGTATCGCGCCGGGGCCGAAGGTCAGGAGAAGACGATGAACCTGCTGCGAGCGCTGGGCAGTCTCTTTGAGGATTTGCTGCTGACGTATGCGGGTACGCCGCAGCTTGTGCGGAATATCGATATGGCGAGCGAGCTGGGGCAGCTTGCGCAATCCATCAGCGTGGATTGGCTGGACGGGGCGGCGTATGCGTTGGGGCAGGTGCAGAGCGGAATGCGCAGGAATCTGCTGCGGTCGCTGAGCCTGGATGCGATGGCGCTGAGCCTGCCGGAGCGCTGAGATTCCAATGAGCGCATCGTTAGTGCTGAAAACACAAGCGGCGGAAGGGATTGGTGCTCAGCGCGTTCGAGTGCAATGGAAGTTCGCGCTGTGGGAATTTTCACATGCCTGCGCGCAACCCGGCGTAACGCGTGGGCATCTCTTTTAGTAACAAGTTTTCCACGAATCGAGAGCATCATGAGGAGGCCTCAGCGCTGCCGCAGGTTTTCTTTGTCCTTGCTGCCGGTATTGGAGAGCGGGCTTTATCGATGCACGAGTTTGCACAGCCTGCGTTGGAACTATAGAACGCGATTTCCCGTCGATAGAGTAGAGGAAAGAAAGGATCAGCTTTATGAGCGGACAAGCTATTTTTCCCAGTGTTGTCGAGGACGGTATTGCAATCCAGCCGGAGATCGCTGCGCCGCGCAAGCGCCGTAGCATAGCACCGATTTCATTGCGGTTGCCCGAGTACCAGGAGCAGTTCGCGCCGTTGCATCACGCGGAGCTTTTTTACCTGCAGAAGCAGATTCAGTCGCAGACGCCGATGGTGATTGTGATGGACGATGGCGAGACGATTGAAGGCTGCATTGAGTGGTACGACCGTCATGCGCTCAAGGTGCGTGGGCGGTCAAGGATGCTGATTTACAAGTCGGCGATTAAATATATGTATAAGCAGGGCGAGAACGGCTAAAAGGCTGTATTTTTCAAACAGCGCTCTATACCGGTTCAATTTCATTAGATCGAATTTATTTCATACCATTATTTGCTATGAGGGCCTGTGCGGAAGTTGCGATTAAGTTATATGAAATGAGTTCTTTTGGGCTTAATTATACGCAGATTTTCTGAAAGAAATTTTGCATGAGGGGCTGTCGGGATTCACCGGATACTGCCTGGCGATTGCATCAGGTTACGGAGCTCGTCCGGGTCGTAGAAGAACGGATTGGAATCGCGTTCGGAAATTTTTTGTGGATTGACTTCGTCCGCCATCAGCCCATCTTTCATGATCGCTGCCCTCCGCTGGAGTTCGCCCATGTAATCCATGTCGAGGACAATATGCGCTGGTGTCGGTTCATTCAGCAACAAATCCCTGGGGCCAAGATAGAGATAAGCATCCACTTTTTTCGACAATTTAACTTCCGCTTCGGCCGGAATTTCTGAGAATGTACCTTTCACTGGAGCCGATGCTGCCGGAAGCTTACCGCTGGCTGCCGGGCCGAAGAAGAAGTTTCCGGTACTGTTCGTAATGTCCAGCAAGTCTGCGAGCCATGTGCCCTTCAACTCCAGCACAAGCGATGGAACGGTCCAGGACGCCATGCGCGCCTCAAACTGGTTGTTGTATTTCTCCAGAGGGCTCCAATTTCCGAACCCCGTGTGATCGGCAATCACCAGAGTCACGCCCGGATAATTCTGCTCATAGAGACTGACAGCCGTGTTGCCGACGTGATAGAGATGAGCCGTGCCAAAGAGCATGAGTGCTTTGCGGTGTTTTGAGAGCACTTCCTTTTCCATGACAGAGGCAATGCTGGGGTCTCGCATCAGGTATTGTCCGCGTCCGAAGTCAACAGGACTCTTGATTTTGCTCCAGTCAATGGGTGGATCGCACGCCAGCACGCGGAGCTTCTTCTCTGATGGCAGCGTTTGATTGATTCTGCGGATCAAAGGGAAAAGCTCCTCGTAAAAGCTGGACAAGCCGCACATCGACTGCGTGGTGTTACGCCAGACCTGCTGCACTTCCGACAAGGGGACATCGGCGCCCGCAATGTATCGATCAAGGGTAGGCTGATAGAGCGAATTGCCGCACTCCACGGCGATCATATTTATCTTGCCTGGAAAGGCAGGATTGCTGACGAGATGGAGAATGAAATCATCGAGATTCTTGTTGCCGTGCGCTGCGCCCATGGCAACAACTTCGTAGTTGTTGAATGCAGCGAGAAGAGTTTCTTCGGCATTCTGAGGCTTTGGATCGGTTCCCTTGGGATGCGGAGCTGGCATGTCGATCGGGCCCTGAAGCGGCAGCGCAATTTTGCCAGGCTCTTGCGCCGTCCCCGCCGCGCCTGGGAGCACCATCAAAGACAGAAGCACAAGAAGAGTGCCCGGCGTTACAAGTTTTTTCATTGAATCTCCTCTTCTTAATTTTATTCTGTGAGTAGAAGATATAACGAGATAAACTCTTGTGATATGGATAATTTTGTGAGTTTATTGCGAATATTGGCTTCAGGATCAGGACAAACTGCGGAAAATATTGGATTGGATGCATCAGACAGAACAATTCTCGGTGCCCTGTCCCGAAATGCCAGAACCAGTTATCGCGATTTGGCAGCGCTGGCGCATCTGAGTCCGAATGCAACGGCGGAGCGAGTACGACGCCTGCAGGAGCTGGGTGTGGTAAAGGGATTTTGCGTCGAGATCGAGCCTTCATCGCTTGGCCTGAACCTCCAAGCCTTCATCGACGTGAAATTGCAAAAGGGCACAACAATGAATTCCTTTGAGCGAACCCTGGCAAGGATCGCTGGTGTGGAAGAAGCTGTATCGATGACGGGGGCGTTTGATGTCCGTCTTCGCGTGGTCTGCAAAGACCCTCATCAATTGGGTGAATTGATCGAGCAGCTTCGCACTCTGGCGGGGGTTCAGGAGACCAGCGCGACTGTAATCGTGAAGCGGCTGAACTTGAGGACTGGGAATCGCGTGGTGGAAGCTTAACGAGATGATACGTTGTGCGGGCTCAGCCTGTTTGAAACACTGCCCTTCGCTTAGATCCGCAGATTCTTAAAACAGCCGATGCATGGTAAGCGATGTGTTGAAACTTGACACCTAAAGACTCTCGTTCTTCCAAGCGGCTTTGCGGAGGCGGTCGCGAAGCGCGGCTCCAATGCCTTCTGCCACTGGAAGTGGGCACAGGATGAGATTGCAGCCAGCGGCATCGAGCGCGCGGAGGCCGGCGTAGAGGTGCGCGGCTAGCTCTTCCGGTGCGGTCCAGCTTCCCCAATCAAAGATCGTGGCGTGCAGCGGGGCAGACTGCGCGAATTCGCGTGGGAGCAGAATGCCGAGGTATGCCTGTTCATGACTTTGCGCGTGATTGGCAGCGGCGTGGGCGAGTGCGGCGGGCAGGTCTGCATCCGGTGCTTCGATGAGAATCAGGCGCGCGCACGGTGCGTAGTGGCGAATGCCGACGCCAGGTGATGGCAGGCTCTCCGGGCTTTCGCTTTTTGGAGGGGGTTCGTAGAAAAGAGTTGCGCCTGCTACTGCGCGAATCTGTTCCAGTGTGACGGCGCCGGGGCGGTAGATGACGATGGGGCTCTGCGTGGGATCGAGGACGGTAGACTCGACGCCGTGGAGCGTGGGCCCGGCATCGACGACAGCATCGATTCGACCGTCCAGGTCCGCAAGGACGTGCTCCGCGGTAGTTGGGCTGGTGTGGCCGAAGCGGTTGGCACTGGGTGCGGCGATGGGTACGCCTGCGAGACGGATGAGCTCAAAGGCTACGGGATGCGCGGGCATGCGCACGCCTACGAGTGGACGGCCGGCGGTGACGGAGTTGGGAATCACAGAAGAGCGGGGTAGAAGGAGCGTTAGTGGGCCAGGCCAGAAATGGTCGATTAGAACCTGAGCGTCGGGTGGAATTTCTGTAACGATTTGAGGGAGCGTGGCTGCGTCTGAGATGTGGACAATGACCGGGTCCCAGGCGGGACGCTGCTTTGCGGCGAAGATGCGGGCCACGGCTTCGGGGTCGAGCGCGTTGGCGCCGAGGCCGTAGACGGTCTCCGTGGGGAAAGCTACGAGGCCGCCGGAACGAAGTATTTCCGAGGCGCGGGCGAGGTCTTCCGGCGTGCTGGTGAGCCGCAGGGTTTGCACAGCTCTATCTTCTCAGGATTGGCTTCGCAGGACTTGCCTTTGTTTGATCCCCACTCATGCGCGATAAAGCTGCACATGAGTGGGGCGCCCGAATTATGGATGGGCACCCGCGCACTCGCGTCTCGGAGCAGTGAAGAGTATCGCCTAATTGGCGAGGATGGATTCGCTGCCGAGCAGGCGGTAGAGCGTGGAGCGGCTGATGCCAAGCTGGCGCGCTGCACGGAGCTTGTTGCCGCGGTTGAGATCGAGGACGTATTGCACGTGGCGCTGAATCACGTCGTCGAGTGTGAGCGGGCCGGATTGCGTGCCTGCAAGAGCATCGTGTGGCATCTGGCCGGGTGTGGGGAGGGCCAGGTTGGCGGGGAAAATAGTGTCGCTGGTCGATTCAAGGATGGCGGCTTCAAGCACGCTGGCCAGCTCACGCACGTTGCCCGGCCAGTTGTGCTGGAGCAGGCGGGCTAGTGTGCCGGGCCCGAGCGAGACGGGCCGCTGTTGATAGCGGGCGCAGAGGCGGTCGAGGAGGGCCTGCGCGATGGGTGCGATGTCTTCTTTCCGCATGCGCAGCGCGGGAACAGCAAAGCGGCAGGCGGTGAGACGAAAGGCGAGGTCGGGAAGGAACTGGCCCTGACCAGCCATCTGACGGATCGAGGCCTGCGAGGAGGCAACGATCAACAAGCGGGGCGAGCGGTCTTCCGCGCTGTGCTGCGGATGGCCGGGAAAGGCGTGGCGCTGTGGTTGCCGGCTCTCAATCGCCTTGAAAACATTCAGCAGCAGGGCCTGGCCTGGAGGCGTGAGCAGGTCTGCGCGATCCAGATACAGAAAGCCGGAGAGCCTGGCGGGGTCAAGATCGCTGAGCAGCCACTCGCGCGCGTCATGGCGCTGAAAGACGGCGCGTGCCAGCGGCGAACGGCTGAGGAGATAGCGGGCGAGGGTCTGCTTGCCGGAGCCCTGCTCGCCTTCAATGGAGGCAATCTGGAGATGCGGCGCGGCCATTTCAGCCTGCAGGAGGAGTTTGCGCCACCCAGAGCTGATGCCGGTGACGTGTGCGTTCTGTGACAAATCGTTCCCCGCGTCATCCGGAAGGGCAGGAAGCTGAGAAAGGTAGGGAATGGAGTTATGTTGTGTGCTCAACTTGCCTGCCTCCGATACAGATGGAGCGCCCAAAACAGGGCCCTGTGGCCGGGAAACGGCCAACAGGTGTTTCATCGGCGGGCAGGGGAAGAACGTTAGCGTACTAAGAACCAGGAGAATAAGGACTAAACAACCAGTGCAGAAACAGGAACAGCCACCGGCTATGCAAGAGCAAGCCGCGCTGGGCGGAGAAGTTGAAATCCGGGAGGCGCGCTGAGTTATCCTGTGCAGCGCGCTCTCGGAGGTGGTTTGTTTTCCGCGGGTTGCGGGAGATGTCACAGTTCTTATAGAAATCTTCATGCGATCTTTATTCCGGGACTGTGCAATTAAACTGTGCTGGGCTTGAAACGCGAAGAAAAGTTGAAATCGCACTGAAAAAGGTGCAAAACGGCCACGGCCCGAACCGGTTAAGGTTCGGGCCGTGGCTTTTCTTCTG
This sequence comes from Occallatibacter sp., assembly GCF_049510455.1. Lineage (GTDB taxonomy): Bacteria > Acidobacteriota > Terriglobia > Terriglobales > Acidobacteriaceae > Telmatobacter. The sequence goes on along the minus strand of NZ_JBEKYX010000112.1, from coordinate 191 downwards.
CTGATTATTAGTAAAGCACAAATGGGGTTAATTGCATGCAAACTTTCTGGAGGGTAGGACGTTACGAAAGGGCATTGGACGAAAGTAATGGCCACGCTCAGGGGACTGAGTGTGGAATCGGCTGTGGCGGTATCCCATGTCCAAAGCAGGAACCTTTCTGCTGCGCTCAGGGCAGGCTATGGGCCCTCGGC
>NZ_JBEKYX010000111.1:0-11793 GCF_049510455.1 Occallatibacter sp. | reverse complement strand
GCGTGGGCGAAGCGTTTGTCGTTGAGCAGACGACGGAATGGCTCTATGCCGATGGTTCCCTTTCCGATGTGCTCGTGGCGGTCGAGCTTTGATCCGCGGGCGGCTTTGGCGTCGTTGCAGTGCCAGACTTTGACTGAGTCGAATCCGAAGGTGGATGCGGCCTGTTTCATGGTCTCTTCATAGCCTTCGGGCGTGACGATATCGTAGCCGGAGACGTGGGTGTGGCAGGTATCGAGGCAGACACCGACGGGAGCGTGGTTGCGCAGGCGCGTGACCAGCTCCGACACCTGCTCAAAGTTTGCGCCAAGGGAGTAGTCCGCGCCGGCGGTGTTTTCGATGAGGATGCTGAAGGGAGTTCCCTGCCAGGGCAGGCCGTCAATGGCTTTCTCGATGGAGTCCCCGGCCAGCTTGAGGCCTTCGTCTCGGGTGAGTCCTTTCCAGGAGCCGGGATGGAGGACAAGATACTCCGCGCCAAGGTCTAGGGCGCGCTGAATCTCGCCGCGAAATCCGTCTATGCTCTTCTGCCGTACCTCTTCGTTCTGGCTGCAGACATTGACCAGGTAGCTGGTGTGGATGACGAGCGGGCTGACGTTGTGCTTGGCGCGCAGCTCCTTCATGCGCGCGGCTTCTTCCGGCTTGATCTTGGGCGCGCGCCACATGCGCGGGCTGGAGGAGAAGATCTGGAAGGTGTTTGCGCCGACCTCTTCCGCGCGCAGAACTGCGTTCGATGCGCCGCCGGAGGTGCCGACATGAATGCCGATCCGTTTTGTCATGGCGTAAGTCTACTCTGCGGGACACGGCTCAGCGCAAACGAGATTCCTAATCGTCGTCATCATCCTTCGTCGTCCGTTTGACGCGCACCTTGAGCATCGCCGGCACAGGTTTGTCTCCCATGGTGTCCTTCCAGAGAATTACATTGAGCTTCTGCGTGTCGGCGTGGTCGGCGTGGCGAAAGTCCATCTTCATGCTGTCCTGCGCGCCGGGAGCGGTCTTCTTATTCGCCGTGTAGATGAGATTGTTGTCGCGGTTGGAGTAGTCGGCATCGTATACCGGCTGATCGCCTGCGCCGGTAAAGAGCGGAGAAAAGACCGATGCGAAGGCATCGTTGTTATTCATCGGCGGCAGGCCAAGTAACAGTTCCATGGTGCGGATCATGCTGACGGTGGTGTAGAAGCGGCTATCCACAATCGGCGCATCTGCGGGGCCGTGAGGCGCGTATTTGCTAATGGCCAGCGCTATCGAACGATGCGCATCGACATGGTCTGCCCCGGCTTGCGCGTCATCCTCCACAACGAAGAAGGCCGTATCGCCCCAGAAGGCTGAATGCGAAATGGCTTCGACGGCGCGGCCGACGGCAAGATCGTTGTCGGCGACGGAGGATTTCGGCGTGGGACCTCCAGGGCGCGTGCCTGCGGTGTGATCATTGCCGAGACGCAGCATCACGAACTCCGGCATGGTGTCTTTGCCCTGCTCTTTGTCCGCGATCCAGCCCTTGAGATGATGCATGAAGATATCCACGCGAATTTGGTCCGGCACCATGAGATCGAAGTCCGGAGCCTCTGGCGCATAGTGGCCTACCAGCTCCGGCTTGGTGGCTGTGTTGGTGGCGATGAGCGGAATGGCCCACGGCCATTTGTTCGTGCCACCGCCCCACGCTTCAGGTATTGGCTCGCCGGGCTCGATGGATTTCTTTGAGCAGTCGCTGCCGCGCAGCATGGGGCCTTCCTGCGGATTGGCTGGTAGCTGCTCCGATCGCGCGTCTGTGCAGAAGACGGTGGAGATGTATTCGCCAAAGTGGTAATACGTTTTGTGATGCGCGGCAAGGTTGGTCCACAGATATCCGCTGGCTGGCTCATTCACATCGGGAATTTTCTGCAGGATGGGATAGTTATATGCCACTACGCCTTCAAAGTCATACGTGCGCTGCGTGTTGCGATAGCTCTGCTGCCAGGTTTTTTCAAGATAGTCGCTGCCGATGGCGGCGTTCGACCAGACATGCCCATCACCTGAGACCTCGCCTGAATCGTAGAAGTTGTCGAGCACGCCGAACCGCAACGCGAGCTTGTGGAGATTCGGCGTAACATCCGCGCCGAACATGGTGAGGCTTGGGTCGCCGTTGCCTACAGGCTTGCCGTTGGATTTCAAATCGCCAAAGATCTGGTCGTAGGTCCGGTTCTCCTTGATGATGTAGATCACATGCTTGATGCGGCTTCCGCCGCCTGCACCTGCAAAGGCGATCTTCTCTTCGGCGCCCTTCATGCGGTTGGATTCGATGACCGCGGCGGTCCAGTTCGACAGGTGAGCCGCGATCTCTGATTCATCCACCACAGCGAGAGAACCATAGAGCAGCGTGCCGATATAGGTGCTGCGGTTCGCCGTAGGCCGGTCACTCGTTCCCGGAACAGTTGGCTGCGGCATGTTATTCGGGCCGGTGCCGCGCCCTTTGCCGGTGGCGATGTAGAGCTTGCCGCTGTTCCCGACGAGCGAGAATGGGAGCCACTCCGTGGGAATGAAGCCTTCCGCCGGAATGGCGGGAGCGAGAAATTTGGAGTTTGGTTTTGCGGCCGGCTTGATCTTCGTCGTATCGAGAACGGCGACGGCATCCGCGGCCATGTTCGCGACGTAGAGGCGCGTTCCAGCGGCATTCAGCGCCAGAGCGACAGGCTCCGCGCCAAAGTAGGTTTGACGGGGTAGCCGCGTGTCGAAGGTAGCCCGCACGACCAGCGCGCTTACATCGACTGCAGCTACACTATCCCGGTTTTCGAGCGCGACATAGAGTGTACGTTCATCCGGAGAAAACTCCAGCGCGCAGGGGTGTGAGCCTGGCGCTATTGGGTTTTCAGGCTTGTCCAGCGCGAGCTTGCGCTCCACGGTGAGCTTGGCCAGGTCCAATTCGACGATCTCTGACGCATTCCACAGCGCTACAAAGGCATGCTTGCCGTCTCGCGTTGCCGCAAGGGCAATGGGGTAGACGCTGGGCACGGCATCGCTCTCGGCAAGATCGAAGCGATGCTCGATCTTGCCGCTGGCTGCGTCTACCAGCAGCACATCATCGGAGAGATTGCCTGCCACCAGGATCTTCTCGCTGCTGGAGTCCCCAATCACCGCAATCGCCGCTGGAAACGGAATGCTCTTGTCGCCGTCTTTCTCGTCCAGGACACGCGTTTTACGACCAGGGGCGAGCTGCTGCGGAGGCAGTGGGATAAATCGCTCCTGCGCTATCTTGCCCGCGGTGAAGCTATACACGGCCACGCCATTGCCGGTGTCGCCCGGTTTTTCGCCATTGGGATCGGATAATGAACCCATGCTGGCATAGATATGCCGTCCATCATGGCTGAATGCGAGGCCGGAATAGAGGGTCTGCTTGCCGCCGGCCCGCAGGCGAAGCTGTGTGCGATCGTCGGGAAAATCTGCCACCGATCCGGTTTGCGTGTCATAGACGGCCAGCGACTGGTCATAGCGCGACTCGTATGTGCCGTAGCCGTCATTGAGGGTGACTACGTAACGCTTGTCCGGCGAAACGGCAATGGATACCGGCAGGCTGTTGAGCCTCTGCGGATGCCCTGGAACGTCTTCGATGAGTTGCTTGCTGGTGGGGAGATCGATTGTCTGGGATGGCGTCTGCGTGGCGCTTTGCGCGATTAGAGCCGCACCGCCCGTCAACAGAACTGAAATAGCGAACACAACAAGGCTCTTCGACTTCATGCAAACACCGTAGCAAAACAGGAGTGGTTGTGGTGTTACAAAAATGTAACTTGTTGGTTGAAGACATTGTCCTGCCGCCTGCGATAATGGGCAGCTATGCGCTCTGTATTTACAGCAGACCGGCTTTGGGACGGTCGCAAGGTTGTCGAATCGCCTGTCATCGTTGTTGAAGATGGCCGGATCGCCTCCATTGCAAGCCGGAAGGAAGCTGCGATTCCAGCGGGCGAACTGCATGCATTTCCCGGCCTGACGCTGGGGCCTGCGTTTTTTGACGTGCATATTCACGGTTCTGCCGGGCATGACGTGATGGAGGCTACGCCGGAGGCGCTGCTCACGATTGGAAATTTCCTCGTGAAGCGCGGCGTGGGTGCGTATCTGGCCACCACGGTTACCGCGCCGATCGATGCCACCCTGCGGTCGCTCAATGGGCTGGCGAAGCTGATCGAAAAGGCTCAGGAGGGCGCACAGGAACAAATCACGACCTGGCCCATCGGCATTCATCTCGAAGGACCGTTTCTCTCGCATGCCAAGCGCGGCGTGCATCCGCCGGATCTGCTGCTTGCGCCACAGATTGATGTCTTTGACCGGATGTTTGAAGCAGCAGAAGGCCACGTGCGCCTGATGACGCTGGCGCCGGAGCTGCCCGGAGCCGCCGAGCTTGCCGCTCATGCCACGGCAAAAGGCGTGCGCGTATCCGTTGGGCACTCAAATGCTACCGCTGCCGAGACGGATCCGGTGCTGGCTGCCGGAGCCACCAGCGCCACGCATACCTTCAATGCCATGCGCCCGCTGGACCATCGCGAGCCGGGCATACTGGGAGTCGTGCTGACGAGAGACGATCTTTTTGCCGAGCTGATCTGCGATGGCATTCATACTGCGCCGGAGTTGGTGCGGCTGTGGTGGAAAGCCAAGGGCGCAGAGCGCGCAATTCTGATTACCGACGGAATGGCTGCCGCTGGAATGCCCGATGGCCAGTACATGCTGGGCGGATTTCCCGTTCAGGTGGCGAATGGCAAGGCGATGGCGAACGGCGTGCTTGCAGGCAGCGTGCTTACGCTGGATCGCGCGCTGAAGAACTTTATCGAATTTACCGGTGCGACGGTGGAGAATGGCTTGCGGCTCCTGGGCGCGAATCCTGCTGCGATGACCGGATTCAGTGATCGGGCCGGTTCGGTTGCTGTTGGGCAGCCTGCCAACCTCGTCGCTGTGGATGCGGCGGGTAGGCTGGTGCAAGCGATTCATGCGGGCAGAATAGTTTAGAGATTGGAGTTGCTATCCCCGCAGGTGCTAAAGCCCGCGCCCCAACTACAGGGACATGGGCACCCGGCTTGGTAGTCGAACTGACTTTCTGAAAACAGTCGCCTAGCGGGACGCCAGGGCTTGCGGCACTACGTTCGGATGCACCTGGTCGACGGGAATCTCGACTGCGCCTACGCGATCGCTGCTGAGGTCGTGAATGCCTACGCGCAGGAAGTAATTCCCTTTCACAGGCACGGCAATCTGTTGCTTGACGGGCAGGCCGTCTTTCAGCAGCTTGCGGTAAGCCGCGTCTGTCATATCAAACGTGGTCGTACTCTGGATGGAGTTGATCATTTCGCCGTCCGCGGTGTAGAGCGCGGTCACAAATAGCAGAGAGGCATGCCGCTTGCCGTCCGGCGACTGCGTAATGCTCAGCGATCTCGGATCGGTGTGGATGTCGAGGTTGAAGGTGTGGAATGGCTTGTCTTTGTATTCCGGCTTGAGGTAATTGTCCTTCGGCAACGTGTCGCTCTTGCTCAGCTTCACCACGCTGTTATCAATGTCCACACTGGCTGTAAAGACAATTTCCGTGGGCGGAACAGCGCCAAGCGCCATGACTGCTTCAAAGCCGCCGTTAGGCCTCTTGATCGTCGCACCGTTTTCGTCTACAACAGGGGCATCCTGGGACGCCTGTGGCGGTGACTGGGCCGGCTGCTGCCCGGCCGCCATGCGCTTCTGAAGCGAGGCAAGCTGCCGCTGTTCGAATTGCGTGCGATCCAAAGCATAGTATCCGGGCCGGTACTGCAGCTTTACGCCGGGGCGGTTGACCGTGATCTGGATGTGGCGGAACTTGCCGTCCCACGTCTGGTTGGTGGTGGAATAGGCCAGCGTGTAGTAATTGGAGCCGTTGTTGACGATTTCGGCCAGCGTTTCCTTGAGGCCGTTGGTGTTGTAGTAAGCCTTGCCGCCGGTGGCATTGGCAACCTGATCCAGTTCCATGTGGCCAAAGGCCTGATTGTTGTAGAAGCCCATGCTGCTGACCGGCCGGCGGCGAGAGGCATCGAAGTTGGGCAGTGTCTGCAGGCCACGCGCATCAATGGGATAGACCGCGACGCGGCTCAGGCTCATTGCGTCGGTCAACCCGGCCATTTGGTCGTCAAAGACATTGAAACTGTCCTTGAAGGGATTGCCGACACGACGCTCCACCTCTTCCAGCGTGGGTGAGCCAGTTGCCCATTGGGGAACGGAGCCCGTGAACCAGACCAGGTTCTTGCGCCCTGGGAAACCGGCCAGATAGCGCCCGATGGATTGCATCCCCTGGCCCAGAATCTGGTTCTTTGAGACGACGTTGTAATAGTGGTTGCCGGGGGCCGGCTTCTGCAGCGAGGGCATGTCGCGCTTGCTATCTGCCGCTGCCAGCAGCACCTTGGGATCGGTGGAGAAGCCCTGGATCAGACGCATCTCGGTATCGAGTTGGAAGATGGCGATCGGCGTTCCAGGCTCCATGTGCTTGAGGTAGGAGATCAGCTGCGCGCGCAGTTGCATCTGCGCGTCGATGGGCGTGTTGAGCGCGTCCAGCAGGATCACCGTGTAGGCGTTGCTGTTGACCACCGGGGCGAAATTGGTGAAGGTATTGGGCGGCAGAGGCGGCGCGGCTTTCAGTTTTGACACATCGGCTGCGCTCAAGGTGGCGTGCTCTTCTATATGCCGAAGGAGCTGCGGCTGCTTCTCCTCGGTAATGGTGAAATCAGCCCTGGTGAGCCCGGTTACGGGATGATGATTCTGGTCTGTGACGACCACATCGAGCAGAACCTCACGGCTGGTGATGGTCAGCGAGGGCGCGGGCTGCGCGGCGATACTGGCCGGATCGGGAGCAGGGGCTTGCGGCTGTTGCGGCGTCTGGGCTGTAAGAGCAGATGCCAGAACCGTTGCGAAGAGAGCGGAGAGACGAAGGGGTTTCGCAAGAAGCGCCAAGTCAGGCATAAGACACACTCCTCCGTTAAATTCTACAGATGGAGACACAAAACATGGCTGAAAAGTCTCGTTCCGGCTTGAAATTTATGCGTTGGTTTGCAATAATACGTCGGCCAGCCGTTCGGCGCGCCATACGGCACCGTCAATGCCGTTGATTTCGTAGTCGAGCACTGGCATCTCTGGAGCTGCTGCGTGCAGACCGGCGAAGAAGCCTTCCCGGACAAGGCGCGACTTGCCGACGATGCTGCCGATCCATGCGGCGGGGACTTCCTGGCTGAGATTGTGCTTGCGCCGCAGCTTGGCGCGGACCAGCAGCACCGATTCCACCAGATCTGCCGCGGCTTGTTTCAGCACGCCAATGGCCACGGCATCGCCTTCCTCGGCAAGCTGGCTGATATGCGGTGCGAGGGTGGCAAAGTCCGGCCCCGGCGTGGCGTCGCCGATATTGATCAGTTCATCTATATCCTTTGCGTCCCAGAGGGTGCTCACGACGTCGAGAATCCGCGTCGGCTCCTCGTGATCGTATGCGCGCAGCGCGCGGCGCACGGCGTGCAGGCCAATCCAGTAGCCTGAGCCTTCATCGCCGAGACGCGAACTCCATCCGCCACAGCTCTCCCATCCTCCGTCCGGCGCGCGGCCAATGCAATTGGAGCCTGTGCCGGCAATCTGCAAAATCCCAGGACCGCCCTTGAAGGCTGCGTCGAGCGCAATGACCTCGTCGCCTACGATCTCCGAGCCGGTGATCTTGAAATCGGTGAAGACGGCCTGGATCCACTCCTGGACGCCAGGCATCTTGGAGGAAGCCACTCCCGCGCAGGCCGCTGCAAGCTGGGTTACGCCGGCCTGCTTGTAAAGCTCTGCCAGCAGCTCGCGCAGGTTCTCTTCTGCCACAGCTGCACCCACGCGCAGCCGCTTGATGGAGCCATTTTCCGCAAAGGCCAGAATGCGACCTTCGTGAGAAACGGACGCACGCGTCCGCGTTCCGCCACCATCCAGTCCCAGCACAATTGCGCTTTCGCTCATTCCCTGCCTTGCCCCACTGAACTGATAACCATTGTAAGAGCCTGATCGTTAGCAACGACCCGGTTGATTCCAAGTGACTCTTGTTTGACGATCTTTTTAACACATAGGTGTAACGTTACCACCATTATGAATAACGCTCCATCCCCACTGATACCATTTTGCCTCATTATGATCTACCGGGATCGGCCAAAAGCGTTTGCATGGCTCACGAGCGTCTTCTGTTTTGTGGAACACTATCGCTAACGGCGACCCGCTTCCCCCTCTGGAGCTCAGATGCGCGCGCGCCGGGCTGAACTATCGTGCGGGGGCGCGCAGGTCACGAATCCGTTTTAGCCCTGATTCAGCGCCATAAAAAAATTCTTGCGCGCTCACCTTCTTTGTATGTTACTGTCAGTAACACTATGACGCGTAACATTCCGTCCCCTCATAATCCGCCCGTTCACGATCCGAGTGATCTCGGCGAACTGGAGCGCGAACTGCTCTCCATTGTCTGGCGGCTGGGCACAGTCTCTGCCGAGCAGGCCCGCGAAGAGCTTGCACGCCCGCTCAAGGATTCAACGATCCGCACCGTTCTGCGGCGGCTGGAAGAAAAAGGCTATGTGGCGCACTCGTTGGAGAACCGCACCTTTATTTACCGTCCTGCGGAGTCTCGCCAGCGCGTTGCGGCGCGTGCGGCCAAGCGAATCGTGGACTGGTTCTGCGAGGGCTCGGTGGAGGCGCTGCTGGTCGGTCTGGTGGACCAGAAGGTTCTTGACCGCGGCGAACTTGCGCGGCTGGCCCGGCGCATTGCCGAGGCCCAGAATCAATCCGACCCAGCCAGAAAGCCCGTACAGAAGGAGGAGAAGCAATGATCGCCTTTGTTTCCTCAGCAGTGGTTCCAGTGGCCGCCGCGGCTCTCCGTGGCCTGGCTGCGGCGCTTGCCGTGGCGGGCGGAATTACGGTCCTGCGCCTGCGTCATGTGGTGGCGCAAAAGGCTGCCTGGACGCTGGTGCTGGCCGGCGCAATGCTCATGCCGTTAACTTCCCCATGGCTTTCCCCGTGGCTTGCGCAACAGAACTGGCTTCCCGCATGGCCTCCTGGCGCATCCACAGTGGGCTCCAAAGTTGTGACGAAATCGAAAGCATGGCTCGAATCCTTCAGTTCGTTCAACGCGCACGCCGAGGCGAAGGCTGCGGCGCCTGTTAGGGTTCCGGGGGCGAATCAGATGCGTGAGGCTTCCGCGCCCTCGTATGAGGAGCCGGCTCCTGTTGTATCTGCTTCGGCTCTAACTGTTTCTGCTGAAACTGCTTCTATTCCGGCAGTCGAACGCACTTCCACTCCGCAGGAACTTACCGGTCCGCTTGGGCCGCAGTATCCGCCACGCGCGATTGCGGCTTATGCCACACGGAAGATCTCTCCGATTCTGACGGCGGCCGCGGATGCCACATGGGCTTTTTATCTTGTAGTGGCAATAGCGCTGCTGGGGCGGCTTTTCTATGGCCTGATCGCTGCAATGCGCCTTTGGAAATCTGCCTGGCCCATTCAGTTGGCTGAGACAAGCATCCCTGTTCGTGTGCACAGCGAGATTACGTCTCCTGTCACAATCGGATCGGGCGTTTTATTGCCCGCCGATTACGCCGAATGGGATTCGGACAAGCTCGGTATCGTGCTTGCGCATGAAAGCTCGCATGTGCGCCAGCGCGATTTTTACCTGCAATTCGCAGCCGGTCTGTACGCAGCTATCTTCTGGTTCAGTCCGCTCGGCTGGTGGCTCAAACGCAAGCTTTCTAATCTGAGCGAGGCCATCAGCGACCATGCCGCCGTGGCTCAAGCTGCCAGCCGTACCAGCTACGCGCAAATCCTGCTGGAGTTTGCGAGCCGGCCCCACACCAACCATTTTGAAACTACACTTGGGGTCGCTATGGCACGCAAAGAACGCATTACCGAACGCATTGAATGGCTGTTGAACGAGACCCGCTTCCGGCAGGCCTTTGCCGGTGGACGGTCGCGTATCCTGGCCGCAATAATTCTCGCTCCACTGGCTGTCTTCGCCGCCACTGCTCTTGTGCGCGTGGAAGCCAAGGCGCAGCAGGCTCCGGCGGCGCAACAAACCAATCCGGCACAGCAGACCGCGCCCGCACAGGCGCCGGCCAGCGCCCCACAAAACGCGCAGGCAACCACTACCACCGGCGTCTCGCACCCGGATGATACGGCGATTACGATTCCGCCTGCTCCGGCAACGCCGGATATTGCGCCGATCGCGGTTCCAGTTCCCGCTCCTGTTCCGACTCCGACTCCGACTCCGGTTGTAGTGACGATTCCTCCAGTTCCGGCTTTGCTCGTTTCCCCGGACGTCAGTGTTTCCGTCGGCGCCATTCATCCGGACGTGAAGGTATTCGTCGGAGCGATTCATCCGGATGTACACGTCGCCACCAGCTCGTATGCGAACGTGGATACTACCTCCTACGGGCGCGGTTATTCCTATGCCTATGGTTCCAGCCAGTCAGGTTCCGGCCAGGACAAAGGCGATTCCTACGCCGTAATCACAAAGAACGGGCAGCATGAACGGTTCACCGGCAACGACAGCGACAAATCTTTCGAAAAGGCTCGCCAGCAGGCGCATGGCGACTTCTTCTGGTTCAAGCGCGACGGTAAGGAGTACATCGTGGAAGATCCGGCGGTGATAGCACGCATCCACGACATTTACCTGCCTATGGACCAGCTTGGCGAACAGATGAAGGCTCTTAGCAAGCAACATAGAGAAGATGCAGTGCTTGAGAAGGCAGACGTTGACCGTGAGTTGGCTGCGTCCGGCTTCAACCAGGCGGAACTCGAACGGCAGACGGCCGAAATGCGCGCCCGCGAGCCGGAGTTTCAAAAGCAGATGGCCGATTTGAGCGCGCAGATGGCAAAGATGCAAGTACCGAAGATTGCGCCCATCGATCAAAAGCAGCTCGATGACCTGAAACGGCAGATGGCGCAGCTTCAGGCCACGCAGCCTGACTTCGACAAGAAGCTATCGGAGCTGATCAATAAGATGGTCAGCCTCGAAATGCCGAAGATCAACGCGATTGACCAGCAGAAGCTGGCGGAATTGTCGGAGAAGATGGCCGAAGTCAGCAAGAAATTCGGCGACGACGAGGCCAATACCGTGTCCAGGAATGTGCAGTACAAGATCGATGCCGAGGCGTACAGCCGGATAGCTGCGAAGATGTCACAAATCGGTGCGGCGCAGGGCAAGTTGGGCGGTGAGATGGGCCGCATGGCTGGCGAAGCGGACAAGCAGATGCGCTCCATCATCGACGAGAGCGTAAAAGACGGTAAAGCGCGACCAGTGCAGTAAAGACGGGGACTTAAAGCATCTCTCCCGAAGATATAAAGTTCGGGTGCCCCACCCTCACCGCGCATTTGTTTTTGCGGCTAGGGTGGGGTCGCTCCACAGCAAGAAGAGAACTGCTCTGGTCGTGCCGAAAATCCGCCTCAGTTTGAATTGTTTTGTAACAGGGCACGACTTGAGTCGTGCCGAAAATCCGGCTGATAAAAGTCTATGGGCTTTAGCCCCTGCGGGATGTTTTTCAAACTGAGCCATTACCAGTTCGGGCGCCTACCCTCGCCGCGTATTCGTTTTTACGGCCAGGCTGGGATCGCTCCACAGCAAGAAGAGAACTGCTCTTTTCCTTCGCCCTTCGTCCTTCGTCCCTCGTCCCTCGTCCTTAGTTACCAAAGTCCACCACCCTTTCGTAACCCCACCTCCTTCAGAAACTTTGCATGCAATTAACCCCATTTATGCTTTACTCAGAATCAGCAGGAGAAAAAGCCACGGCCCGAACCCAAAAAGGATTCGGGCCGTAGCTCTTTCAAGGCAGCCGCGAA
>NZ_JBEKYX010000110.1:0-12060 GCF_049510455.1 Occallatibacter sp. | reverse complement strand
TATACTCAAACTCAACTTATGCAGCTCATCTCCATCGCGCGCCTCATTCCCGCCATTCGAATTAGCGGACCCATCGCGCGCATGAAAAACTGAGCCAGCCACAACCGGATTCAGTCAGCTTCAGGGCCACCAGCGCGCAACCGCCGCCGGTGGCCTTTTCATTTTCAGCGTAACCAGCTAAACGGAGCGCCATGTACAGCCCAAAATTCAACCGCGTCGACGACCGCGCCACACTCCTTGAAGCAATGCAGACCTGGTCCTTCGCTATCCTCTTCGGCCCCAGCGGACAAGAGCCAATGACCGCCACGCATCTGCCTCTCGTAGTGAAAGACGAAGGCGAACACGGCCTCATCGAAGGCCACTTCGCCAGCGCCAACAAGCACTGGTCCAGCCTCACAGGCCACGAAACGCTGGTCATCTTCCCCGGCCCGCACACCTACGTCACGCCGTCGCTGTACATAGAAGAACTCTCCGTTCCCACCTGGAACTACATCGCCATCCACGCCTACGGCACGCTCGAAACCATTGAAGACCAGGACACCAAAAAACGCCTCGTCGAAGAACTCATCACCAAACACGATCCGCAATACCTCGACCGCTGGCACGCACAGCCCGAGGGCTATCGCCGCACCATGCTCGCCGGAATCACAGGCTTCCGCATTCCCATCGCCCGCATTGAAGGCAAATTCAAAATCAGCCAGAACCGCACCGCCGAAGAGCGCCACACCATCCAAGCCGCACACGCCGCCGGCACAGACGACCAGCGCGAACTAGCCCGCTGGATGACCCGTCTCATTCCCAATGTCGAATCCGGACTCGAAGCCGATCCGAAAGCAGGAAAAGCATGACCGCAGCTCGGCGAGTAGAAATCTTCGACACCAGCCTCCGCGACGGCCTCCAGCAGCCCAACCTCGAAATCTCCGTTCCCGCCGCCGTTCATCTCCTCGAACGAATGGGAGCCTTCGGCATCCACTACGAGGAAATCGGCTTCGCCGGCGCCAATCACTTCGTAACCCAGCTAGCCCACGCGCTTCAAAACGCCAACACCGGCGCAATGAAACTCGCCCTCTTCGGCCGAACCCGTGGTCGCAACATTCAAGTCGCCGACTGGCCCGACCTCCGCTTCATGCTTGCGCACAAAGGCCGCATCTCCACCGCCGTCATCGTCGCCAAATCGCGCCTCCTCGACGTCCAGCGCTCACTCGAAACCACCCCCGAAGAAAATCTCCTCATGGTGCGCGAAACCATCGCATATCTACAGGACCACGGCCTCGAAGTCATCGTCGATCTCGAACACGCCATGGATGCCTTCTGCAGCCGCGAAGAATTCGGCCAGCCTTCCACGCCGGATTTCGCCAGCCAAACACTCACGCACTTCCACGCCCTCGTCGATCAATGCGCAGCACAATCCGTCTCCCGCATCGTCATCTGTGACACCAACGGCGGAGCCGGCCCGGAAGAAGTCTCCGCAATCTTAACGGACCTCACCACTCGCCACCCGAACACAAAATTCGGCTTCCACGGCCACACCGACCGCGGCCTCGGAGTAGCCAACGCCCGCGCCGCCATCCTTGCAGGAGCCATCCAGGTCCAGGGCACGCTCCTCGGCACCGGCGAGCGCTGCGGCAACGTCAACCTCACCACCGTCATCGGCAGCATGCAGCTTCGCAACGAAGCCGAATTCATCCCCGCCACATCCCTCACCGGCCTGACCAGCCTCGCGCACGCTGCCTTTGATGCATTCTCACTCGACATTCCCCACAGCACGCCCATCGTCGGCCAGGGCGCATTCAGCACCTGGGCCGGCATGCACGGCAGCTCTGAGCGCAAGCATCCCGGAGCCTATCTCTGGTGCGATCCCGCCCGTGTCGGCGCAGCTCCCGCCATCGGCGTCAACGCCCACTCCGGCAAAGCCAACGTCCATCTCCTCTCGGAGCAGTTGGGAGTCAAGCTCAATAACATTCAAGCCCAGGAGTTCATTGACACCAACGCCACCATGATCGACGGCGGCGGCTTCACCGCCAGTGAAGTCTCCTTCCGCCTCGCCTGCATGAAGATTCTCGGAACCCTCCCCGATCTTTTCGCTGTCCGCACCTGGCGCGTCTTTGACGAGTCGGACGAATCCGGCAAGCGCTACGTCCAGGCCTCCATCTCTCTCGCCATCAACAACGCCATCATCACCTCCCGCGCCGAAGGCGAAGGCCCTGTCGATGCCCTCACCCGCGCCATGCGCCGCGAGCTCGACAAATGGTATCCCGATCTCCAGCGCATGCGCCTCGGCCGCTTCTCCGTCACCGCCATCGACGTCTCCGCCCTCGACTCCGCAGCCCGCGTCCGCGTCACCGTCAGCTTCACCGCCGACAGGCACGACACCCACACAACCGAATCCTGGACCACCGCCGGCGTCTCATCCGACATGAACCAGGCCGCCCTCAACGCCATCCTCGACGGCTTCCATTACTGGCTCTTGAAAACCAGGGCAGAAGTGCCCGATGCTCTAGTCCCAAAGTCCCTCAGTCCCTCGGTCCCATAGTCCACGCAACCCTTTACTCAAACGAGCCGCAAAAGATATACTCATGAAGTCACCTGCGGAGGTGGCGAAATTGGCAGACGCACTAGCTTGAGGTGCTAGCGCCGCAAGGCATAGGGGTTCAAGTCCCCTCCTCCGCACCAAGAAATCCAGAGCGCTCATCAGGCGCAGTTTTAAGAGAAAGCACCCTTACATGCAGATTCTTCTTTACTTCGTCATCGCAATCCATGTGGTTGCTTGTCTCTTTTTGATCGGTGTCGTGCTGCTCCAGCAGGGCCGCTCCGCTGATCTCGCTGGCGCCTTTGGCGGTCAGGGCTCGCAGACAGCCTTTGGCCCCCGTGCCGCCGCAAACATCTTTACGCGCCTCACCGCCTGGGCAGCCGTCATCTTCATGCTCACCTCGCTGAGCCTGACCATTCTCTATGTGCGCTCCATGCACTCGCGCTCAGTCCTCGACGGCACAACTCAGTCCACGCCTGCAAAAAAGTAGCCTCAGGCATGTTTCACAGCAAAGGCCGCGCTAGACGCGGCCTTTGCTGTTTGTCCTCGCATTGTCCCAGCCTGTAACCGGAGTCACGAATTGATCCTCGAAACTTTCGCCGTCGGCCCCCTGCAGTGCAACTGCACCATCCTCGGCGACGAGGAAGCCCACGAAGCCATCGTCATCGATCCCGGCGATGACATCTCCCGCATCCACAACCGCCTCACCGAACTCGGCCTCAAACTCAAGCAAATTCTCGTCACGCACGCGCATATTGATCACGTCGGCGGCGCGCTCAAGCTCAAACGCCTCACCGGCGCACCCATCCTGATGAATGAAAATGACCTGCCTCTGCTCCAAATCATGGACCAGCAGGCCGGCTGGCTCGGCATGGAAACCCCGGAGATCGCCCCGCCCGATGAGAGCCTCAAAAACGGTCTCAATGTCGGCCTCGACAGCTATCCGGCCCAGGTTATCTACACGCCAGGGCACACGCAAGGCTCAGTCTGCCTGCATTTCGCTCCGCTCAAAATGATCTTTGCCGGCGACACACTCTTTGCCAGATCGATCGGGCGCACGGACCTGCCCGGAGGCAACAGCCGTCAGATCCTGGACTCCATCCGCACTCATCTTCTCGTCCTGCCAGAAGATACGCTCGTCATTCCCGGCCACGGCCTCAACACAACCATTGGCGAAGAGCGCGAAATGAACCCTTTTCTGCAACCCTGGACACGCTGATCATCTAAAAATCATATGCTTATAATTCAATGATTTTCGAGAATTTCTTCAACTATCTATTTAAGCGCATCGCCCATTTTTTACCTTCCTGAGTCTTGCCTAAGTAGTTAAGTAACCGGGTTACTCCCGTGCCAAACTCAGCCTCCGGACCCAGCAGACTCACCACCAGCCAGCCGGCTTCCGGCATTCCAAAAAAATATCCCGGATGCACCCACACACCCTCATCCAGCAGCTCGCGCACGGTCTGCTCGTCAGGTTTAATCGCCGCAATTCGCAAAACGGCGTACCAGCCGGCTTCTACACTTAGCCGTCTCACTACCGGCTCTAGCGCAAGTTGCCGATCCAGCTCAGCCAGATTTGCCTGTACTCTCCACCGAATCTGCTCCTGAATTCCCTGCCGTTCTTCCAGCCACCTGCCCATGGCCCACTGCACCGGCGCATTCATTGAGAGAAAGGTATCGGCAATCACCTCCAGCCGCTCCATTGCAGCCGAGCGCTGCGGCCCCGTCGCAATAACCCACGCCGCCTTCATCTGCGGCAGCCCGACAATCTTGCTCAGCCCGCTCACCACGTAAACCGGCACACCCTCCAGCCCCCGCGCAAAGCTGCCCTCCGCACCATCCAGCATCGGATAATCCAAAAACACCTCATCCACAATCAGGCTCAGCTCAAACTCCCGGCAAAGCCCGGCGAGCACATCAGCCTCCCACGGCTTCGTAAAGTGCCCTGTCGGATTATTCGGATGCACCAGCATAATAGCCCGCGTCTCAGCCGTAATTGCCCGCCGAAATCCCTCCGCATCAATCTGCCATCCGTGGTCATATACCAGCGGAACATTCTTCAGCCGTACATCGTCCAGCACGGCCAGAAAATCGAACAGCGGGTACCCCGGCTGCGGCGCCAGAATCTCCGTCCCCGGATCGCACAGCAATCGAAAAAGATAGCTGTAAGCCTCACTTGTGCTCGTCGTAAGAACCACTTGCTCCGGCTCCCCGTACACGCTGTGGTCCGCATAATACTTGCAAACCGCCTCCCGCGCCGAGCGCAGCCCCAGCGGATGCGGATCATAATCCTGCGCTCGGTCATCCTCAAGCGCATCGAGCAGCGTCGCTCCGTAATCAAACCCGCACCGCGTCGGATTGGAAGCCGTCAGATCCGCAACAGGCAGTCCCGCAGCCACACGCTCCCGATGCGCCCGCGCCAGCGCACTCTCTTCCGTGTTCCATTCCGTTCTCTTTGAAAACCGCATTCAGCCGCCCTGTAACCTCCTGCTCACGCCCGTCAGGCACAATAAGAACAGGCGTCCTTTTTCACCATACACGGATGCCGATACAGGAGACTCGATTGGCTCTGCGCGCGATTGTATTCGACTACGGAATGGTTCTCACCGGTCCCCAGGACCCAGCAGCACACGCCGAACTGGTCCGCCTTATTGGTCTTCCCTTCAATCGCTTTGAGGAACTCTACTGGGCTGACCGTCACGCCTACGATGAAGGCAAGCTCACCGGCTTTCAGTTCTGGCAGAAGCTCGTCCGCGAAGGCGGACTTACCCGCTCCCAAGCCGAGATCCAGCATCTCATCTTCCTCGACGGGCAAATGTGGTCCACAGTCAACGACCGTATGGTCGCCTGGCAAGTGCAGCTCAAAAAGCACGGCCTGCTCACCGGCATTCTCTCCAACATGGGTGACTCCGTGCTTGAAGCCCTGCTGGCCACCCACTCCTGGATCGCCAACTTCGATGTCCACGTCTGGAGCTATCAGTTGCTCATGGCCAAGCCTGACCCAGCCATCTATCGCCACATCCTCGCTAAACTCGGAACGCAGCCCGAAGAAACCCTATTCCTCGATGACAGGCTCGAAAACATCGTCGCCGCGCGCGATCTCGGCATTCAAGCGATTCAATTCTCAAACGCAGACACGCTCCGCCAGGAACTCATCGCCGCCGGCCTCGATGCCGAACTACCACTGCCCTGATGAGAATGACTTCCCAGGTGATAGACCAGACCGCCGCTGTACATCGCGGAGTCAAGCCCCGGATTGCTCGGCACGATAAAGCCATTCGAGAAGTGCATATAGTTAAAGCCCATCTGCCCATCCCAACGCGGCGACAGCCGGAACTGCGCCCCGAAGCCGATCTTTAGGCTCCACTCCATATACGACGACTGCGAAGAGAGCGCCTTCTCGTTAAACCCCAGCACGCCGCCCTTCGCTATCAGGAATGGCCTGAAGCTCTTGCCGTCACGCCATAGCAGCCGTGTGCCGATGGGCATAATGCCAATCCCGTAGAGTGTCTCGTGATCTTTGCTCGCCGGGGTTCCATAGACAGTCTGCTTCGTCGGTTGACGCAACACTACGATCGGCTGAAATTCGGCGGCATAATCCAGTCTCGCTCCCAATGCGCTGCCCCAGGAATGCCGGTTGTACTCGATGCTCGCAAAATCCAGATAGCTCCACCATGAGTTGGCAAAAATATGAAAGTGGCCAAAAGATCCCTGCCCCATAAAGGCCAGTTCGCTCTCCGGCCGCTCGCTTTGCGCGGGCGCAGGCTGGCTATCCATTCCCCCTGAATTTTCGTCCGGAGCTATCGCCGACATGGCTCCCGTCTCCGCGGCATCATTCTGACCGAATGCGATTCCGCAAGAGAGCGCGAACGCCATAACTTCAAGCAGAATCAGATGCCTTTTTATAGGCGAAAAAATACTATATGCGAAACCCGGCATTATGCCCTCCTGCTATAGCCGATTGCACTGTAACGGGTACGTGAAATCTAAAACCAGTTCAGAAAAATCGTTCCGTAATGATGGGATGAGATTTCCGGCATATAAGAGGGCTGGATAGAATGAATTACTAATTTTTACCGGTATCGATCTATTCGAGAATCGCCGCTGCTTATATCTGAGACCCAATGGGCCATGAACGGGGCGCAGTTCCCGGCAATGTCTCAGTTTGCAATTGCTTTGAAAGGGCACGGCTTCAACTTTAGGAGTGCCGATCAATAGTGAGCGCTCTGCCGGAATACTGGTCCACCGCGGACACAGCCTGGAAGACGGCCGCCGGCGCGCGCGAGCTCAGTATCGTACAGCGATCACCGCCTACACGCCACAGTCAATTAACCAAAGGCCGCAAGTTGCAGGCGGCAGCGATCCACCTGTCGCCTGTAACCTGTACTCATGTCCGCAGTTCTCTACGCAGCCACCACCAACCAGGGCAAACTCCGCGACTTCTCCACCGCCGCACAGGCATTCGGCATCGAAATCGAACCCCTCACCATCCTGGCCACCATCCCCGCACCCGAGGAAACCGGCGCAACCTTTAAAGAAAACGCCATCCTCAAAGCCATCTACTACTCCCGCTTTGCTCCATCTGAAATCGTCCTGGCCGACGACTCCGGCCTCGAAGTGGAAGCCCTCAACGGCGCTCCCGGCGTCCGCTCCGCCCGCTTCGCCTCCGACGCCGGCCTGGCCGACTCGCCCGACGCGCCCCTCGACAACACCGACGTCTGGAACAACATCGTCCTTCTGCAACATCTGGCCGGAGTTCCACCCGAAAAGCGTAAAGCGCGCTACTACTGCGTCCTCGCCGCCGCCCGCAATGAAGAAATCCTCCACATCGCATCAGGTTCCGTCGAGGGCATCATCCTCGAAGCCCCACGTGGAACCGGCGGCTTCGGCTACGATCCGCTCTTCTACTTACCCGAACTCGACCGCACCATGGCCGAAATCGATCTCGAAACCAAGCTCTCTCTAAGCCATCGCGGACGCGCCCTTCAGGCTCTCCTCAAGCTGCTCTCACCCAATCCGAAACCGCACTGATTCACAAGCTGATACGCTGCGTGCTCGCCGTCGCCTCCAATGCTTGACGATCATAAGTCGCGTTTCCAATAATCTTTACGGTACTGTCAAGCGCAATTCTGTCTTTCAATCCGGTACGCAAGACACGAGCCTCATCCGCATCTTGCCCCTCAGCAATTCCAGGAAGCTCGAGTCCCAAGCAGTTCGAATCTAGGAGCCGCATCTCAATGGCGACCACCAATCATCCCGCCGCGCCCAAACTGACCCAAGGCGTTCAGCCCATCCGCGCCGCCCAGGGAAACTCCTTCCTCTGGCGCAAGCTGCACTCCCTCCTCGGCGTAATCCCCATCGGCGCCTTCCTCGTCGAACACCTTCTATCCAACTTTGAAGCCCTCAAAGGCCCCGCGGCCTACGCCGCACAGGTCAAGTTCCTCAACGGGCTGCCGCTCGTCCGCGTGCTTGAATGGACCTTCATCTTCCTGCCCATCGCCTACCACGCCATCTACGGCATCTTCATCTGGCTCCGCGGCAAGTCGAACGTCGTCTATTACCCCTGGGCCGGCAACTGGATGTACGTCGCACAGCGCTGGACCGGCCTCATCGCCTTCATCTACATCGGCTACCACGTGGCTACGCAGCGCTTCATGGGCACCAGCCTCCCGGAAAACCCCGGCGCATCCTTCGCAAAAGTCCAGCATGAGCTCGCGAACCCGCTCATCCTCGCGTTCTACGTCATCGCCATGATCGCCATCTGCTGGCACTTCGCATACGGCATCTGGCTCTTCGCCGCCAAGTGGGGCATCACTCCCGGCGTCAAGTCACGCCAGCGTTTCGGCTACGTTTGCGCCGCGCTCGGCGTCATTCTCGCTGTCATGGGCCTCTGGAGCATCGCAGCCTTCGTCACCGCGCCACCCGCCCCAGACAACGTCCCGGTATCGCAACTCTCTGCCCCGGCAACGGCCACTGACCTCTGACCCCTGATCTCTCGAAAGGCTTTCAATGGCATCACCCAGAATCATCGTCGTCGGTGGAGGACTCGCGGGACTCTCCTCCGTCATTAAAAT
The DNA here is from genome assembly GCF_049510455.1 of Occallatibacter sp. GTDB lineage: Bacteria > Acidobacteriota > Terriglobia > Terriglobales > Acidobacteriaceae > Telmatobacter. Next base: position 3,456 of record NZ_JBEKYX010000110.1, on the reverse strand, counting down.
CGCTGAAGCCGGCGGCAGCGTCGATCTCTTCTCCATCGTGCCCGTCAAGCGCTCCCACTCCGTCTGCGCCCAGGGCGGCATCAACGCAGCCAAAGACCTCAAGGGCGAGGGTGACACCACCTGGATCCACTTTGACGACACCATCTACGGCGGCGATTTCCTCGCCAACCAGACCCCCGTCAAGGCCATGTGCGAGGCCGCGCCCGGCATCATCGACCTACTCGACCGCATGGGCGTGCCCTTCAACCGCACCTCCGAAGGCCTGCTCGACTTCCGCCGCTTCGGGGGCACGCTCTACCAACGCACCGCCTTTGCCGGCGCAACCACCGGCCAGCAGCTCCTCTACGCGCTCGACGAGCAGGTCCGTCGCTTCGAGTCCGAAGGCAAAGTCAAAAAGTATGAAGGTTGGGAGTTCCTCTCCGCCGTCCTCGACGGCCAGGGCGTAACCCGCGGCATCACCGCCATGGACCTCCGCTCCATGGAAGTCCGCGCCTTCCCCGCCGACGCCGTCATCATCGCCACCGGCGGCAACGGAGCCATCTTCGGCAAATCCACCAACTCCGTCGTCTGCACCGGCTCCGCGCAATCCGCCGTCTTCCAGCAGGGCGCCTATTACGCCAACGGCGAATTCATCCAGGTCCACCCTACCGCCATCCCCGGCGACGACAAGCTGCGCCTCATGTCCGAGTCCGCTCGCGGCGAAGGCGGTCGCGTCTGGGTCCCGCGCAAATCCGGCGATCCTCGCCCCTTCAAGCAAATCCCCGAATCCGACCGCTGGTACTTCCTCGAAGAGTGGTACCCCAAGTACGGCAATCTCGTCCCGCGCGATGTCGCCACCCGCGCCATCTTCAAGGCGGTTTACGAGTACGGCCTCGGCATTGACGGTCAGCCAATGGTCTACCTCGACCTCACGCACATTGACCGCGCAACACTGGACAGCAAGCTGGGCGGCATCCTCGAAATCTACGAGAAGTTCGTCGGCGACGACCCGCATGAAGTGCCCATGAAGATCTTTCCCGGTATGCACTACACCATGGGCGGCCTCTGGGTCGACTTCAACCAGATGACCAACATCCCTGGCCTCTTCGCCGTCGGCGAGTGCGAATATCAGTACCACGGAGCCAACCGCCTCGGAGCAAACTCGCTCATGAGCTGCATCCACGGCGGCTTCATCACTGGCCCCATCGCGCTCAAATACGCCAAGAGCCTGCCCGCCGTAGAAGGTGACGGAGGCGCAGCCGCCGAAGTCCAGCGCCAGAAGGAAATCAACAAAGCCCTCATCACCAACCAGGGCAACGAAAACCCCTTCAAGCTCTGGCGCGAGCTCGGCAACACCATGACCGAGCACGCAACGGTCATCCGGTACAACAAGGGCCTTCAACAGGCTGACGAAAAGATCATTCAACTCATCGATCGCTTCACCAAGGTGAATCTCAGCGACAAGAGCCAGTGGGCCAATACCAGCTTCGCCTTCACCCGCCAACTCGGCAACATGCTCGAACTCGCCCGAGTCATTGTTCAAGGCGCATTCCTCCGCGACGAGTCCCGCGGCGCACACTACAAGCCTGACTTCCCTGACCGCAACGACGAAAAGTTCCTCAAAACCACCAAGGCCAGCTACACCGGCACAGTCGAAGGTCCAAAGTTCGAGTACGAAAACGTGGACACACAATTCATCACCCCACGCCCACGCCGCTACGACGCCGCAAAATGACAGAACCGGATTTATACCGGAGGGAGCCGGGGCCTTTAGGCCCCGGAAATGCCGGACAGAAAGAATCGGGGCTTTAGCCTCGGAGATTTTGTAACAGGGCCGGGTGCCCCCGGTCTCGATTTTGAGACCGGGGATACAACAAAGGCTGATCGACAGTTTTGTAACAGGGCACGACTTCAGTCGTGCCGCAAGAGCAGCAAAAAATGATTCCGGGCTTTAGCCCCTGCGTCGCCGGGTGCCCCCGGTCTCGATTTTGAGACCGGGGATACCACAAAGGCTGATCGACAGTTTCATAACAGGGCACGACTTCAGTCGTGCCGAAGGCAGCAAATAAGTTTAGCCCCCGAGGGAACATGGCAACCAAAACCGTAACACTCGAAATCAAGCGTCAAGCCAGCTCCGACTCACCCGCCATCTGGGAAAAATTCGAACTCGAATGGCGTCCTGGCATGAACGTCATCTCCGCCATGATGGAGATCGCGACCAACCCCGTCACCACAGACGGCCGCGAAACCACGCCCATCGCCTACGACTCCAATTGCCTCGAAGAGATCTGCGGCTCCTGCGCCATGCGCATTAACGGCAAGGCCCGCATGGCCTGCTCTGCTCTCGTCGATAACTTCGAGCAGCCCATCAAGGTCGAGCCGCTCTCCAAGTTCCCTCTCGTCCGCGACCTCCAGGTTGATCGCTCCGTCCTCTTTGAAAACCTCAAAGCCGTCAAAGCCTGGGTTCCCATCGACGGCACCTACGATCTCGGCCCCGGCCCGCGCATGTTCCCGCAGGAGCAGGAAGTCCGCTACCCGCTCTCCAACTGCATCTCCTGCGCCTGCTGCATGGAAGTCTGTCCGCAGTTCAACGTCGAAACCGGCTTCGTAGGCGCAGCCACCATCGCGCAGGTCAAACTCTTCAACAGCCACCCCACCGGCAAGGTTCTTGCGGAAGACCGTCTCCGCGCCCTCGCAGGCGACGGCGGCGTTCAGGAGTGCGGCTTCGCCCAGAACTGCGTCGAAGTCTGCCCCAAATCGATCCCGCTAACCGACGCCATCTCAGACGTCAGCCGCGACGTGCTTCTACAAAAAGCCAAAGATCTCTTCCGCAGCTAGCGACTCACTTCCAGAGGATCCTTGAGCGTGTGCGCGCGCCGCTCAAGGGTGCTTCAACATACCCTGTGGAAATCCTGTCAAGCCACTTTTCCGAATATATTTCTTAACTAACTGATTCTAAAGCGCAAAAAACGGCAATAATATACTTGACGCATAATATCTCACCGAGTATCGTAGGATCATCTCCTACACTATGTACCCTTCATTCGGAGAGCGAACTAGACGCCGAGCGCTTCTCTTGGCTTTGCGCATTTGCATTACTATGCGCCTACTACCAGCCGTATGCTGGGAGACTATTCTCCTCCGTCTCTCTTGGTTATCGACTCTCGTTTCCCCTCAATTGCGATTCTTTTTCCGCCGCAAAAATAAATCCGGCTTTGCTTTGTTTTTGTGGGGACTGGGGGCTGCATTGGCGGTAGCTCCCACATCGACCATCATCCCAGAAGACGTTTTTTACTTAGCCTATGCTGCTTTTGTTTTAGCGGGCATTTGGTCTATTGGCGCATTTTGGTATTCAGATTTTCTTTCGATAAACAGGCAAAATCACCCAAAGTCATATAGGTGGTGGGGATTTATAGTCACCTCTTTGTTTGCTGGATTGACTATTTCTTGTGTAACAAAGACCTATACTTTTCAAAT
>NZ_JBEKYX010000011.1:0-56463 GCF_049510455.1 Occallatibacter sp. | reverse complement strand
TCCAGCTTGCGGTCGCGTTCCGCGTGGATTTCCTGCTGACGCCCCGCCAGCACATCCTTCGGCGTGACGTAGCCGATGGCACTGTTCAGGCGGACGTTGTTGTAATGCTCGACGTAAGCCTGGCGGGTGGCCCCGATCCCGCTGCGCTCCAAGCGACACTGAGGGTGCCTCCGGTCCCTAGCCTTTGGGGACCGGGGATGGAAGCCATGGGACCGACGTGCTTACGGAGCTTCCGTAAGCACCTCAGCCAATTGCCTCGGGTCCACATTGCCGCCGCTCACCACCGCAACCGCCTTGTGGTACGCAGGCAGTTCCGCCGCATGAAAGAGCAGCGCCGCGGTCGTCACAGCTCCGCTCGGCTCAGGAACCAGCCGCGTCGTAGCCACAATCGCCCGCATCGCAGCGCGAATCTCCGCCTCAGTAACAGTAATGATCTTGTCCACGTACGCCTGAATGTGTGCAAAGTTCCTCACGCCCACGCTCTGCGTCCGCAGCCCATCCGCAATCGTCCGGCTGGTCAGCTCCGCGGGCCAGGTCACAATCTTTTTCGTCCGAAAGCTCTCCGCGGCATCGCCGGCCAGCTCCGGCTCCACGCCAATCACTATCGCCTTCGGGTTCAGCAGCTTCACCGACGTCGCCACGCCGCTCAGCAGGCCCCCGCCACTCACCGGCGCAAGCACCAGATCCACATCCGGCGCCGACTCCATAATCTCCAGCCCGCAGGTTGCCTGCCCGGCAATGATCGCCGGATCGTCATACGGCGGCACCACAACATACCCATGCTCGCGCACAAGTTCCTCGGCCTTCGCCAGCCGCTCGCTTGACGCCACACCCACATCGACAACCTCAGCCCCCAGCGCCAGCGTCGCCGCGCGTTTAATCGCAGGCGCATTCGACGGCATCACGATCACCGCCTTCGCACCCACCGCCCGCGCCGCATAAGCCACGCCCTGCGCATGATTGCCGCTCGAATAGGTAATCACGCCGCGCCGAACCTCTTCCGGCGTAAGCTGCAGAATCTTGTTCGCCGCTCCGCGCAGCTTAAAGCTGCCAATCGGCTGCAGGCTCTCGGCCTTCAGCCAGACATCAGCACCCGCGCCCTCAAACGGAGCGCGCACCAAAGGCGTCTTCACGGCGACATTAGCAATGTGCTCTGCCGCCGCATAAATCTCGTCAATCGAAACAAGCCGTTCCGTAATCATGTGCATTATTGAACCTCGGCTGGATGCAGCGCTTCAATGAGCGTATAGCGCGCAAAATCGCGTGTGTTGAAGGTGAGAATTTTTCTGACTCCGTGAACCTGCATCGCTGCCACAAGCCGTGCATCGTGTACCTGAACCCCACGGATGGAGTGCGCAACGAGAAGGTCACGCCAAACGCGGTATACATCGTGATTGTCGAGGAGCAATTGCAAACTGGTTTCGATGTATTTTGCTCTTGCATCTGCTTGTTCAATCGACAACTCGTAGCCGTTATTCTTAACTGGGCGAGTCAGAACATTCCAGAATTCGCTCAGATTCTGAGCCGTGTAGCAAGGCGCCCCGCCAGCATTCACGAGGTGTTGAATAGAGTTCTTGATGAGGCTGTATTCGGAGGCCTCGTGCTGTACCCAGCGAATAAGAACGTTAGTGTCCAGAAGAAAGAGCCCGCCTGCCATCTACAAGCGTTCCTCATAATAGCTGGCGCGGTCATTCACCTCGACAGGCAGAATCGGAAAATTCTCCGATCCTTCTGAAAGCCTCATGGACAACTGTTCTATGTCTTCCGCTGTCAGCTTCTGCGTTGCGGTTGGATCAAGCGGAAGATCATTCTGGATGAGCTTATGTACATAGTCTTCAGGCGCCATAGCATAGAGCCGGGCTTTTGCGGCAAGGTGTTCTTCCTCTTCCGGTCCCAGTTCAATCTGTAGTGTCATATTGCATCTTCTCCCGCTCCATTATCGGCGCATCTCCGCGGAAATAAAAGCGCAATCCGTAACTATGCTCATGGAAGATATTTTGCCGGAAGAGGCGTCTCCGGCGTCTCGGCCTGCCACAAAATCGCCTGCACCTTCCAGCGCGTACCGTCATAAACAGCCTGAATGCTGTTGATGCCGCGCGCAAACGGCGCGGGATCATTCAACGCATGCCGCGATTCATACGTGGACCAGATATGCGCCAGGCTTCCGTACTGTTCCACCTTGTTCACGGTGCCCTTCTCAAAGAAGTTGCCAGGCGCGCGCTTGGCGACCGCGCTGATCCAGTCCTCTACCGTAAGATTGCGCGCCGAGTAAGTCGGTCCATCCTTCGCCTTGCTGATCGGCGAAAGACGCGCATCCGGCAGAAACATCTCGCGGAAGCACGCGCGGTCTTGATCGTATGGCCCACTGACATTGGCGTAGACCGCTATGGCCAGATCGTCCAGCGTCTTGGTGGAAGGGCACGTCTTTGTTGGCGCAGAAGCCGTACCAGCCTGGGCAAAAGCGACCGGACAAAGCGCGGCAGCGGAGAGAGCAAGCAAAACCGCAATGCGTTTCATGCCGGGATTGTACAGCAGCTATATCTCCAGAATCACCGGCATAATCAGCGGCCTTCGTCCCGTCTGCTTCTGAATCAGCCGCTTCAGATCCACGCGCACTTTTTCCTTCACCATGCCGTAGTCGCTCTTCTGCTCGCCGCTCAGGCCATCCAGCGTCTTCAGCACCGTCTGGCGCGCCTCTTCGGTAATGTCCGCGCCGCCAAAACCGCGCATCACCACCTCCGGCGACTGCTCCACCTGTCCCGTGCGCTTGTTGATGGCCAGCACCGCAAGCACAATACCGCCTTCGCTCAGGATGCGCCTGTCGCGGATGACCACGTCCTCAACCACATCGATCGACGAGCCGGAATCGATCAGTACACGCCCCGCCGTCACCTTGTCGGCCTTGCGCGCGTCGTCTTTCGTCAGCTCCAGTACATCGCCGTCTTCAATGACAATGGCATGTTCCACAGCACCCGTCTCCATCGCAATCGCCGCGTGGCGCCGCAGGTAGCGGTAATCGCCATGCACCGGGATAAAGAACTTCGGCCTGACCAGATTGATCATCAGCCGCATCTCTTCCTGGCTGCCGTGGCCGCTCACATGAATCAACCCATGCGACCCATCGTCGTAAATCACATTCGCATCGCGCCGATACAGGTGGTCAATTACGCGGAAGATACCCTTCTCGTTGCCGGGAATAATCCGCGAGCTGAGAATGACCGTATCGCCCTTCTCAATGCGCGCATGCTTGTGATTGTCCACCGCGGCGCGGCTCAGCGCGCTCATCGGTTCGCCCTGCGTGCCGGAGATCAGAATCATGAGCTGGTCAACTGGGTAGTCTTTCATCTGTCCCGGATTGATAATCAGCCCATTCGGCACATCAATGTAGCCCAGGTCCTGCGCAATCTCCGTGCTCTCCACCATCGACCGCCCGATGATCGCCACCTTGCGTCCATGCGCCCGTGCCAACTCCATCGCAATCTGAATGCGGTAAATCGACGACGAAAAGCAGCTGAAAAACAGCTTCTTCTGCGTGCGCGAAAAAATCTCATCCAAACGCGGCCTTACCGCGCGCTCACTCGGCGTATAGCCCGGCCGCTCCACATTCGTCGAGTCCTGCAGCAGCGCCAGCACCCCGCGCTTGCCGTATTCGGCAAAGGTATGCAGATCGAACGCGTGGTTATCGAGCGGCGAAAGATCGATCTTGAAGTCGCCTGTGTGAATCACAACTCCCGCAGGCGTCTCAATCGCCAGCGCCACGCAGTCCACCAGCGAGTGCGTCACGCGAATCGGCTCAATCGTAAACGGCCCAATCGAGAACTTCGCCTTCGGCTCAATCTCGATCAGCTCCGTCTCGTCCAGCATGTGGTGTTCTTCCAGCTTGCCTTCCACGTATGCCAGCGTGAACTCCGTCGCATACACCGGAACCTTGATCTCGCTCAGGATCCAGGGCAGCCCGCCAATGTGGTCCTCGTGCCCGTGCGTCAAAATAATGCCGCGCACGCGCTGCTTGTTCTCCACCAGGTAGCTGATGTCGGGCACAACAATGTCCACGCCCAGCAGTTCCGATTCAGGGAACATCAGGCCGGCGTCGATCACGATAATGTGGTCTTCCCATTCGAGCGCCAGGCAGTTCATGCCAAACTCGCCCAGTCCGCCCAAGGGTATGATTTTTAACTTATTAGTCTGCATCTGTCAGATTTGATCCTATCACCAGAATCAATTTCGCTATTTCAACCGCCTATAATCGGCGTGCTATGAAAATCCCTCCCCGGTTGAAGCGTTTCCTTCCCGTGCTGCTCTTATGCTCGGCAGTTTATGCCCAAAAACAGCCTTGCACCACCGCCGGCACAGACAACGCCTTCCTCGGCATTCAAACCATCCGCCTGTGGACCGGTGACGCCCCCGAGGCCAAAGGCAAAGCCTGTGAAGATACGCCCACGCTGACGGTCTTTTTCCCCCGCTCCGGCGTCGCCAACGGCTCCTCGGTCATCATCCTGCCCGGCGGCTCCCACATGCGCCTTGCCGGAGACCTCGAAGGCCGGGAGATCGCGGACTGGTTCACCGCCCGCGGTATCACGGCATTCATCCTGCAATATCGCCTCGGCAGCAATGGCTATCTCTTTCCCGTTCCGCTCTACGATGCCCGCCGCGCCGTGCAACTCGTCCGCTCCCGCGCCGCTGACTACCATCTCGATCCGCATCGCGTCGTCATCATCGGCTTCTCCGCCGGCGGCCATCTCGCAGCTCTGGCTGCAACCAGGCCCATCGCGGGAAAAGAAGATGCTGCGGACCCCGTCGAGCGCGTCTCCAGCCGTCCCGATTTCCTCGTCCTCGGCTATCCCTGGATCGGCGCCATCTCCATGGATTATTCGCACCTCAACTACTGCAAGCTGATGAAAGTCGAAGACCGCTGCGAGGCCCTGACGAAGGAGTTCTCACCGGACCTCTTTGTCACCAAAGACACGCCGCCCACCTTCTGGTATCACACAGCGGACGACAACACTGTCCCCATCGAACAAGGCTTGCGTTTTTACGAAGCCCTCCTCAAGGCCGGTGTCTCCGCTGAAGCCCATATCTTCGCGCACGGCTCGCACGGCAGCGGCCTCGGCAAAGGCAATCCATCCCTCGACCAGTGGCCGCAGCTTCTGGAAACGTGGCTGCGCGCTCAGGGGATTATTTCAGAGATGAGACGCTGACTGATGGAATACTGAGCTACGTCCACGGATAGATATTTTCTTTGATTCCAAGAGACTTCTGTTGCCAGTCCGGGAGGCGAAAAACGCCTAGAATTTGGCGGAGGTCAATCACGCAAATCTGGACATGGGTTCGGTCGTGAAATCCGGCTTCTTCATAGAGTGGCTCACCCTCGGCAAATAAAGCACGCACAGTTTGATATGGCTGAACCGTAGGGTCTGATTCAGCCATCTTCTTACGGGCACGATGCAGATGCTTAATAACCGCACAATCCAGGTTACGCTTACCTTTCTCGACGCCTGTGTTGGCAGGAAGTTGCTCGCCAGTCAACTTGTGTAACTCACTCAGCCCTTCGTGGGCTGATCTAACCGCTTCGATTCCTTCTTGAGTTGTGAGGTCTAAGCATCGGCCAGGATCAATTACCGCACTTACAATTGAGGGTAGGTTGATTTTGCGCCAAGGGAGTTGAGCCCACCGGTATGCGCGAATGGGGTCGTTTTCCCAGAAGTAAACGCCGGGTCCCAACCAATCGTAGGAGTTATCTGCGGGCATAAACTCAGAACCGCCCAGAAGCTTCTGGGCGGTCTCAACACTGCAGCCATGAAAACCAAGTACGAGATTATTCAGGCTGACGGAACTCCTTGGCTAGTTTTCCACTCTTGTCGAAATAACCGTCGCTCATAAATAAATCAATCGCCTTTTCACGCGAGCTGTTTTCCTCGGTTAGTTCTTTTAATGCCTGCTGGAGTTTTACGCGTTCCTCGTGTCCCATTGGAAACTCCTTGCTGGTTAGTTTAACTGAGTGCTATTAACACGCTAATTGCATTTTAACAACTATAGAAAGATTGTCGAGTATCCGCATAGAGCCTTCTGCGTCTTTTCAGGGTGTATCGTCGTCCGTATAGCAACCATTTCCAATCCAGCGGATTTTCCTTACGCCGCTCTTAATCCCTTTGGAGGCTTCTGAACGATGAAAGCATGGTATCGGCCCAGTGTGTCCCAACCCAGTGTTTCCCACATACGTGTGTTCCATATAGGCGCGTCCCATATCGCATCCGTTGCGGCATTTGCCCTGATCTTTTCCACCGGCATAGCGCAGGCGCAGCAGTCCAATCCTCCCAACCCTGAAGCCCGGCAGGTCCGCCAGCTGGGCCAGGCCGCAGCAGACGAAAATGGAGAAAAACCCGCGCCGATTCCGCCGGAGAAGTCCTCCGTCACGCACCACACCATGACGCTCGGCGGCAAGCAGCTCACCTACACCGCCACCGCAGGCACACTTCTCGTCCGCGATCAGGACGACAAGCCCTACGGCAGCATCTTTTACGTGGCGTACACACTGGACGGCGCGGAAGCCAAGTCCCGCCCGGTCAGCTTTCTCTATAACGGCGGCCCCGGCTCTGCCACGCTCTGGCTGCACATGGGCTCATTCTCGCCCGTCCGCATCCAGACAGACAGTCCCAAAGCCACCGCCGGCCCGCCCTTCAACCTGGTCGAAAATCAGGAATCGCTCCTGGACAAAACCGACCTCGTCTTCATCGACGCGCCGCTCACCGGCTACTCCCGCGCCGTGGGCAAGGGAACTGCCAAGGATTTCGCCGGTGTCGATCAGGATCTGCGCGCCTTTGACCGCTTCATCACGCGCTATATCACCGTCAACCAGCGCTGGAACTCGCCCAAGTTTCTCATCGGCGAATCCTACGGCACCACCCGTTCAGCGGCCCTGGCAGACATGCTCGGCGGCGACGGCATCCAGTTGAACGGCGTCGTGCTCATCTCGTCGATCCTGAACTACAACATTGAAAATCCCGGCTTCGATATGTCCTACATCGGCAACCTTCCCAGTTATGCCGCCGCGGCCTGGTACTTCAACAAGATACAGAACAAACCGAAGAGCCTTCCCGACTGGGTGCAGCAGGCCCGCGAGTTCGCCGCCGGCCCCTACGCCACGGCTCTTTTCGCCGGGCATAACCTCTCCGATGCGGAACTCGATTCCGTCGCCAAACAGGTGAGCCACTTCACCGGTCTCAGCGTGGATTACGTCAAGGAAGCCAACCTCCGCATCAGCCCCACGCGCTTCCGCAAAGAGGTTCTCCGCGACGAGCGCTTCACCTTGGGCCGTTACGACATGCGCTTTGAAGGCGAGGATCTGGACGCAGCCGGCGAAAATCCCACCTACGACGCCTCCGACAGCGGCATCGGCGGAGCCTTCATCTCCGCGCTGCACGACTATCTTCAGCGCGAGCTGAAGTACGAAACCACCGATTCCTACAATCCCAGCGCCAACACTATCGGCGAGTGGGACTGGCACCACCGTCCCACCAGCGGCGGCTTCGGGCGCGGCGGCCAGCAGACTGCTCCTTACGTCGCCGGCGATCTGGCCGGAGCCATCCGCAAAAATCCTCACCTGAAGGTCTTTTCGGCCAACGGATACTTTGACCTCGCCACGCCGTTCTTCATCACCGAGTACGATCTCTCACACATGCAGCTTCCGCCTGAGCTGCGCGGCAACGTGCAGTTCGGCTATTACCCCTCCGGCCACATGATCTACCTGAATGTAGAGGCTTTACACAAGCTTAGAACGGACCTGGAAGGGTTCATTACGAGTGCCGTGAAATAGCGCCGGAAAGTGAGAAGCGGGCAACCGATTGGGGAGTGGAAGGATTTCCCCAAACCGATTGCCCGCTGGACCCTGAACCGGGTCTAGGTGGTACAACCAGTGTAGGGCTGTTTCCCGTAAAAGCAAGGGAAATCTTAAGAAAATTTCAATCTTTTCATCTCCGCAATCACCCATCCGGACCCCGCCACGCCAGATACCCTTCAAAGCCCCTTTCCGCATTGACCTTAACCACTCCCGCCTGATACAAAAAAGTGTTGTTCCATCCAAAACCGGCTGATGTACATGGCCACCTGATCGAACACCGAAACCCAGCATGAACGACATCATTCAACAAGTCGGGACACTTCTGCTCGGAGCCGTGCCTACGGTTCTGCTCTTCATCGCGCTGGTCCTGGCATATCAGTTTCTGATCCAGGGGCCGCTCACGCGCACCCTCGCGGAACGCCGCGCTCGCACCTCCGGCGCGGTGGAAGACGCTCACAAGGCAATTGCCCGCGCCGAACAGCGCGCTGCTGAGTACGCCGAAAAGCTTCGTCAGGCTCGCGTTGAGATTTTCAAGGCCCGTGAGCAGCGCGTCCAGCAGTGGACCGCGGAGCGCGATGCCGCCGTGAATGAGGCCCGCAAAGCGGCCGGGGTAAAGGTAGCCCAGGCCAAGGACGCCATCGGCGCCGAAGCCGAAACCGCGCGCCAGACGATACATGCGAGCGCCGGCGAATTGGCCAGCCAGGTTGTTCGCGCCATTCTGCCTCTGGCCGCCGGGGGGGCGCGTTGAAATTCAAGCTGAAACGTGTTTTCGCCCCGATTCTTTCGCTCGCCTTGCTCGCTGCTTTCGCAGCCGTGGTTCCTGCACAGGAATCGGCAGCCCAGCCCGCGCCCGCTGCCACACAGTCCGCATCGGATCCGTCTCCCGACCAGGTCAAGGTCAAAGACAGAAGCAGCCAAAGCAATGTGGAGAACTTCACCCACACCAGGCTCGTCCAGTCCATCGGCAAGGCAATGGGTCTGAGTACCGATGCCACGGCCAAGCTTTTCCTGTGGCTCAACTTCGCCATCATCCTCTTCGCCATCGTGATTCCGCTGGCAAAGATTCTGCCTAAGATCCTCCGCAAGCGCCGCGAGACGCTCAGCAAGAGTCTCGAAGAAGCCCGCAAAACCACCGCCGACGCCAACTCCCGTCTCAGCGCCGTGGAAGCCCAGCTCTCAAAGCTCGACCAGGAAATCGCCAAGATCCGCACCCAGGTTGAAGACGAGATCAAGAACGACGAAGCCCGCATCAAGTCCTCCATCGGGGAGGAAAGCGCCCGCGTCGTCGCTGCCGCCGAGCAGGAGATCGCCGTGGCAGCCGCCCAGGCTCAGCGCAGCCTCAAGGCCTTCGCCGCGGACCTCGCCATCGATCAGGCAGTCAAGCAGCTTACGCTCACCGCTGAAAATGACCGCGCATTGATCGAGGAATTCGTCAGCCAGACTGGCAACGGAGGAAATAACTAGCATGTCATCTGCATTTGCCTCCCGTTACGCGCGCGCCTTTGCGGATGTCGTCGGTTCGGCGCACCTCAACACCATTGCTATCGACCAGCAGTTGACCGATTTTCTCGCCACCTGGGACGGCAGCACCGAGCTGCGCTCCACCTTTGAGAATCCGGCCATTTCCGCTACCCAGAAGATCGCCATTCTCGACAAGCTCAACACCAAACTCGGCCTCCAGAAAGAACTGCGGAACCTCATCGCGGTGCTCATTCACAACGACCGCATCGTTCACGTGAAGGAAGTAATCGCGGCCTACCGCGCCGAGCTCGAAGAGCGGCAGGGAATTCGCCAGGCCGAAATCACCACCGCCCGTGAGCTGCCGGAAGACGAGCGCACCACATTGCTCATCGGCGTCGGTAAGCTTGCCGGAGCAAAGATTCAACCCACCTTCAAGCTGGACAAATCCATCCTCGGCGGCACCGTAGTCCGTATCGGCTCCACTGTGTATGATGGCTCCGTCCGCGGAAGGCTGGAGAGACTCAAGGAAGTATTAGTCGCGGGCTAGGCCTGCGACAGGGATCGGGGGTCAGGGATCAGGGGTCAGGAAATACAAGACGCCGGATTGCTGAGCCAAAATAAGTCTGGAACTGAATGAAGGGGAGTGGAAGTTAGCGGTTTTAGAGATCGAAATTTCGCGGCAGCAAAGGCGGAACTGATCCCTGATCCCTGACTCCTGATCTCTGAGGAATAGAAATGGCTCAAATCAAGGCAGACGAAATTACACAGCTACTGCGCGAGCAGATCGCAAACTACGACTCCAAGGTGCAGGTCGACGAAGTCGGCACAATCACCTCGCTCGGCGACGGCATCGCGCGCATTCATGGCCTCGACAAGGTCATGTCCGGCGAGCTGCTCAGCTTCCCGCATAACATCGCGGGCCTCGCGCTCTCGCTTGAAGAAGATCAGGTCGGCGCCGTCATCATGGGCGACTATACCGAGCTCAAGGAAGGCGACGAGGTCAAGCGTACCGGCAAAATTCTCTCCGTGCCGGTCGGCGATGCCATGATCGGCCGCGTCGTGAACTCGCTCGGCCAGCCGATTGACGACAAGGGCCCCATCGCCACCACATCCACGCTGCCCGTCGAGCGTCTCGCTCCCGGAATCATTGACCGCCAGCCTGTCCGTGAGCCTATGGCCACCGGCCTCAAGGCCATCGACGCCATGATTCCCATCGGCCGCGGCCAGCGCGAGCTCATCATCGGCGACCGCCAGACCGGCAAGACCGCCGTGCTGCTCGACACCATCATCAACAACGCCAAGAACGACCTCGTCTGCATTTACTGCGCCATCGGTCAGAAGCGTTCGTCCGTCGCGCAGGTCGTACAGACACTCACAGAAGCCGGCGCCATGGGCCACACCATCATCGTCGTCGCATCGGCCTCTGAGCCTGCTCCCATGCTCTACCTCGCTCCCTACGCCGCCACGGCCATGGGTGAGTACTTCCGCGACAACGGCAAGCACGCGCTTGTGATGTATGACGATCTCTCCAAGCACGCTATGGCCTACCGCGAAATCTCGCTGCTCCTGCGCCGTCCACCGGGCCGCGAAGCCTATCCCGGCGATGTCTTCTATCTCCACTCGCGCCTCCTTGAGCGCTCTTCCAAAATGAGCAAAGAGCGCGGCGGCGGCTCACTCACCGCTCTGCCCGTCATTGAGACACAGGCTGGTGACGTCTCGGCCTACATTCCGACCAACGTCATCTCCATCACCGACGGTCAGATATTTCTTGAAACCGACCTCTTCAACTCCGGCGTCCGTCCAGCCGTCAACGTCGGTCTCTCGGTCTCCCGCGTCGGCTTCTCGGCAGCCATCAAGGCCGTCAAGCAGGTCGGTTCCACGCTCAAGCTCGATCTCGCCCAGTACCGCGAGCTGGCCGCCTTCGCGCAGTTCGGCTCCGACCTCGATCCGCTCACGCAGAAGCAGCTCAACCGCGGCCAGCGCCTCACGGAACTCCTCAAGCAGCCCCAGTTCCAGCCGCTCACCTGGCAGCAGATGGCGATTGTGCTTTTTACCGGCACGCAGGGCTACCTGGACGATCTCAAGATCAACGAAATCCGCCCCTTTGAAGACGGCCTGTACAAGTATTTCGAGTCCGCGCAGTCGGCTCTAGTCCAGTCCCTGACGGAAAAGAAGCAGATCGACGACGACATCCGCGCCGGGCTGCACGCAGCTCTCAAGGAATACAAGGAAAACTTCAAGGCCACGCAAAAGGAAGCGGTCACCGCGTAACGGAAGACTATGGCAAACGTACTTGATCTCCGACGGCGCATCCGCAGCGTGAAAAACACGCGCCAGATCACCAAGGCCATGAAGATGGTCTCGGCGGCCAAGCTGCGCCGCGCGCAGGAGCGCATGGTCTCCGCGCGTCCCTATGCCCAGATGATTGCCAGCGTCCTTGAATCGCTCACGCGCCGCATCGACATCTTTGACGAGCAGACCGGCAACCTCGCGCATCCGCTCTTTGCCGTCCGCCAGGAGAAGCGCGTTCTCCTCGTTGTCATCAGCGGCGATAAGGGCTTCGCCGGAGCATTCAACTCCAACATCCTCAAGGCGGCCTTTAATTTCATCGAAGGCGCCGAAGCCGGCAAAGAGATTGACATCGAAGCCGTAGGCCGCAAGGCCCGCGACCTGCTCCGCCGCCGCTTTCCCGCAGCCGAGTACACCGAGGCCACCGAGGAAACCCGCTCGACGCGCCAGTCCCGCAAGGGCCGCGTCGAGGTGACCGGAGACCATCCCGGCATGTTGCTCAAGCTTGAGTCCGACCGCGTCCTGGAACTGGCCAAAAGCATCATCGACCGCTACGTGCATGAAGAGATAGACGCCGCTTACATCGTCTACAACGAGTTCAAGTCGGTTATTCAGCAGCGCGTCGTCGTCGAAAAGATTCTCCCGCTCATCAAGATCGGAGACCAGCAGATCACCGAGTCGGCAGAGCCCACCGCGGAAGAACGCGCGCGTGCCGGTCAGGCCGCTGCCACTTCCGGCGTGCCTCTCACAGAGGCCGATACCCACGAGGCCGAAGAGGAAGACAAAAAATTCGGCACCGCCAACGTTGACTACATCTATGAGCAGCCACCGGCTGAGCTTTTTGAAGCGCTGCTCCCACGCTACATCGCGGCTATGCTCTTCCACGCCATGACGGAGTCCGTTGCGGCAGAGCACGCCGCTCGCATGACGGCCATGGATTCGGCCACCAACAACGCATCCGACATGATCGACTCGCTCACGCTGCACATGAACCGCGTGCGCCAGGCCGCCATCACCAAGGAAATCATCGAAATCGTTTCAGGCGCCGCGGCGCTCTAGGGTTTGTAACAGGGCACGGCTTTAGCCGTGCCGAAGCAACACAAAGTTTCGTAACAGGGCACGACTTTAGCCGTGCCAAAAGCAAGCACAAAGTTTTGTAACAGGGCACGACTTCAGTCGTGCCAAAAGCAAGCACAAAGTTTTGTAACAGGGCACGACTTCAGCCGTGCCAAAAGCAACACAAAGTTTCGTAACAGGGCACGACTTCAGTCGTGCCAAAAGCAAGCACAAAGTTTTGTAACAGGGCACGACTTCAGTCGTGCCGCAAACACAGCAATAAAGTACGCGGGCTTTAGCCCCTGAGGGATGCGCCCTCAGACAAGAAGGCAAAAAATGGCAGAAAACATTGGCAAGGTAATCCAGATCTCCGGTCCCGCGGTGGACGTGCAGTTTGAAGAAGCAACCATGCCGCCCATCTATCAGGCGCTGCGCGTCATCAGCGACGGCTTCACTGTCCCCACGCCCATCAACGTCGTCCTTGAGGTCCAGCAGCACCTCGGCGAAGGCCGCGTCCGCACCGTCGCCATGGAAGCCACGGACGGAATGGTCCGCGGCATGAAGGCCATCGACCTCGGCGGCCCCATCAGCGTTCCCGTCGGCAAGGAGACTCTCGGCCGCGTGCTCAACGTCATCGGCGAGCCGGTTGACGACCTCGGCCCCGTCGGCGAAAAGCTCCGCCGTCCCATCCACCGTCCTGCGCCGCTCTTTGACGAGCAGTCCACGCATGAGGAGATGTTTGAGACCGGCATCAAGGTCATCGATCTCATCCAGCCCTTCCTGAAGGGTGGCAAGATCGGCCTCTTCGGCGGCGCCGGCGTCGGCAAGACCGTCGTCATCATGGAGCTCATCAATAACGTCGCCAAGAACCACGGCGGCTACTCGGTCTTCGCCGGCGTCGGCGAGCGCACCCGCGAGGGCAACGATCTCTGGCTCGAAATGACCGAGTCCGGCGTCATCAAGCCCGGCAAGTGGGAAGAGTCCAAGTGCGCCCTGGTCTACGGCCAGATGACCGAGCCGCCCGGAGCGCGTCTCCGCGTGGCGCTCACCGGCCTCACCGTCGCCGAGTACTTCCGCGATGAAGAAGGCGCGGACACGCTGCTCTTCATCGACAACATCTTCCGCTTCACGCAGGCCGGTTCTGAGGTCTCCACGCTTCTCGGCCGCATGCCCTCCGCCGTGGGCTATCAGCCCAACCTCGCCACGGAAATGGGCGAGCTGCAGGAGCGCATCACGTCTACCAGCAAAGGCTCCGTCACCTCCGTGCAGGCCGTTTACGTGCCCGCCGACGACTTGACCGACCCCGCGCCGGCAACCACCTTCGCTCACCTCGACGCCACCACCGTGTTGAGCCGTCCGCTCTCTGAGCTTGGCATCTATCCCGCCGTCGATCCGCTCGCCTCCACCTCGCGCATTCTCTCGGCGCGCATCGTGGGCGATGAGCACTACGACGTAGCCCAGGGCGTAAAGAAAATTCTGCAGCGCTACAAGGATCTGCAGGACATCATCGCCATCCTTGGTATCGACGAGCTTTCCGAAGAAGACAAGCTCACCGTCAACCGCGCCCGCAAGGTGCAGAAATTCCTTTCGCAGCCCTTCCACGTGGCCGAGCAGTTCACCGGCATCCCCGGCAAGTACGTCAAGATCCCTGACACGGTCCGCAGCTTCAAGGGCATCATCGAAGGCAAGTACGACGACATCCCCGAGCAGGCCTTCTACATGCAGGGTTCCATCGAAGACGTGCTCGCCAAGGCCGAGTCGCTCAAAGCAACGGCGTAAAAGCAGAGATCAGGGGTCAGAGATCAGGGATCAGTAGGTTCGCAGCAAGCGCAAGTTTCTTCTGACCCCTGACCCCTGATCCCTGGCGACTGAAAGGAGCCGCATGGCAGATTCAACCAATCAACTCCGCGTCCGTCTCGTCACCCCGGAGCGCGTCCTCTTTGAGTCCACCGCCGCAGCCGTCGAGCTGCCCGGCCGCACCGGTTATATGGAAGTGCTCTACGGCCACGCGCCGCTGCTCACGGAACTTGGCGCCGGCGACGTGCGCCTCCACGGTGCTCCAGAAGGCGATGCAATCTACAACGTAAGCTGGGGCTTTGCGGAAGTGCTTCCTGAGCGCGTGACCATCCTTGCGAACGATGCTCTCAAGCCCTCTGAGATCGACGTCAAGCGCGCCAACGAGCAGCTCGAACGCGGCCACAAGCTCTGGAATGAAGCCGGCGACAGCGAAGAAGCCTACGACAAATCCCTCGAAGTCATCGCCGAAGCCGAAGCCAAGCTCGCCACCGCCGCAGAAAAGCACTAAGTTGTATGCAATCCAACAAAAAGCCCCGCTCTCGCAGCAGGGCTTTTCGTTTATGTATTGAACGCGAGAAAATCTACTGCTTCAGCACCCAGCTCGCAATCTTGTCCAGCACAGCAGGCGAGATCGTCTCCTCAATCTCCACATATTCGCTCGGCGCTCCTGACTTCGCTGTCTGAAAAAGATGGTTCAACCCCGGCAGCTCATCAATCTCGTAATGCTTGTTGCCGCCCTCTTCAAGCGCCTTGCGAATCGCCGGCAGGTTCTGCTTCGGAGGCACCTGTAGATCGAGTGAGCCATTCAGCGCCAGCACCGGGCACTGCACCTTACGCAGCGACGTCGCCGGATCGTAGGTAAAAAAGTACCGGAACCACACCGATGTCAGTTCCTTCACCATCGTGCCGACCTGCGCTTGCGGAACCTCGCTGCCCATCTTTGCGCGAACTTCTTTTTCTACAACCGCATCGTCCTTTTCCCGCTCCACCAGCTCGATGAACGCCTTTTCGCGAACCGCCTGCCTGTCCACTTCATCCGGCGGCAAGCCCATGACAATCGCAATCAGCCGGTGCTGCTCCACCAGAAGCTGATCCCCCGGCACGCCGGGCCCGGCCATCAGCACAATAAAATCCACGCTTTTGTTCCGCGCTGCGACAATCGGCGCAATCGCGCCACCCTCGCTGTGCCCAATCAGCCCAATGTGATGCGGATCGGCCTCGGAGCGTGTCTTCAAAAAACGCAGCGCCGCCTCGGCATCGTTGGCAAAATCCGCGGTCGTCGCCAGCGGGTATTTCCCGGTAGATTTCCCCACTCCGCGTTTGTCGTAGCGCAGAACAACAATGCCTTTCCGCGTCAGGTAGTCGGAAAGTACAAGAAATGGCTTGTGCTCCAGCAGCGTCTCATCGCGGTCATTCGGGCCGGAGCCGCCGATCAGCACCACCGCCGGAAACGGCCCGTTACCCTGCGGAACGGTCAGCGTCCCGGCAAGCGTGACTCCCGCCGCGAGACCGGGGAAGGTCACATCCTCCTCGTGGTAGGGGTACGGCTTCACCGGATTCTGCGGCCTGCGCCGCTCCAGCTCCGACTGATCCTTGACGCGCTTGAGCGAAAGAGCCAGCGGGGTGCCGAGTTGGGTAAAAGTGCCGTCCATGTTTGAGCCATCGGCACTCAGCTTGCCCTCATAAGAGCCTTTCAGCACCTTGAACTCCATCGTCAATGAACCGCCGCTTTGTGTAACGCTGTCGGCGGTAATCCATTGCTGGCTTTGGTCCGGACTCTGTAACTGCGCCGTCAGCCCCGCGGAGCCATTCGCAATCTTGATAATGATGCGCAGGTCGAACGCGCCCGTATTGATCGATCCGGTCCAGGTTCCGGCAATCGAAGTCCCCGTAATCGACGCATCGTTTGCTGCCGCGGAAGCCGGAGGCTTTTCTCCGGAGGTCTGAGTTTGAGCGCTGCCCGATGAAACAAGCAGGGCCATAAGAACAGTGAGAAAAGAAAAACGACCAAGCGCCTTCGACATATTGCCCCCATGTTTCTGACTTAGTGTACGATTGCGCCTGCCGCGCAATTCCGATCTTGCTACACACGCCCTGTGCAAGGCGGCGGCGGAAAGCCTACAATTCTTCTTGCAATGGCTAAAAACGAAGACAAAACGCTGGAAGTCGCCTGCCCGGATTGCGGAGCCATGATCCGCATCGATGCCTCCACCGGAAGCGTCATCAGTCACACGCCCGCGCCGCGCAAGCGCACCTTTGAGGACCTCGAAACCGCTGCCCGCGCCATGCGCGAACAGGATGAGCGCAAGGAATCCATCTTCCGCCAGAGCGTTGACGCCGAGCGCAACAAGGCCGATCTGCTGGAAAAGAAGTTTGCTGAAGCTCTTCGCAAGGCCAAGGACGCCCCCGAAGGCAGGCCTCTGCGCGAGTTCGACCTGGATTGAGAAAGTCTGGATTAAGAAATTCAGGATTGAGAAGCTGGGACTGAGAAACTGGACTGAGAAAACTATCTGTCCGTGGAATGAATCTACTTAAACGCGGAGCAAATTTTATAGCAGGAGAAATCCCATGAGCGTCATTCCCATACCCCGCCAGCCAAACTCTGCGCCCGGCACGGAGAACCAGCCCTCACCCACGTTGCGCCTTGCCGCCGGCGGAACGCTCTTGGCAGGCGCGGTGCTCCTGCTGGCAGGCCAGCGCAAGGCAGGCCTGGCCCTGACCGCCGCCGGAACTGCCCTCACGCTGCTCCATGAGAAGGAAACCACTCTACGCTGGTGGGCGGCTCTGCCTGTTGTGATGAGTAGCGCCCAGCGCATCATCGGCAAGGCGCAAACTGCCATGGACGAGCTGGATGCGCACCGCCAGAAACTCCGCGGCCTGGTCCGCAGATAACTTTCGCAGATAACGTCCGCAGATAGCTGGTCCGCAGGTAGCCGACCTTCAGATACCGAGCTGCCGCCGTCCCGCCTCGCTGATGCGGTGCGGAGTCCACTTCGGCTCCCACACCAGGTTCATATCTACTTTTGAGATGTCCGGAATCGCCATCAGCCGGTTGTGAACCTGCTCAAAGATGAGTCCGCTTGCCGGGCAGGCCTGCGTAGTCAAAGTCATAGTAACTTTGACATGCTGCCGTGGCCACTTGGGCGTGGAGTACGGATCAGGCGCAGTTTCAATGCCGTAAATAAGCCCGAGATCGACAAGATTCAGCTTCACTTCAGGATCAAAGCAATCCCGCAACGCGGTCAGGATTTCAGCGTCTGACAACATGGCTGCTAATTCTGCCGTTCCACCAGGTAGCGCGCCACAGACTTCAGCCCATCCGCCTGGCTGCCAAATGGCGCAAGCGCGGCAAAGGCCTCATCAATCAGCGTAGCCGCATCCCGTTGGCTCTGCTCAATGCCATATATCGCCGGCCAAGTCGCCTTTTCAACCGCGAGATCCTTGCCGGCGGTCTTGCCCAGATGCTCGGAATCCACCGTCATGTCCAGCACATCGTCCACAATCTGAAAAGCCAGCCCTGCCTTGCGCCCAAAGGTATCCAGCGCCGCAGCTTCCGCAGCAGTTGCTCCGGCATACACGCCGCCCGCCACCACGCTCACGCGAATCAAAGCTCCGGTCTTGGCCCTGTGAATTGCTTCCACCAGCTCCGGCGTAGGCTTCGAGTGTTCGCTCTCGATATCCAGCACCTGTCCGCCAATCATGCCATCCACCGTGCCCACCGCATTCGATACCAGCCGCATGATCTGCACGGCAGCCTCTGCCGCAACCGGCAGATTCGCCAGTACCTCAAACGCCCGCGTCTGCAGCGCATCTCCGGCCAGAATCGCAATCGCTTCGCCAAAGACCACATGGCATGTGGGCTTACCTCGCCGCAGATCGTCATTATCCAGCGCCGGCAGGTCGTCATGAATCAGCGAATAGGTGTGCAGCATCTCAAGCGCTGCGCCAAGCTGAGCAATTCCATCAGGCAGCTTGCCCGCAACGGCCACAGCCGCCTGCATCGCCAGCACCGGCCGCAGCCGCTTTCCTCCGGCAAAGGTCGAGTGGCGCATCGCGCCATGTATCGACGCGGGAACCGTCTCCGCGCTGGGCAAAAGCGTCTCAAGCGCGCGATCCGTCAGCTCCGCGCCTTCCTGAATCAGTGATTTCACATCCGTGGGCATCTCAGTCATGATAAACGAACGGAATGTAAATCGCAGTGAGCTACGTCCGTCGTCCGGAACGCCGCCCTCGCTGCTCCACAAACGCCAAACCACCGGCCCCCAGCAATGCGACCAGACTGATCCAGCGCCCCAGCTTCACATCCGGCGTCGTCGTCCAATCCATCGTCACATCCAAAAATCCCGCCGGAACCGGAACCACCATCAATCCATCGTCACGGTTCCCTTGGTCCGTCACCGGCGCGGCATTCACGCGTACGTTCCACGCCGGATAACGCCGCAGCCGCAACACCAGGTAGCCCGCATGAGACGCCATGCCTCGCACGCGATGGTGCTCCTCGCCGCCTGTCGCAATGACCGGAAACGGATCGCAGCTTCCTTGCTCGGCACGCCACGCCGGTTGCGGATCGTCCGCGTCCGGCTCACCCAGTTCTGTCGTCGCATCGCTCACCAGGCATGCTACCGGCAGCTTCTGAGCCACCAGCGTATTGTCCGCGCCCTGCGGCGCATATTCGTCCGTGCCGATAAACCCCTGTCCCTGTTCATACACATGCGTCATTCCGGCAACGGAATCCTCATCGTCGCAAACCTGCTGAAAGCGCGTTCCCGCAAACCAAGCCACCCCTGCGAACGCCGCGGCGCTAACACAAACCAGCGTGATGCGGCCACGCTGTGTCTGCGGCCACACGGAGCATGCAAGAAAGATGCCAAGCGGCGCTTCCAGAACCACCAGCCAGCGCCACGGAAACTGCAAAAAACCGAGCTTCGGCAGCAGGTTCCATACCGGCAATGAAATGGGAAGCTGCAGAAACAGCACCGCAAGCGGAATCAACGCGAGCGGAAGCCAGACCTTGCGCTCGCCGGGCATTCTCTTCCGCAGGATGCAAATCAGAAAGCCCAGGCCGAACATCACAAGCATGGTCGCGGTAACAAGCGAGGTCTTATATAGCTCGACGTCATGATCCTTCAGCGCCGCGCTCGCGTGACGCGCAAAGATAAAGCTGTTTTGCACCTGCAGGCCAGGATCGTTGACGGCCTCCCGAATATCGGCCCAGCGCTGCTCCACCGCCGCGGGAACCAGATAGAACGCAGCCAGCCCCAAACCGAGAGCAACCGCAACCGTGGCGCGCAGCACCGGCGTCCAACGCCTCCGCATCACGGCCAGCACAATCGCAAACGCAGCCAGCAGATAACAGACCATCACGCCAACAGGCGCATTCGCCAGCCATGAAGCGGCAATGGTCAGAGCCAGCCACAGAGTGGACCGCTTCTGCCGCATCGCAAACAGCAGCGCCAGCGGAATCGTGCATCCCCCCACCAGCTCCCCGTATGCCGATCGCTCATACACGCAGAAGAGCGCATAGCCTGAAAAAATCGCCAGGCATCCGGCCAGAGTTGCTGCGCCTTCCGTCAGCATCTGCCGCGCCAATGCGCGTACCCCCAGGCCGGTCCCAAGGAGTAAAAGAAACGTCAGAGCCACCGGTGCAGCCTGCCAGCCCAACACGGCTCCAAGAGCCGCACCCAGCATCCATGTCAGCGGAGGATAAAACAGGAACCGCGGCTCACCCGCGCCAAAATTCGGGCTCGAAGTCCAGTGCGGATACAAGACTCCATTCCGCCACGCCTCGCGAGCATCCATCCAGCTCGCGAGATGAAAATCGAAGTCATGCCCACAGGAGAACCCGCGCAGTAGCAGCGGCGCCGTCGCAACTGCGGCAGCAAGAATCATCAACGCGATGCCACTATCCCACCCTTGCACAAAAATGCCGCGCAAGGATGATGCACCCGCCTTTCCCGACCCCTGATCCCTGACCCCTGACCCCTGACCCCTGATCCCTGACCCCTGTTTTTTCACGGCTCAAGCCGCAGCGTATGCCGCGCATTCGCTGCCACCGCCGCCTCCGTAAATGGCAGCGCAAAGGTCGTTCCGCCGTAATAATCCTTCCACTGGTCACGGAAGTATTCGCTGTATGGATTGCCGCTCTCGCCCAGTGAAATGTTTTCGGTCGATCCGTCGATGCTGCTCCAGTCCATGGTGAACCGCTGTGAAGGGCCAAATGCTTTGCCCACCTGCTTCACCGTTGTGCCGCCGCCGCTGAGCGGCAGCGCGCCGGTGCCGGCGATGTCGGTTATCCACGGCAGAAACGGGTGCAGCGGATGCTCAATGTCGATTACGTGCCAGCTTCCATAAGTCCATTTGCTCAGGTCGGCCGGTGCGTTGCTGTTCTTCAGACCGCGCCGCACCGCTTCGGTCAGCACATCGTCCCAGGTCTTGTACCCCCTGGGGAGCCAGTCTGCTTCGCCGTGCATCACAATCTCTTCCTGAGCAAAGCTTCTCTCTGACCAGCGGTAATCCGCCGTGAGGTCGCCCAATTTCGGTTCGAGAATCAGCGGCCACAGCGCGTCGCGCGCTTTGGTGACGACCGTTGCCGCTGCTGAATCTATCGTCATCTTTCCATCCCAGCTTCTAAGAAGGTCCGCGGCTTGCTTCAGCCTTTTGTCATTTGGCGCTGAGTGGTCCAGCGCGTATGCAAACCTGTGTCCTATCTCCTGGTCTACTTCGCTGTAGATGTCCGTCTGCACCGCCAGCATATCGGCAGGCGTCAACTTATCGCGCCCTTGCAGCAGCTTGTAGATGCGCTCCGCGCGATATGGGTCCGCCCATTCGAGTGTGAGTTTGTACGGCGATTTGTCGGTGGTCACATTCGCATTCGCAGTTGCCAGAAAACCGCTTGGAGGATCGACGGAGTTGGGTAACTGATCGAAGGGGATGTATCCGGCCCATTCATTCTGTCCATTGTGAATGGCTATGCCTGTCAATCCTGCCGGGCGCACCGGCACCTTCCCGATCGCGTGATACGCCACGTGCCCCGCGTCGTCCGCGTACACCACGTTCTGCGTTGGCCAGCTCCATTGCTGTAACGCCGCGGAAAACTCGTTCCAGTTCGTTGCCGTGTTCATTTCGTAAATCGGCAGGGAGTTCAACGCGGGATCATATAACGTCCACTTCAGCGCAAGTGGTCTTTTCTCACTCTTCAAGAGGGGATTCAGCAGCGGCCCATGAGCTGTCTCCTGCACATCCACTATCACATCCGCCCCGCCGCGCACAGGAATCGTCTCGTGGCTCACATGCAGCGGCTCCCACGTTCCATCCGGAGCCTGATAGTTTCCCTTGCCGTCCAGCTTTTCTATGTACAGATCCTGCACATCCGCATACAGCGCCGTAAATCCCCACGCAACGTGTTCGTTGTGTCCTTCAATCACGTATGGCATTCCCGGCAGCGTCACGCCCGCCGCATGGTATCCGGGAGCCTTCAGGTCCGCCATGTACCAGATATTCGGCACCGTGATGCCCAGGTGCATGTCATTCGCCAGCAGCGGCTTTCCGCTCGCCGTGTGTGTGCCTGCAACCACCCAGTTGTTCGAGCCAACTCCGCATGCATCGCAGTCCGGCAATCCCAGCGTCTGGCGCAGCTCATGCACGCCCACCGCCGCTGTCGTGCTGTCATCATCGTCATCCTTCGCCGCCGGTGGAACCGGCTGCGGCTTGGTCATATCGACCACTTCTCCCGTCGGCGGCCTGTCGCGCCACGAGCCTACGGGATACAGATCCGCCTCCAGCTTCGCTGCATTTGGCAGCTTGCTCAACTTCGCCGAAATCGCGTCGTGAACCAGCTTCGTATCCCAGTGCGAGTCGAGATCGCTGATCATCATTGTGCCGATGAGGATCGAATCTTCCCCTGTCCACTGCCTCGGCGAGTAATGCAGCAGCTCGAACTCGGCGGGAAGGGATTCGCCGTGTTGCGCGATGAACAGATTCACCCCCCGCGCGTATGCTTCCAGGCCAGACTTCTCATTCGCGGAGAGGCCCGCATAGATCCGATGCGCCGCTCTGCGAAATCCCAGCACCCTCTGCGCCTTGTCGTGTACCAAAAGCGATCCGCCCAGTATTTCGGCCAGCTCGCCGCCTGCGTGACGCCGGTACAGGTCCATCTGCCACAAACGGTCCTGCGCCGTAATGTATCCCTGTGCCGTGAAAAGATCGTCCTGCGTAGCCGCCTCAATGTGCGGCACGCCGTGCGCATCTCTCCGCACCGTCACCGGCGCGCTCACCGCGCCACTCAGATGAATCTCGCCATCGAGCTGCGGCAATGCCGCCTTTGCCGCGCTGCGCAGCCACAACGCGCCTCCTGCTGCGGCCAGCGCCACAAGAAAAATCAGCGCTGAAAGGGCATACAGAACAAATCGCAGCCGGCGGAACCGCTTGCGGCGCGAAGCAAATGGGGGAACGGGTGTGGAAGCGGCGAAATCCATGCTGGCCATAGGTCACTGACAGAATACCGCGCAGGCGAAACCTCGCCCGTCCAATTCCGCCGGAATCGCATTTCGCAGCCTTCGCGCAATTTTCTTTCTATAATTCCCCAGAATTCCTCTAAACTACACGGCAAGCCTCTTCCAGCGTTTTTCTCGCGCGTAAACGTAGTTCTCATTGGCCTTGTGCCACGTCTAATAAGACGGAACACAAGCCCGAATCCTCTACCATCACGCGGCCCCACAGCCGCAAGGGAGTACACGCCGCATCATGAGCGATTCCATCGAACCCACTCCATACAGCACGCCGGTCGCGCTTATTGTCGCCGTCGTAGCCGCGCTTCTTGCCGCCCTGGGCGGCCTTGCCTGGTCTTACAGCCTCAGCGGCAAGCTCGTCACCACGCAGGCCGACCTCGTTGACGCCAGGCAGAAGAATGTCCAGCTCGCCGCCGATCTCCGCGAGACCAACGCGCGCCTCCGCGTCACCAGCGAAGAGACCGCGCAATCGCTCGGTCTTACGCAGAAGCAGATGGACGCGCGCGCCCAGCAGATCATCGTCCGCGAGCAGGCCGAAAACAAGCGTCTTGAAGCAGAGCAGCAGCAGACCGCCCAGCAGGTGACCGCCGTACAGACCGATGTATCGACGGTCAAGACGGATGTGGGCGGCGTGAAAACCGACGTCGCCAAGACGCAGACCGATCTCGCCGGCGCCATCACCCAGCTCCAGAGCATGAAGGGCGATCTTAGCGATCACTCCAGCCTCATTGCGCGCAATCGCGACGAGCTTGAAGTCCTCAAGCACAAGGGCGACCGCAACTACTACGAGTTCACCCTCAACAAAGGCGATAAAAAGCCTGTCGGAACCGTCAGCATCGAGCTTAAAAAGACTGACACCAAGAAGGCACGTTTCACCCTCATCGTTTACGCCGATGACATGAAATACGAAAAGAAGGACCGCAACGTCAACGAGCCGCTCCAGTTTTACAGCGGCAAGGATCGCGGCCTGTTTGAGATTGTGGTAAACACCCTCAACTCAAAGAACGCGATCTCCGGTTATCTTTCCACGCCCAAGACCAGCCCCGCTCCGGCGGGATTGTAATAGCGGAGGGCAGGCGACAGTTCGCAGCAAGTGCTGCCGCCTGCCGGCAGTGTCTCAATTTGAATTGCTTTGAAATGGCAAGGCTTTACAGCTTACGGAAAAACTCAAATCGGACCGGCTTTGTATCAGGGCACGAGTTTACTCGTGCCGTAACTATCGCAAAAACGTGTCCGGGCTTTAGGGAAACTCTGATTAAGTGGCACGAACGGTAGTAGGTCACGGCTTCAGCCGTGACATAAATGCAGCAAAATCAATGCGGCTTTAGCCGCTGAGGTATGCTTCACGGACTTAATCAGACCTTCCTTAGCCCCCGAGGGATGCATTTGCAGCGTCTGACGAATCGACTTCGGCTTGCTTTGTAACAGGGCACGACTTTAGTCGTGCCGAACGGCCATAAAAATGAAATTGGGCTTTAGCCCCTGACGCGGTTTCTTCAAACTGAGTCACTGCCTCACTGCACATTCACCCTCATCGGGCCCGGCAAAATCAGGTCCGGCTGATATTGCAGGCTCACCGTATAGTTCATTCCCTTGTTCGCAGTCCACTCCGCTTGCGTCAGCCGGAAGGCTGCCACAATGTCGCCTTCCAGGGTCTGCCCCGGCGCAATCGTTATATCTCCGGGCAGAGGCGTGCCATGCAGAACTGCCAGGTCCGGGTTTGCCTGGAATAGCCGCTCATAATCATGCGGAATCGCTGCATAGCTTGTGTGGATTCCATCGTCCAGCGTCACATTGGTCATGATCTGGCGCACAAACAGCGGATTCTTGCTCTGATTATGTACCTGGATGTGGCTGAAGACCAGCACCTGGTCGAAGGGCTCCTTCGGCATCGGATTGCCCGCCGCATCCATTCCGCTCGACTCGTGATGGACAAAATGCACCGTAGCGCGCGCCACCTGTCCCGTGGCCGCAGGCATCTCTTTCGTCACCAATGCGTACGCCGCTACGGCAATTGAAACTACAATCGCCGCAATCGCTGCGGCCCACACAATATGGCTGCTGCCGCGAGTAAAATCCTCGCCGCGCGCCGCATCGTCCAGGTCAGGGGAGTTCTGCTGCAAAAGGCTCATGGCGAACCCATAATACGCCTCTTCGCCCAAAGCTGTACCGGCGTATGGAGGAAATCGGCTTGTGAGCCCCGCGCGGCAGACCTATCCCCAGCGCCCGCACATCCGGACGCACCGCAACATTGCCGCCGCATGGCGGCTCGGCTCACGCCGCGGTATGCTGCACGGCTGCGGCATCTCTCAGGCGAATCACTGCGTCGGCCTGAGCGCCCTTCTGACCCTGCACAATGTCGAACTCCACATCGTCGCCTTCTTTCAGGGTCTTGTAACCGTCCAACTGGATTGCCGAGTAATGCACGAACACATCGGGACCGTCATCGCGCCCAATGAATCCATAACCCTTGGCATTATTGAACCACTTCACTTTCCCTTTATGTTGAGCCACAGGAGGCTGCCTTCCTTGCGTCGTAATGAGAACTTCGCGAGCCGGGGGACAACTTCAATTCTGCCGGCGATGCTCTATTTCTACTGACGTTGCAGCCTGTTCAAAGGTTGATGAAAGGTTCCTCCGCGTGGTGCAGCAGGTGGGACGGCTCTGCTGCTTATTCCGCTAACGCCAAGAATTTACGCAAGATGAAATTTTCCTTCCCGCGCTACTTTTTCTTCAGCTTTCTGGCATAGAGCATCGTGCCCACCAGCGTCTTGCCGTCCTTGATCTCGCCCTTGGCAATCTTCTTCAGCAGCTCGGACAGCTTCACCAGCCGGAAGTCGATCTTCTCATCCTCTTCCGGATGCGCCTCGCCTGCAATCAGCCCCTCGGCCAGGTACAGCTTCATCGATTCGCCCAGAAAACCAGGGCTCGCCCAATACTCGATCAGCAGCTTCCACTTCTTCGCGCGATATCCGGTCTCTTCTTCCAGTTCCCTCTGCGCGCCCGTCAGCGGCTCCTCGCCGGCGTCCAGCTTGCCCGCCGGCAGCTCCCAAAGATATTGCCCCGCCGCATGCCGGTACTGCCGCTCGATCACCACCCACGGGTCCTTCTTGCTTTTGGAGGAATCGATGGCCAGAATCACCACGCTGCCGTTATGCCGCACCACCTCGCGCGTGCCTTCATTGCCATCCGGCTCCACAATGCGGTCGCGCGTCACGCGGAACAGCGGCCCCTGGTAAGCCACCTCCGAGCTGAGCACTTCTGCTACCTCCGCAGGCTTCTTCGTCGCCTTTTTCTTTTGCACTGCCGCCTTTTTTGCCATAGGTGTTCTCGTTCTCCTCCGCGCAAAATTCTCCGGTCACACCGAGTATACGCACTGATCCCTGACCCTCCCGTTCCTGGGTACTGGCTCAGTTTGAATTGTTTTGTAACAGGGCACGACTTGAGTCGTGCCGAAAATCCGGCTGATAAAGTCTTTGGGCTTTAGCCCCTGTGGGATGTTTTTCAAACTGAGCCACTACCCCGGCTCCTGGTCTCGGTATCCTGCCTTTCTGCATCCCACCCCCCTTCCGTGTCATCCTTATTTCAATCACGTCTGTTCAAAGGGTTCCCAGAAAAGTGTCCGCAGAGTCGACAATCGAGTGTCATCCCATCACCATCGCGCCCGGCGCATCCCGGCTCTTTGCGGATTTCTGTGCTGGAGCAAGCGAGGTGCGTCCTTTCTACGCCACAGCACTGGCCGGCAATTTCTGGCGGCAAGCCTCTGCCCGTCCCGCTCACTGGTCCCGCATTGTTGATCTTCTGGCGGCGCAGAATCCCTCAGCCGCCGCTTCCATCGCCGCTCTGCGCGCTGGCGCCGGAACAGTCCTCACCGGCCAGCAGGTCGGTCTCTTTGGTGGACCGCTTTTCACCGGCTTCAAGGCTGCCACCGCGCTGGCTCGCGCCCGCCAGGCCACAGTCTCAGGCCAGCCCCACGCAGCCATCTTCTGGCTTGCCAGTGAAGATCATGACTTCGCCGAGATCGATCACGTCACCTTCCCCGGCCGTCATGAGCTCAAAAAGCTCGTCTACTCCAGCAAGCCCTCCGCAGCCGTCCCCGTAGGCTCCATCGTCTTCGATGAAACCATCGCGCCTCTGCTGGACGAAGCCGCCGAATGGATCGGCTGGTCCGACGCTTTGGAAGCGCTCCAGGCCGCCTATCGCCCCGGCCGCACCTTTGCCCAGGCATTCGCGGACTTCTACTCCAAAGTCTTCGCCGCCCAGGGTCTTCTCGTCTTTGACGCCGCGTCTCCGGAAGTACACAATCTTGGCGCGCCGGTTCTGCTCGCCGCCATCGAGCGTGCCGATGAGCTGCACGCCGCGCTGCTCGACCGCAATCGCGCGCTGACGGAAGCCGGTTACCACGCCCAGGTTGCCGTCGGCGCTGGTTCCAGCCTGCTCTTTCTTATCGATTCGGAAAGTGGAGTACGCCAGTCTCTCAAGCGCACTCCGCCCACCGCCGCCGAGCCGAATGGCCTCTGGCAGGCGGGCCGCAATCGTTACTCCACCTCCGAGCTTGCCGGAATTCTCGCCTCGGAGCCGCATCGCATCTCACCCTCGGCGCTCCTGCGCCCTGTCTTTCAGGATTTCCTCTTCGGGACCTCGCTCACCATTGGCGGCCCGGCGGAGATTGCCTACTTCGCGCAATCTGCCGTCCTCTTCGAGCGCATCCTCATTCCGCTGGGAGGCCGCGTCACGCCTGTCCAGGCGCGATTTTCCGCCACGCTCATTGAGCCCGCCATTGGCGATCTGCTCCGCCGCCACGACCTTGCTCCCGAGCGCATCTTTTCGCAGACCAGAGACAGTCTGGCCCAGCTTCTTGCCGCCCGCGCCATGCCCATTGAAGGCAAGCGCAAGCTCGCCGCCGCCGGAAACGCCCTTGACGCCGAGCTGACCGAGGTCGAGGAGTGGATGAGCCGCCTCGACGAGGGCCTCGGCCGCTCCGCCCGCACCGCGGCCGGCAAAATGCGCTACCAGATGAACCGCCTGCGCCGTCTGGCCGCCGGCTTCCAGCTTGAAAAGGAGGCCGCGCTGGGCCGCCACGCGCAGACGATCGTGCAGGCGATCTTCCCCAATGGCGCGCCGCAGGAACGCGTCCACAGTGCCGCATACTACTTTGCCCGTCATGGCCTCGGGCTGGCCGAAGAGATGGTGACGCGCGCCTCCAGCGACAGCCCCGGCCACACGATGATCTGGCTCTGAGGGGCTCGCGTTCCGCGGTATGCCTGACCCGGCAAAGTCCACGTTACTTTCGTGCAAAATATCCTTCAGATAATTTGCATGGAATTACGCCCTTTTGTGCCATGCTCATAATAAGCGGCAAAACAGCGGCCCGATTCCAGGATGGAATCGGGCCATCTTGTTTTCCACAGGCCGGTCAGACCAGTCTTTTTGGAAACCCGGTAAGTCCTTTAAATCGGAAGAAAGCATAGAAAAGGCGAACAAAACCGTACGCGCTGAAAATGCGCATCAACTTGTTTATAATCAATAACCTGCACAACCTATGTTCAATTTGTTTTATTTTTTTGGTAACCATCTTCTGTTATTTAAATGGTAAACATAGTTCGTTTTTCTCTCCGCTAACTTGCTAACTCGCTATCGCGCGAAGCGCGGCTAACCCGCTAAAAAACAAGACCCAATGCTCAAGGCACCTCCAGAAGCGCAGTTTTGCGCCCAAAGACATCCAGGGAGTGATGCATATAAATCCCATACATCAAGGTCGCTTCACGCTCTTACGGAACTGTTCAATCACAGCATGTGCGGCGGTGGGCCAGGGAGTATCGGGCTGGCCAAAGTAGCTCTCTGACCAGATGAGCTGACCGGGATTTGACGAAGACGCCTTGTAATAGACATTGATGGTGGCTAGCTTGCGGTCGGAGGGACCGAAGTAGACGCCGCTCGGATCGGGGCTTGTGAGAACAAAGGCGAGATCGGCAGAGTCAGGCTGTACTGTCTTGCCGAGCGAAGCTGCAAGCTGCTGTAACTGCTTCGATGTGCCTGCGGCAAGCCGTGGAACCTGGATCGATATCGTCTTCGCAGTACGAAGGAGCTGGTCGAAGGTGTGACGGTCGCAGTCGTAGGTGTTTCCATGCTCCGTGCAGGCGTGGACCTCGATTTGCGTCTGGGCTGCTGGGGATTGCCGCGTTACGCCGCACAAAACTGCGGTCAACGTGATGACGATGATCCTTTTCATGATCGCTGCCCCCGGATTCGCGTGATTTGCTTCCGGCGTCAATCCATATCTTCTTGCGATTGACTGAAGAGAATGAGGGGAATTTCAACTTTTCCGAAGCAGATTCATGTTGGTCTTATCACATGAACGGTTGCCATTGAGTTCCCATTTTCGGTGCGACGAATTCCCCTTTCGGATTCTTTCTTCGCTCAATCACCGTCAGGAAAGGGTACTGATGGATTGCCTCGATCGCGTCCTGGATCGTGGTGGCGCGAGATGAGACAGCTTTCTCGTTCAAATTTGAATTAATTACAAGTTCGGACGCGTTCAAGTGCTGCTCAAGCCCCTGGACGTACGAAGCAAACCTATTAAATTCACCATGAATGTCTTCACATAGGTAAACTCCTCCCGGATTGAGATGTGGCAACATTTCTTCCAGGGTTACGATCTGTTGTTGTGGGGAATGTCCTCCGTCGTCGATCACGATGTCTACCATACCGACTTCCTGTTTAAATCGGTGCCAAAACTCCCGGTCGGCTTGGTCTCCGATGAATACGCGAATCGAACCGTTCTCGTATGATTTGCAGGCAGGTTCAATATCGACACCAACAATCTGACACTTCGGCCCAAAATAATCTTTCCACATCTGCAGGCTGCCGCCACTATAGATGCCGATCTCCACAATGGTGATGTCGCGGCCTCGAAAACTCCGGAAATGCCGCTCGTATATATCGAAATAGTGATCCCACTTAAAAATCCCGTGCCCTGTGTGGTGAGCCTTAAAGTATTCTTGCAGGTAATTCGAACCTGTATCCGGATATTCAGGTTTACCCGGATTAGCCGTCCACTGAATTTGATTGCGCCAGGCGAAATATCCGTTATAGAAGGCGAAGACGTGTTTCAAAAATTGTTTTGCACGCGGTGGAATCGCGGAAGTAATGCTTGATTTTAAGCTCGAAGTCATTAGCGGTAGGCTATCATAGCCTCTGCGATTCGCTGGCTTCAGGGAATGTCGTTGCCACTTCGATTCAGTTGACTAAATCAAGTTCTAGGTGCGGATCAAGGCCTGAGCGGATGTTGTTGGCGGTTGATCGCCAAACCGGAAATTATTCTCAACTGTCGCTAACAGGTCAACGCACTCATCGAGTTCCCCCGAGGGATCGAAGCCCCAGTCAGTTCGGTCGCACCAATGAGCCGCTCATGTGCGGGGGACGCGGTTTGCAAGGATCGTCTCTACGGTGATCAAATTGAGATCGTTTGAGTTCAAGACCTGCTTAGGTCCGAAGTTGCAAATCAGATGTGAATCTGGTTCTGAACGGTGTTATCGCCTTGTAAAAGCGGAAACAGAATTTGGGTTCGTTAAGGGTTCGATAAGCGTTTCCGAGGGTTCCAAAAGCACTTTTGAGGCCAGCCGAGCAATCGGTTACGGGCCACGTGCCCCCTTTCAAAGAAACTTCAAACTGAGACACTACGCGAATGATGTCAGGCTATCGCAGCAGGTCTTCGAGAGTCGTGCTGAGGTCGGTCTTCTCGTCGCGGTACTTGACGATGACCGGGGCGTAGAGGCTGAGGCCCCACTCCGCGCCTTTGCCGCGAGTCACAGCGCGGGAGCCGGGAACGACGACAGCGTTGGGCGGGATGATGAGCGGCAGTTCTTCCGTAGCGCGGATCACCGTGCCGTTGACCAGATCGAAGACCGGGGTGCCGCGGGTGAGGATGGTGCCTGCGGCAAGCACGGCTCCGGAGCGGACAAGGGCGCCTTCATAAACGCCGCAGTTGCCGCCGACAAGCACGTTGTCCTCAATAATGACCGGGCTGGCGCTGACGGGCTCAAGCACGCCGCCGATCTGCGCCGCGGCGCTGAGGTGAACGTTTTTGCCGATCTGGGCGCAGGAACCGACCAGTGCGTGCGAGTCAACCATGGTTCCTTCGTCGACGTACGCGCCGGCGTTGATGTACATGGGAGGCATGCAGACCACACCGCGGGCAAGATAGGCTCCGGCGCGAACGGAAGAACCGCCGGGGACCAGGCGGATGCCGTCGCTCCCGGAAAAGCTCCGCACGGGAAATGTGTCCTTGTCCACGAACGTGAGCACGGTCTCCGCTGTTTCCATTGAGGCCGACGGATAGTTTGTCAGCTTGCCGAGGCGGAAGCCCAGCAGAATGCCTTGCTTGACCCAGACATTGACGCGCCAGCCGATGGGCGAAGCGGGATCGGGAGAAGCGGCTCGGATTTCGCCGCGTTCGAGAGCGGAGCGGAAGCGGGAAAACGCATCGCGGGCGGAGGGATCGTCTGCGGCGGAAGCGCCTGCGGCAAAATAGCGCTGAATAACTTCTTCTAAGATTTGAGGGGTCGTCATACCGGCTTAAGTTTATCAACCGGAATCAGGAGGAAGGCTGTGACGCGGGATTGGCACTGAGGTTAAACCATCCTTCCCGGAAAAGGCACGAGAAGGATGGAGCGGCAGTGTCTCAATTTGAATTGCTTTGTAACAGGGCACGACTTCAGTTAGTCGTGCCGATTTAGTCGTGCCGAAACGGCCATAAAAATAAAATTGGGCTTTAGCCCCTGCGGGATTTTTTCAAACTGAGACACTACCGATGGAGCACACAGGGAATGTGTGGGTAGAGAGAGGCTTAAGCGGCCACGATGGCTCGAAGCTGCGGGCGCGCCGGTATTTCAGCCGTTGCCGGCTGCAACTTGTAAGCGTTCTCTCCGGTGGGAATCATGGCTAGACGTACTGCGACGCGGTGACGGTTTTCGTGCATCATTTTGGTATCCAGCCAGGCGCCGAGCCGGGGATCGTTAATCTCCGGTTGGCCCTGCCAGAAGTCAGGGTTGAGTTTGCATTCAATCTTGAGATGACCCAGATTGAATTCGATGGCCGAAAGATTGCGCGGGAAGTAGAGGCGGACGTTTTCAGCCCCTACGTACAAACCGCAACGGCCGAGACCTTTGCTTTGAGCTTCGACAATCATGGTAAAACCTGCCTTCGACGATTCTTGGGGGCTCAGGAGCTATCGGCAGAAACTTGCGAGCCTGTAGTGAAATCTTCAAATGCCGGAATTTGAAACACCGGAAGTCCGGTATTGGAGGGCCCCACAGGCGACTTGTTTTTCATGCGTGCCGCTTTAGTAGATGCTGGCTTATGGCGTCAGGGTTCGCGGATTGCGACGCAATCTCTCATCGAGTAGGAAGCAAGGGATGTTCCTGGATGGGCAGAGAAGCGTGCTGCTTGATGAGCAGTCCTTCGAGCGGAGTTTCGGCCAGGACGCGGGCGATGATTTGAGAGGCTGTGCCGTTGCCGTAGGGGTTTTCCATGCCGCGCAGCGTGGCGCGGAAATCCTGAGATAGTGCGCGGCGCAGGGCTTCGAGAATGAGTCCGGCATCGGCTCCTGAATTGGCTGGAACATCGATGGTGTTCGAGGCACGCTCGCGGCCCTGCTGGCGCATGCCGGCGTTGACCACCGGCAGAGCAAAGGATGCGGCTTCCATGATGCCGCTGGAGGAGTTCCCGATCATGGCATCGACCTGGCCGAGCAGGCTCCAGTAGGTGATGGGGTCCAGGTTAACGAAGAGGTAGGTGTTGGGGCGCGTCTGCGCCAGTGCGCGAGTGCGTTCCATCAGGGCCAGGCTGCCGGCGTCGGAGTTGGGGTAGACAAAAAGAAGCTGGCCCTGATGTGCGGCCAGAGCGGAGAAGAAGGCGTCGGCCTCAGCATTGGTGTCGGCAAGGATGGTGACCGG
The DNA here is from genome assembly GCF_049510455.1 of Occallatibacter sp. GTDB lineage: Bacteria > Acidobacteriota > Terriglobia > Terriglobales > Acidobacteriaceae > Telmatobacter. The sequence goes on along the minus strand of NZ_JBEKYX010000011.1, from coordinate 23,560 downwards.
ATGCCAGGCCGCAAGGGTGGTGGGTGGGACCAGGGAAATGCCAAGTCTGGCTTCGAGGGCGGAGCGATCGAGTAATGCGGAGCGGCGAAGGTGATCGAGCGAAGGCGCGCCGGCGTGATGGACGCGCCAGGATTCCTCGCCCATGGCGATGACGCGCCGGCGGGCGGTTTCTGTGGACGTGAAGTGGATGTGCGCGAGCTTGGTGAGTGCGTTGCGGACCGCGTCATCGATGGCGCCCTGGCTGATTTCTCCGCCTTCAATGTGTGCGATGGGAATGCGGAGTGCGAGCGCGGCGGAGGCTGGCGCGAGCATCTCGTAGCGGTCGGCAATGAGCAGGAGCAGATCGGGACGCCAGTTGGTGAGCGCATCGGCGAGCCCAAGAATAGCGAGCCCGATGGTTTTGGCCATGCCGGTGTCGGTGTCGGAGCTGAGCAGGCATTCGATGCGAGCCTGGATGGGGAAGCCGTCGCGCTCGATCTCGCGGATTGTGCTGCCGAAAGCAGGCGAAAGATGCGCGCCAAGGGTAAAGACGCCGAGTTCGACGTCCGGCCGCGCGGCGAGTTCGCGGAGCGGCCAGTAGAGATGGCTGTAGTCGGCACGGGAGGTAGTGACGACGCCGATGCGGCGCTTGCGAGTGTCGAGAGAGCCGCTATTTGCGGAGGGGGGATTCACAGGGGAAGTATATCGATTGCATGGAGTCGATGTGCTGCGATGACGGCGGTCAGCGGCATTGCGAGTCGCATACACTGGTAGGGTTTTTACGAGAGGGATATAAGAGCGGTGAGAGCAGGAAAGAGCGCGGTTTGGGTGCTGATGTCGGCGGCGATTGCTGCGGGGCATGCCCAGATACAAAGCGTGGCGCATGAGGAAGCCGTGCGGCTGAATAATCGCGGCGTGGCGCTGATGAGTCAGCAGGCGAGTGCCAAGGCTGTGGAGAGCTTTGAGGCGGCGCGCAGGGCGGACCCGAAGCTGGCGCGGGCGGCGATCAACGATGGCATTGCGCTGATGACTCTGCAAAAGCTGGATGAGGCGAAGGCTGCTCTGCGGCAGGCGGTTGAAGTGGACCCAAAGAGCGCGGCGGCCTGGTACAACCTGGGGCTGGCGCAGCATGCGGGCAACGAGATGGAAGATGCGCTGAAGAGCTTTCTGGAAGCGACGAAGTTAGATCCAACCGACGCGGATTCTTTCTACTTTGCAGGCGCGTGCTACCAGGAACTAAAGCAGTACGACGAAGCAATTGCGGTGCTGAAGAAGGCGCTGGAGATTGATCCGATGCATGCTTCGGCGGAGTTTGGATTGGCGCGGGCGCTGCAGCGGGAAGGAAAGACGGATGAGGCGAAGGGACACTTCAAGCGATTTCAGCATTTGACGGGCGCGAAGATTTCAGCGGCGATAGGGCTGGCTTATGGGGAGCAGGGACGGCTCTCGTTAGTGATGCCGGTGGAACTTCATGAAGCTCGACCGCGTGCCATGATCCCCGTCAAGTTTGTGGCCAGGATTATCCATGAGGCTGGTCCTGCTACAACGGGTGGGGCTTGCATGATTGACGCAACCGGTTCCGGCGAGATGGATATTGTGCTCATGCAATCCGGTCCGCAGGCCATGACTGTGCTGCATCGTGCAGAAGGTGGAAGTTTTGTGCAGTTGGATTTAGCTGCATCAGGTCTGCAGGTTGCAGGTAACGCCATTGCCTGCGCTGTTGGTGACTATGACGGCGACGGATTGAACGATCTGGCGGTGGCGCTGGAGGATGGCGTGCTGCTGTTTCGGAATCTGGGGCATGGGAAGTTTCAGAACGTGACGGCGGAAGCAGGATTGACTGCGCGCAACCGCCCAACGGGAATCACCTTTGTCGATTACGACCATGATGGGGATCTGGATCTGCTGCTGACAGGGGCTCCGCTGGCCGAGGGCGGTACGCCGAATGTGTTGTGGCGCAATAACGGCAACAAGACATTTACGGAGTGGACGGAACCGACAGGGCTGGGCGGGAGTGGGAAGACTGCGGCGGCGATTCTGACGGACTTCAATAACGACCGCGCGGTGGACCTGGCGGTGACGGGCGATGGAACCGCGCCGGTGATCTATGTGAATCCTCGCGAAGGGAAGTATCCGGCGAAGACGCTTTACGATGCGAAGCTGCCTGCGAGCGTAGGCATTGCTGTCTTTGACTTCAACAAGGATGGCTGGATGGATATTGCAGTAACGCACGACGGTGCGCCAGGTGTGACGCTATGGCGGAATGTGGAGGGCAAGCGGTTTGAACGCGTGGAGCTACCGCTAAAGGGCGCGCTACGCGGGTGGGGATTGACGCCGATTGACATTGATAACGATGGGTGGATCGATCTGGCGGTGATTGTGGAGACGGCTGCGGGGCCGCAGGTGCGAGTGCTTCGCAATCAAGGTGACGGCAGCTTTGCGGATGTGAGCGCGGCGCTGGGCTTGGATGCAGTGAAGCTGACCGCGCCTCGTGGGTTGATTGCCGCAGACGTGTATGGCGATGGGGCGGCAGATTTGATTGTCACGCAGGAAGGCGCTGCGCCGGTGTTGCTCAAAAATGTGGGCGCGCAGAAGAATCACTTTGCGCGGATCGATTTGACAGGCCTGGCGGATAACAAGACGGCGCTCGGCGCAAAGGTAGAGGTCTTTGCCGACGGGCAATGGCAGAAGTTCGAGGTTGCGGGCGCGAGTGGCTATGCGACGCAGGGGCCTCCGCAGGTGCTGGTGGGGTTGGGGCAGGCTGAGGGGATCGACCTGCTGCGGATTTTGTGGCCGACGGGCGTGCTGCAGGATGAGATTGATTTGCCGCACAAGCCAGTGATTGCGCTGAAGGAAGCGGACAGGCGTGGCAGCTCGTGCCCGGTGCTGTTTGCGTGGGATGGGCACAAGTACAGATTAGTGACGGATGCGATTGGCGCGGCGGTGGTGGGGCACTGGTTCACACCGTCGCGGCGCAACACGCCGAATCCGGGCGAGTGGATCAAGGTGAATGGCGCGAATCTGGAGCCGGTGAATGGCAGGCTGAGCCTGCGGTTTATTGAGCCGATGGAAGAGGTAAATTACGTTGACCAGTTGAGGCTGGTGGCGGTGGATCATCCGGAGAATGTGGAAGTCAATCCGGACGAAAAGTTTCTGGACGATCCGCCTTTTGCGTCGGGGCGCGTGGTGGCCTCTAAGGGTGCGCGTTTGCCGGTTGGCGCGTGGGATGGTGAGGGTCGCGATGCGATGGATGCGCTGAAGAGCCGCGATCACAAGTTTGCGAGTGGGTTTACTCCAACGCCCTATGACGGTTTTGCGAATCTGCATGCATTGACGCTCGATCTGGGTTCGCTGGATGCGCAGTCCCCGCTGCGGTTGTTGATGACGGGGTATGTGAACTACTTCAGTGCGACTTCTCTGTATGCGGCGTGGCAGGCGGGGATCAAGCCGATTGCGCCGTACGTGGAGGCCGAGATGCCGAATGGTGAGTGGCGGCGCGTGACAGAGGAGGCGGGATTTCCGGCAGGGATGGAGCGGACGATTGTCGTCGATCTGACCGGCAGGATTCCAGCGGGAGTGCGGCGCATCCGGTTGATGACCAACCTGGAGATTTTCTGGGACAACGTGCTGATTGATCGGAGCGGCGATGCCGAGGCTCGCGCGCAGGAAGTACCGCTGGCCGCGGCCACGCTGCATTTCCGCGGCTACCCGAAGCAGATTGAGGGAGCCAGTTCTGGCGATCTCGATTACGACTACAACCGCGTGAGTTTGACGGGGCCGTTCCAGCACCAGCGCGGAAACTATACGCGGATGGGCGATGTGACGGAGCTGATCAAGGGAATCGACGACCGCTATGCGATCTTTGGCAGCGGTGAGGAGATTGCGGCGGACTTTGACGCGGCAAAGCTGCCTGCGTTGCCGGCGCATTGGAAGCGGGATTACTTCTTCTACGCGAATGGTTTTGTGAAGGACATGGACTGGTGGGATGCTGCGCCGTTTACCGTGGCTCCGCTGCCGTTCCATAACATGAGCGCGTATCCGTACGGTGCGCAGGAGAAATTCCCGGACGATGCGAATGCGTTGAAGTATCAGCTGGACTGGAATACACGCTTCGATTCGGGTGAGCCGGTGCGGTCGTACCGCTTTGATTACCGTGAGCTGCCGTCAACCCCGAAGGAAGATGGCGCGACGAGCGCGGGAGCGGTGAAGCCGTGAATGAAATCGCGTTGCAGTCTGCAATGCGGCAGTTGGAGTCGTTGCGCTCCGGCGCAATAAGCGTTTCGGAACTGGCAGAGGCGCATATTGCACGGATTGAGCGGTTGAATCCATGCCTGAACGCCTTTGCGGATTTTGATGCGGAGCGAGTGCGTGTGCAGGCCAGAGCTTTTGATGCCATGCCGGAGCCGCGCGGGCCGCTGCATGGACTGCCGGTGACCGTGAAATCGTCGATTGCGACGGCCGGGTTTCGCTGCGAGATCGGGAGCTTGCTGAACAAGGGCGACATTCCGCGCGAGGATGCGGAGGCCGTGGCTCGGCTGCGCGCGGCGGGGGCGCTGATTCTGGGCACGACGAATTGCCCGGAGTTTCTGATGGCCTATGAGACTGCGAACCTGCTGCATGGGCGCACGTCGAATCCGTGGGATCTGGAGCGGACGCCTGGAGGGTCGAGCGGCGGCGAGTCGGCGGCGATTGCCGCGGGGCTTTCGGCGGCGGGGTTGGGAAGCGACAGCGGAGGTTCCGTTCGAGTGCCGGCGCACTTTACCGGTATCGGCTCGCTGAAGCCCACGCCGGGACGCGTGCCGGGGCGCGGGCATCTGCCGCCATGCGTGGGACCGTTCTCGACGCTGGGTGCGATTGGGCCGATGGCGCGCGCGATGGAAGATGTGGAGCTGCTGTTTCGTGTGTTGAGTGGGCAGGATGCGAGCGATCCGGCGAGTCCGCCTGTGGCTTTGCGTGCGCACTCGCTCGACGAGCTTCGGGCATGCAGGATTGGTTTTTTTGAGGACGATGGCATTGTGCCTGTGACGGCGGAGACGCGCGCGGCGGTGCAGGCCGCGGCTCAGGCGTTGCGGGATGCGGGCTTTCGCGTGGAGCCGTTCCGGCCACATACGCTGGAGCAGTTGCGGAAGCTATGGAACATCTTTTTTGTGCAGTGCGGGGCAATGTTTTATGAGTCTGCGATTCGCGGGAAGCGCGAGCGGCTAAGCCCGATCTTTACGGAGTTTCTCGGCATTGCGGGAGCTGCAGGTCCGCTGACGGCTGCTGAACTGTTGAATGCGTGGGCGGAGCTGGATATGCTGCGCGCAAAGACGCTGGAGGCCATGCAAGAGTATCCGGTTTTGCTGTGTCCGGTGGCGAGCGTGCCTGCGTGGAGGCATGGCGAGCGCTCATGGAACGTCGAAGGAAAGACTGTGGCGTATCTGGATGCGGTGCGCTACACGCAATGGTTCAATGTGCTGGCGTGCCCGGCGGCGGTCGTTCCTGTCGGTCGGTCGCCCGAGGAATTGCCTATCGGCGTGCAGATTGCGGCGCGGCCTTTCGAAGACGAGATTGTGTTGGGTATTGCGAAGATTGTAGATCGTGAATTTGGATTCCGCCCGCCTCCGCTTGCTTAGCTTCAGCACAAAAGAAGAAGGGCAGCTCTTGCGAGCTGCCCTTCGTTGTTAGCTCTGCCTGTTGACTACGGCAGGTAGTAGCGGAAGGAGGTCCAGAACATGTTCTCGATGCCCTTGGGAGCGTATCCGGACAGGTTGGCCCAGATTACGCGGCTGGCGTAGCTGTACTGGATGCCCTGACGCAGACGGCCGTGGGATCCCTTGTAGATGTCATACCAGTAGCCCAGGGTACCTTCCTGAACGTCGCGGTTGACGCCGGTGCAGGAGCTGCCGCTGGAGGGGATGGTTGGCGCGGTGGGGGTGAGGTTCTCAGTGCCGCAACCGGAGTTGCTTTCACCAATGCCGTAACCGCCCGCCTTGCCGGCCGAGTTCTCATAGAGCCACTTGCCGATATAGTCGACACCGTAATTGGCGTAGATGTCCAGGCGTGGTGTGGCATGAAATTCGAGCGTGCCGAGTGCCGAGAGGCTTTCGAGAGGCTTGAAGCGGCCATCCGGTCCGACGGTGACGTCGGCAACGGTTGAGTCGCCGTAACGGCCGGTGCCGTGGCCGTAGAGAGCCTTCACGCCGAAGTCGAGCATGTGGGTGATGGGCATGCGCGCGCTGCCGCCGATGCCGCCGCCCCACTGGGTATCGTTCCAGGGAGTGCCGCTCGTACCCTCATAGATGCGATCGCGGAAGGCGCGAGTGATGCCGATGATTTCATAGTGGCCGTAGCCGGGATCGATAGCGATCTTTGCGATGAAATCGGGAACCGGATTGATGGCGTAGGTGGTCAGGTAGCCCGGAATGCAAGTGACGCTGACCGGTGTGGTGGTGCTGGTGGACGTGCAGGCTTCACTGCTGATGGCGCCGTTATAGGCGCCGCTGCTGGTGCCGGGATTGCCCCAGATATAGCTCACGCCCGGGTTGAGGGTGATGGTGCCGCCAGGCGAGAGAACCTGCGGGTTTTCCGCTGCGATGCCAATGGCGAGCTTGTCGCCGAAGGACTTGGTGACGCGGAAGCCGTACTGGCGGGTCCAGACGAAGCCGGCGTTATAGTTCGGGTCGATGGTCTGCGGCGTCTTGATGTCGCTGGAAAGATTCGAAAGCCCCTTGGCGTCTTCGGTAGCCAGAGACCACATCTGTCCGCCGGCAAAGCCCCAGCCGCTATTGGTAATAGCCTGGCCCCAGATGACGCGCTGGCGGAAGACATAGCTGTTGGACTGGTTGTTGTTCGAGGTTACGCCAGTGCCGAGCCAATCACCCTCGAAGTAGCCCCGGATCGTGCCCCAGTCGACCTTGCCCTCAGCGAGCAGCGAGACGCGCGACTGGCGGCCTGTGCCGTAGAACTCGCTCAGGTGGTATGCCTCAGCCTGCGGGAAGGGAATGGAGGTGAACGGTGTGGGAATGTCGGATCCAGTGGAGTGCGGACGCCACACGGTCTCAGCCGCGGTGAAGCCGCCGGGAGTGATCGCGATGCCCTTGTAATGAAGGACATTCGGGCTCTCAATCGACTGCTTGATCTTGGTGGTTTCATCGGAAACCGTGGTGGCAAGCGACACTTGGTTGGCCTTCAGGTCATTGACTGTGCCCTGCAGCGCGCTGACGGCTGCGGCATTGTCGGCCACGCCGGCTGCAGCCGCATTCGCCTTGTCGGCAGAGGCCTGGGCGTCGGCTGCCTTCTGCTGCGCATCGCGCAGTGCGGCGTCCTTCGCGGCTAGATCGGACTTCAGGCCGTCGATCTGGCTCTGCAGATCCTGACGAAGCTGTTTAATCTGATCTTCGGTGGCTGCGCAGCAAGGAGCGTCAGCCTTCTTGGCTGCTGCCGCCTTGTGCTTTTTGGGCGGAGTAGCATCACTCACAGGAGTTGGGTCAGTCGCATAGGCAAAGCTGCCAATTGCGCTGGCTGCCAGTGCGATCGCGGCAACCGATTTCAGTTTCCAGTTCATTGTGCCTCTCTTTATTAAATACGGCTTGTTGCTTTTCACACACTGCTTATGCCGGGCATTTTTGTACTTCCCCCGATGCCCGCTATGCGCTTCCATCGCGAACGCAAAGAATGCATGTGCGACGAGAGATCCCGTCGCTTTCCGGTTGTTTCAGGTTCAAGAGTGGCAGGGAAAGATGAAAATATGACGAATTTACAGGGATTTAATAGTTGTAATGGATTAGTAATAAAAAATTTACACGGCCTTAACCCGAAAATTGCCGGGAGCGACTATCTTGCCGCTCCGGCGCTGAGGAGATTGGCGAAAAGACGATAGGAGCCGGGTACAAGTTCGGAAAGCTGCCGGTAAAGCGCATAAGCAACGTAAATATATGTGCCTTTGCCCGGATGGGTGACGATAAGGCCGCCACGCTGCGGGTCCTGGCCGGCATCGGCGGTTTCGGTGAGTGCGGTGTAGCCAGGATCCCAGGTGTCGAGGAAGGAATGGCCGCGCTCCTCAACCCAGCCATCGAAATCGGCTGTGGTGATGATGTTTGGCGAGCGGAGGAGTTGGTCCTGCGGCATGAGGAGCTTGACAGGCGCGCTCTCGTCGACGACATTTTCAGGCCGCGAGCCCATGCTGATCGGCAGCGGCGCGGGGAAGTTGCCGCGCTGGTACTGCACGATGAGGTTGCCGCCGTTGCGGACGAAGGCATCGAGGCGTGCTTGATTGGAGGCCAGTTCAGGGCGAGTCTGATAGGCGCGGATGCCGATGACGATTACGTTCCAGGCGGAGAGATCGGCTGTGGCCAGCTCAGAGGGTGAGAGGATATGCGGCATGACGCCCATGGCTTCGATGGCTTCAGGAACGAGGTCGCCCGCACCCATGATGTAGCCGATTTTGAGGCCGGGTGCGAGCTTGACGTCGATCTTGCGTGTCTTGAGCTCGGCGGCTCTGTAGAGGTTGTAGGGGCGAAGACCGGGGTATCCAATGCTCCTCCAGCCGCTGGTATATGTGGCCCCGCCGGATTGGACTACGGCTTCTACTGTATATGCGCCGGACTGCGCGCCATCCGTGGTGACGGAGAAGAGAATGGGCTCAGTATCACCGGCAGATTTGCGGGCGAAGTTGGCTTCAGTAGGTTCGGAGTGCCAGCCTGCGGGGAGCTTGAGCGAGACGGTGCCTACTGCGGCGGCCTGTGTGTGTACGACGACTTTGACAGGCAGCGGGCCGCCGTCGAGGGGAACGATGCGGGCTTCGGGCGTCATGCTGACGCCGATGGCGGGCGTGACGACGAGCGGCTCGTAGACGCCGCCTTCACCGGTGACATGCTGAAGGGTTTGAACGACGGCGCTGATGCGGATGGGCGTGCCATCGAAGGTGTATTCCACCTCGGCTTCAAGCGGCCAGGGCGCGAGGGAACGGCCACGCCAAGCGGGATTGGAAATGTCGTAGTACGGCTGCTCTGTGGTGGGGCGTGTGAAATAGGGCGCGGTGGGCGCGGCGTTGGCTGAGGCTTTTACGCGGAAGAGCGTGTCGTTTGATGGAGATTTTGTGTCGGTTTCTGTGGACCAGGAATCGCCGGCGTGGCTTTCCAGCCATGCTTTGGATAGCGTTGCTGCGGTTCCGGATTGCGTGGTGTGAATACGGACGCGGAAGTCTTCGCCGGGAGAGACGCTGGCGGGTGTTTCATCCGCGGATGCGCCGCGGCCACCGCCGCCTCCTCCGCCGTTGGTGCGGAAAGCGATGAGGTTGAGACCAAGCAGTTCTTTGAGGGCGGATTGGAACTCGTCGATTTTGTAGTCGAGTTCGAGTAGGAGGCTGGCTTTAGCTTGGGGTGTGAGATCTGTGGCAGAGGCGATGTGGGTGCGGAGATCGAGGGTTGGCTTGTAGGCGGCGGCGATTTGGCGGGCCAATTCACCATTAGCACGAGGAGCGGAATTCATCGCAATTGCGCTCAGACCATTGCCGATGGATTGAAGAGCAGCATTGAGCCACTGAGGTGAATTTGTGCCACCGAGACTGGCGAGGTAGAAGGCGCTACTGGGGATGCGCACTTTGGCATTTTCAAAGAGCGTGTTGTTGCTGCTTCGGGTTTCCCCTGGCGCTTCAAATCCGTGAGCGACGGCCCAGAGGTGATAGCTGGTGGTAGATGGGCCGCTAAGTGCCGGGCTCGCGCCGCCATATTGCGACTTCTGCATGCCCCAGCCTTCGCGGGCGATCTGCACAGGGCTGCGACCGAGGATAGGATCGCGGTCGCCGACCTGAATGGTGACATCGGCTGAGAGCGCATGGTCGATGGTTTCGCCGGTGACGTAGTTTTTGAAGCGCGCGGGAGCCCATTTGCCGGTAGCGTAGTCAAAGATTCCCTTGTCCGTGATGGGCGCAAAGGGAACCATTCCGTAGACAGCGAACGGCTGCCAGGGTTCGATGCCGTCTTTAAGCTGTTCGGGAAAGACTTTGGGATCGGCTGCGGCTTTGAAGACTTCCTGCGCGATTTCGCCGGAGACTTGATGGTGACCGTGGCCGTCACTGACTGCTCCGACGAAGGTGGAGACAATGACCTGCGGCCTCATGCGGCGCACGGCGAGGACGGCGTCATAGAGGACGCGGTTGTGGTTCCAGCGTTCGAAGGATTCTTCCTGCGTTTTGGAGAAGCCGAAGTCGGCTTGTGTGCCCCACATTTGCGTGACGCCGTAATACTTGTCGGCGGTGAGCAGCTCATTGGTGCGGATGAGGCCAAGCGCGTCGTAGGTTTCCGCGCCCATGGCGTTCTGGCCGCCTTCTCCGCGGGTGAGCGTGTAGAGGATGGTGCGAACGCCCTGGACGCGGCTGAGGTAGGTGAGTAGGGGACCGTCTTCGTCGTCGGGGTGGGCGACGATCATCATTACGCTGGCTGTTGTGTTGAGACGGCGCAGAGATTCTTCGAGGGCTGCGGAGCCGCGGTCTTCGGCGAGCGGAAGCGGGATTGCGCTGGCTTCATGCGGCGCGATGGCTGCAGGGTCGGGACCCTGGGCTTGCGCGACTGCTATGAAGGCTGCTGAAAGGAAAGCTACTGCGCTCAAATGGACTATACTGGTGCGCGCCGAGGCACGCTGCACTCTCATCGCTGGCAACATACGTGGGGTCAGTTTACAACCTGGTGCGCGGCACGCAGCCGCTCCATCGCGTGGGTGTCTAAGGGGAGCTGATGTTTAACAGCTGTGGCGATCAGGTGGCTTTCCTCTACAATGGCATGAATCTGTGGAAGTATGACTGAGAAGCGGAATGGCAAAGGCGGCAAATCCGGAAGAGCAGCTCGCGTTATTTCTGGCGAAATACACGCCGGAAATCGGCTCCCTGGCTGAGGCAATTCTGGGCGAGATGCGGCGGCTTTATCCCACTTCCATCGAGCTTGTGTACGACAATTACAACGCTCTCGCCATAGGCTTTGCGCCATCGGAGAAGACCTCCGATGGAATCTTCTCGATTGCTGTCTATCCCAGATGGGTGAGTCTGTTCTTTCTACAGGCCGCAGGGCTTCCTGATCCGGAGAGAATTCTGAAAGGAAGCGGCAGCGTGGCGAAGCACGTCGTGCTGCCTTCGCCCGCGATGCTGCGCGACCCCGCAGTGGCGGAGCTGATGCGGGAGGCGACGGTTCGCGCGCGGGTTCCGTTTCCTGCCAGAGGCGAGCACAGGATCGTCATCAAGTCCGTCTCCGCCGTGCAGCGCCCGCGCCGTCCGGAAACAAAGCCCGCTGCGAAGAAAGCCGCTCGAAAAACGCCGTCGGCTTCATGAAAATCGGCAGCGAGCGCGAGCCGATGACACATTCCCATATTGTGCTGCTTAGGTTGCCGCCTGGATCGTCTGCCTGTGAAGCTATTGCTGCGGCGGTCCGACTGTGACGGTGGGGATTGAGACAGATGAGGCGGTCGCGCCTGATTTTTTTGCGGGTGCATCGGGTACTTCGAGTGCGATTCCGGTTAGCTCTCCGTGTACGTCGATGGGAATTTCAGAGGAAGCGGACTCATCTATGCTGACGTGGGGTGCGAAGTCGAAATCGCCGGTCTCGATGAAGACGCCAAAGCTGCCACTGATGGTGCCGTTGCCATCTTCTTCATTGGCGGGTGCGGGATCTGCCGATGCCTGAGCCTGCAGGATGTATGAGCCTTCGGGAATGTAGTTCAGTTCGAATTCCCCGTTTACAGCGACGGCCATGCGTGCGAACTCGCGTGTATCAGCATAGAGAAGACGCAACGCTGCCGTTGGTGGTGGTTGACCTGTGCGCTTAAGGATGACTCGGCCGTGGACGCTATGGAGTTTGCTGAGCGGGATGGTAATGTCGGCTTCCGCGTTGGATTCGCCGCCAGCGATCTTGATTGTCTTAGCCTCGCTGGCTCGTGCGGTATCTCCGTAATACATCACGAGTCCGCCAGAGGGAGTGGACTTCACAAGCTCTATTTCGGGACTATCCGGCGGTGCAGTACCGGATGCTGTCGAGAGTGTGGTGCTGACGAGATATTCGCCTGGAGCAAGACCTACTGCGCGAAAGTGTCCATGATCATCGGTGACGCGCGCAAATGCATCGTTGAGCACGATTGTCAGGCCGAACAGATCATCCGCTGCTTTAGATTTTGTTGTCACTGCACCGGGCCTGGGTTTGGGCCGGATATTCATATGCAGGCCGATGGCAGGGCTTCCATCGTCATACAAAACGGTGCCTTCTAACACGGCGGCGCGGTCAAGGTGCACTGCAATGGTGGAGGCTTGTTGAGCGGAGATTGAAACTGTGAGAGCCTGCGCTTCGAATTGTTTTCGTTCGTCTGCGTTGAGACCGGCCAGGTCAGAGCTTTTGGCGAGAGGGAAAGTATCGAGATAGCCCGCATATTTTACGGAAACATAATACGTTCCTTCGGGGAGCCTACCTATGGCGAAACGTCCGTCGAGGTCGCTCTGCGCCATAAAAACCTGGTCGCCTTGCTGGCGGTTTGCAGGCAACAGCGAGAGCTGCGCAAGCCTTGCAGGGGCATTCGAATCTCCGCAATAGATCGTTCCGGTGACTGCGCCTCGCGGAGGCTGGGACTTTGTGGCATGCTGCTGCTGAGAAGAGCCGGATGCAGTGTACGCAACGGCAAAAAGCACGATTCCGGCAATATGGCGCATAGGCTTCTCTACAGATTGAGATCGATGGCCGATGAAAATGAGAGCAGGGTCTGTGCTACAGGGCTCCAGTTCTTGCGGTGCAGAGGCGTGGGGCCAAGGCGCGTGAGAGCTTCAAGATGAACGGCGGTACTGTAACCCTTGTGCTGCGCGAGACCATAGCCGGGGTATTGGCTGTCGAGCTCGACGATGAGGCGGTCGCGATGGACCTTGGCAAGAATGCTCGCCGCGGCAATGGAGACGCTTGTCGCATCGCCCTGGATCACGGATTGCTGGCGGCAGGGAAATTCAATGGTTGCGATGGTGTCGATGCCATCGATGAGCAGATAGTCCGGCGTGAGGGCAAGTTGCTCAATAGCGCGGTGCATGGCGAGCAACGATGCCCGGCGTATATTGATGCGGTCGATGGTCTCGACATCGACTGCGGCGATGGCCCAGGCGACGGCCTGCGCGCGGATCTCGACGTCGAGTTCGTTGCGCTTTTTCTCGGTGACTTTCTTTGAGTCGTTCAAGCCCTGGTCTTGCAAGCGGCAGCCTCTTGGCAGAATGACCGCGGCGGCGACGACTGGCCCGAACATGGGCCCACGGCCGACTTCATCGATCCCGGCGATGCGCAGTGCACCGTCGCGGCGAGCTGCATTCTCATGCTTCCAGCCACAGACGGGATTTTGCCGGTTGAGTCGGGCCATGCAATCAGTATAGTGAGCGGCCGAAAGGCGGGATCATCCCTTCTCGAAGGAGTAATCGCGTTCGACACGGCTTATGCGCACCTTGTAGCTCTGATACCAGCCGGCGCGGCCCTGGCGCTGAGCGGCGAGATGATCAGAGTCACGCTTCCAGGCGGTGATGGCATCCAGGCTTTCCCAGTAGGAGACGGTGATGCCAAGATCCTCGCGAGCAGATTCGATGCCGAGAAAGCCAGGCTGCTGAGCCGCGAGATGGATCATTGCCTCGGCCATCTCTCCGTAGCCGTTATCGCCTTCTGTTCGTAGCGAGGTGAAGATCACTGCGTAATACGGAGGTAACGGAGTGGGTGCGAATGTCATCTAAGTCCTCCATGGAGAATGCACGCTACAAATTCTCTTGTTTCACCGCGTCTTCGGACGCATATCCGGTTTAAAGAGCACAGGGCAGGCATCAAGGATGCCGGCTTTGTACGTAAGTTGCACGCTTAGAGGTAATTACAACCCCAATGGAGGAATCGTACGATGAAATTGAGCAAGATTATCATAATGTCAGGAATGCTCTTTGCGCTGTCCCTGGGCAGCGGAATCGCCGCTCATGCCCAGGAGCACCCGCAATATCTACATGCACTGAGCGATCTTCGCCTGATGCGCTCGTATCTTGATAAGCAAACACCGGATGAGCACATGGACGACGAAGCCAATAGCGCCATCCGGGAGATCGATGCTGCCATCGAGCAGATCAAGGGCGCATCCATCGATGACCACAAGGATCTTCACAATGAGATGCCGGTGGATGCGAAGTTAACCTATTCGGACCGCTTCAGAAAAGCACGTGAGTCCGGGGATGCCGCATGGCATGACGTAGACCAGGCGGAAGACAATGGCTCGGTCAAGGGCCTGAAGCATCGCGCGCTCGATCACATCGAGAAGGCGAACCACATTGTCGATCACATGATGAAGCGCTATCAACACAAATAACGTTTTTAAAAGCGCAAAGAAAACCCCGGCGTTGTGGCCGGGGTTTTCTTTGGGTGAAGCGAAAAGCTGAGAGGTTTCGGCTTTCTTAAGCCTGGGCTCTCTTTGCGGCAACTTCGCGATCGACTTCCTTGAGACGCGCTGCCTTGCCACGGAGTCCGCGGATGTAAAAGAGCTTGGCGCGGCGGACCTTGTAGCTGCGGATCTTCTCCACGCGGTCAACAACCCTGGAGTTGAAGGGGAAGATGCGCTCAACGCCCTGTCCAAAGCTCATCTTGCGGACGGTGAAGGTGCCCTGGGGGCCGTTGTTGATGGCGATGACGAGGCCTTCAAAGGCCTGGAGGCGTTCCTTGTCGCCTTCCTTAATCTTGACCTGGACGCGAATCTGGTCGCCGGGAACGAACTTGGGCAGATCGGTGCGCTTGAGCTTATCGGCCAGGCGCTGCATTACTGGATGGATGGACATAGACTCTTCCTGCGTTTGAACTCAGAACTTTTAGTTTAACAAACATTGAGCCTTTGTGCCTATACCGCAGAGTATATTGGCGGGATGGACGAGAAACGAGCGTTTTTGCGGCATACTCTGGCCACGCTTGCGTATCGCGCTGCGCGGGCTGTGACAGGCGCGCCGGACGAGTTTGCGAGCTTTGATGGCGCGGGACGGACGCCGGGACAGATTCTGGCGCACATGGGCGATCTCTTCGACTGGGCGCTGAGCATCTCTCGCGGCGATGAGAAGTGGCATACCTCCGAACCGCTGCCGTGGGCGGAAGAAAAGCAGCGATTCTTTGCGGCGCTTGAGGCATTCGATGCGTTGCTGGCTAGCGATGAGCCGCTGCAGGCTCCTGTTGAGAGGCTGTTCCAGGCACCGGTGGCCGATGCGCTGACGCATACCGGGCAGATTGCCATGCTGCGGCGGCTTTCGGGCTTCAAGAAGCCGGATGAGGACTTCTACCAGGCGGAGATTGCCGTGGGACAGGTTGGGGAAAAGCAGCCGGCGCCGGTTTTTACGTTTTAGGGCGATCTGCCGAGTCAGCCTGTGACAGGTATCTCCGCATCCAGCCGGTGACCAGGCTGCGCATCTCCGGGGTTTCCTCGTGGGCGCAATCGAAGAGCTCGATGCGGCAATCCTGCTCGCGGCCATACTGCCGGTAAAGCGGCAATAGATGATCGCGAACCTTCTCGACCCCGGCGGGCGGCGTCAGTGGGTCCTTGCGGCCATTGACGCTGAGGTGAGGCCGAGGAACGATCAGCTCGTTGATGGCAGCGGTATCGAATTGCTTGAGCAGCGATGGGACAAAATAAGAGATGCTGTGGCCGCTAAGATTGTGCGCGGCGATCAGCGAATCGTAATCGGTGAGGCAACAGATATCGATGGCCATTTTGACGCGAGGATCGAGTGCGGCGAGCCACCAGGTTTTGGTTGCGCCCATCGACATGCCGGTCGCGCCCAGCCTTTGCGGATCCACTTCCGGCCGGCTTGCGAGGTAAGATAGGGCGCGGAACTCGTCGAAAAGCATCATGCCCCAGAGCACCTGGCCGCGCCAGAGCGCGAGCTTGAAGGCGTCTTCCTCTCCGCGATGGCCGTTGGTGTCGTGCTGGCGCTCACCGAAACACCAACTGTCGATGGCCAGGGTGACAACTCCCATTTCCGCCAGCACAGGAGCATAGGCGGGCTGAACGCTGGTTCCTTTGAGCAGTTGCTCCTTGCCGAGGTCGTACATTCCTGCGTGCCAGTGAATGAAGAGGAGACCGGGAGCGGGGCGTTTGAGCTTACGGGGGATCAAGAGGAGAGCGGGTACTGGTTCCATCCCATTCAGGTCGAGGACCAGCCGTTCGAGGGTGTACTGGTCGTGTTCTTCCCGGCTGACAAGTTTGGGCGGTGCGGGCTCATGCTGCCAGGGCAGCTCGCCGAGGAGGCCCCAGAGATCGGCGCGCCGGCGCTGCTGATATGCGGAGAATGCGGTTTCCGGTTCGGCGGCCAGGCTGCCGGCAGCGGAGTTCAGTCCGAGGGAGATGCCGCCGGTCAAAAGCGCGGATCGAGATACGAACTGGCGGCGGGTGATGTTCTTTTCTTCGCGGATCGGCATGGCAGATCATTCTATACAGCGTGCCCGGTGACCCCGGTCGCTCAGGATGTTACCTGTTGGAGGGGGGAGACCCACCCTTGCGACAGAACAAAGTCGCAAGGGTGGGGGCACGGAAGCTGTGCTGGGCTACTGGCGGAGGCCTTCGGTCTGGAAGGGAAGGCCGGTGATGGGTGAGTTGGCTGGATCGGCGCTGAAGTTGGGTGCGATGGAGACGCCTTTGGCCGAGGCTTTTGAGACTGAGGTGTTCCAGCCGTCGAGGACGATGAGTGCGTCTTCACCGTGGAGGTCTTTGAGGTCGGCTTCGATCTCGATCGTGCGGCTCTCGCCGGGCGGGAGCGAGACGTAATTGGTGGAGTAGAAGACGGGCAGGACGCGGGCGCCAAAATCGGATCCTGAGTTGCGGCGGAGCTGGACGTGCGCCATGAGTGCGATAGATTTGGTTGGATTGTTGAGCGTGACGGTGAAGTGCGCCGTGCCAACTCCCTCCTTATCCGTCTCGTCGTGGCGCGAGATGGTTGGTTCCAGCGTGACCGCAGGGAGCTTGTTCAGGTCGGTCAGGTCGTCGTTTTGGGCTGTGGCTGGCTTGGCTTCGACAACGTCGGGTGTGCGGCTGCTGCGCCAGTAGAAGTTGGTAGAGATGAGCTTGCCGGTCGAGTCCTTGAGATCGAGCTTGATGAAGTTGACGTTGGAGATGGCGCTGGATAGCTCAAGCTGGCCGAGTGTTGTGGCTGTGGCGGCGGGAGCTTCGACGGGCCAGTCGCGTTCCCAGGCTACGCGGCCGTCGAGGTTGTAGACGGTGGCGTGCGCTGTGGCTTTGGTGAGTGCATCGGGAAGGTTGTTGATGACCTGCACGAAGTTGGAGCTGGGGCCATCGGATTCATTGAGCTGGATGTGCTGCGGCTCGGCGGCGCTCTGCACGGCGAAGAGCGAGGAGTTGGGCTCGTAGTCGTAGTGGTAGAGCTGCCAGACGAAGCTGGGCTGCGCTGGGTGGCTCATCCAGGTGATGATGGCCGTGGTTGGGTGGAAGAGCTGGGCGTTGCGGCCTTCGTACATGGAACGGTAGGCCTCGTAGTTCATGAGCTGGGCCTTGCGGACGAAGTCGGCGAGATTGGAGATTTTGCCGTAACGGGCGGTGATGATGCCAGGATATTTACCGCCTTGGACTGCGCCGTTGGCGAAGTCATGCTCGGCCCAGGCGTCGGTGATCATCTCCCAATCTTTTTTGTCCAGCATGCCGTGAACGGATTCGAGAGTGGGGACGGACATGGTGCCTGTTTCTGTTTTGAAGAAGTCGTCGCCGATCTTGTAATACTCGCGCGGAGTGCGCCAGTGGTATGGGCCGTTGGAGCGGACGCCGCCGCCGGAGGTCGAGCTGGGCTGATAGCGGCGCGTGGGCTCGAGCTCCGCCATTAAGACGCGGAGGCGGTCGTCGATCTCCTTGGGCGGGAAGCCTTCATTGCGCGCGCACCAGAGCATGATGGAGGGATGGTTGCGGTAGCGCAGGATCTTGTCGCGCACATTGGCCATGTAGGTGTCGAGGTCGGTGGGATTGGGGCCATCGGATGGGTTGGGCTGGAAGAATTCGTCCCAGACCAGGATGCCGTACTTGTCGCAGAGCTCGTAGAAGTCTTCGTTAGTGGACTGGCCGACCCAGTTGCGGATGAGATTGAGGTTGGCGATCTTGTGCATGCGGATCTGGGCTTCGAGGCGCTCGCGCGGGATGCGCTTGAGGGCTTCGTCGATGCCCCAGTTGCCGCCGCGGATGAAGACGCGCGCGCCGTTGACCGAGATGGTGAGGTTTTCGGAGTCGGGGACGGAATAGGTGATTTTGCGGACGCCGAAGGTGACGTCTGTCGCGTCGGAGACGTGCTTCCGCGAGTCGAGGAAAGTCAGATGGACCTTGTAGAGGTTCTGCGGGCCATATCCGTTGGGCCACCAGAGGCGCGGGTTCTGGATGTGGAGCGCGGGGGTGGTTTTGGGATCGAAGGTGACTTTTTGCGTGGAGTGGGCGGGGATTTCTACCGGCTGCTCAAATTTGATGTTTTCGATCTGGCCCTGGAGGACGCCTTTTTGCGGGGCGTCCGTGACGTTTTCCACCGTGGCCTGAATAGCTACGTCGGATGAATCGGTCTTGGGGAGCGGGAGATCGGTGGTGACGAGCGGGTCTTTGATGGTGACGTCGCCGGATGCGGATAGAAAGACTTTGCGCCAGATGCCGGTGTCGCGGTCGCGGATGGCGGGGATCCAGTCCCAGCCGATGGTGGAGAGGAACGTTGGACCGTCGATGGCGGTGATGCCGCCGTTGAGGCCCATGCCGGCTTTGAGGGTGTGCTCGTGCGGGACGCCGGGGTGGGGCTGGGGTGCGACCAGTACGGCTATGACTGCTTTTTCTTTAGGCTTGACTACGGCGGTGATGTCGAATCTGCCGCGGATGAAGGCGCCTTTGGTCGTGCCGACCTGCTGGCCGTTGACCCAGATTTCAGAGGAGTAGTTGATGCCGTCGAAGTTGAGCCAGATGCGGCGGCCTGCATATATGGATGGAACGGTAACGACGGTGCGGTACCAGTACGGGGTCTTATTGAGCGACTCGGGGATGACTTCAGGGCGGTTGTTTTCGCCGAAGAGCGGCTCAGGGTAGGTTTTATCGGCGGCGAGCGAGGTGAGGACGGTTCCGGGAACGACGGCGGCGTGCCAGTCTTTTGGCGCGTATCCGGCGGAGGAGATCTGCGCGCCGGTTTCGGTGACTTTGGAGGAATCCTGTAGCTGCCAGCCGGAGGCGACTTCAAGCTGCGGAGGCGGGTAAGCCTGTGCGGCGGCGCTGAGGGCGGGGATGGTGAAGGAGATCATTGCCAAAGCCCGAAGGAAGCCGATGAGACGATCATGCACGGAGAGAGTCCTCACTGCGGTGTGAAATTTGAATGTACGCTGAGATGGTTTTCGTAAACCAACCAATTGTAGTCGTCTGAGCCTCCATAATGAGGACATGGATTTCGCGCGTTCCTCTGGAGTTTTGCTGCACGTGGCTTCGTTGCCTTCACGGGGGCCGATTGGCGACCTGGGGCCGGCTGCGTATGAGTTTGTGGAGTTTCTGGCGGCTGCAAAGCAGCATGTGTGGCAGGTACTGCCGCTTTGTCCCACGGGGTATGGAAATTCTCCGTACGCGGGGACGAGTGCGTTTGCGGGGAATCCGAACCTGATCAGCCTGGAGCTATTGGCGGATTGGGAATGGATCGCGCGCGAGCGGGTGGCGAAAGCTTCTGGCGGGGCGCTGGTAGATTATGGCGCGGTGGAGAACGAGAAGCTGCCTCTGTTGCGGGAGGCTGCGCGGAATTTTCTGGATCGCGGACCCAGCGATCCGAAGCTGGCCGAGCAGTGGCAGGCCTTTGCGGCGTTTTGCGCGGCGGAGGCGCATTGGCTGAACGATTTCGCCATGTATGCGGTGCTGCGCGATATGCATGGGACCGGCGCGTGGACGCATTGGCCGGAGTCGGTGCGGCGGCGCGAGACTGAGGCGCTGAAGGCACTGGTTGCCGGGCATGGGCGCGAGCTGGCGGTGGAGCAGGCGCTGCAGTTTGCGTTCTCCCTTCAATGGAATCAGCTCCGAAACGCCGCGGCGCGCAGCGCGATTCGCGTGCTGGGTGATATTGCCATTTTTGTCAGTATGGATTCGGCGGATGTGTGGACGCATCCGGGGATCTTTGAGCTGGATGAGGAGCTGAGGCCGGTGCATGTGGCGGGAGTTCCGCCGGATTATTTTTCGGCGACGGGGCAGAGGTGGGGTAATCCGCTGTACCGGTGGGATGTGCTGGCGGAACTGGGGTATAGCTGGTGGGTGGATCGCGTGCGGCGGTCTTGCCAGTTGTATGACATTGTGCGGCTGGATCATTTTCGCGGGTTTGAGGGGTACTGGTCGATTCCGGCATCGGAAGAGACGGCGGTGCATGGAGAGTGGGTAAAGGGACCGGGCATGGCGCTGTTTAGCGCGCTGGAAGCGGCGCTGGGACCGCTGCCACTGGTGGCGGAGGATCTGGGCCTGATTACGCCGGCGGTGGATGCGCTGCGGCTGGAGGCGGGCATGCCGGGCATGAAGGTGATGCAGTTCGGATTTGGCGGCAAAGGGGCGCATCCACATCTGCCGCACCGGTATACGCGCGGCACCGTAGCCTATACGGGAACGCATGACAACGACACGACGCAGGGCTGGTGGAACAGGGCGAAGGAGCAGGAGCGCGCGGCGGTGGAGGCGTATGTGGGGCCGGTCGCGGACAGGCCGGTATGGCCGCTGATTCGCGCAATAGAGGTGAGTGTGGCGGAGATTGCGATTGCGCCGGCGCAGGATTTGCTGGAGCTGGGGGATGAGGCGCGGATGAATACGCCGGCTGTGGCAGGTGGCAATTGGGGTTGGAGAGCGGCACAGGGCGCCTGGACGGCGGAGATTGCCGAGCGGCTGGCTGCGCTGGCCGAGGTGACGGATCGCCAGAATGATCCGCTGGCTAAAGGTGATGCGGCGCAAGCTGAGTAGCGGGTATTCCGGCGCTGCGGGCGGGCGTGACATGGGGTATATAGGGGTGCAAGGATGGACGCGGAGGATTCTTTCGTGAGAAAGCCGAGCCCCACGATTCGCTTTTTCCTTCTCCTGGTCTTTGTCATTTCCCTTTTGCAAACCGGCTTATCCGCGCAGGAGCGCCTGCTTCCTGATCCGGGGCCGACACTGACAGAACGATTCGGAAGAATTCCAGCTCCGGGAGTTCACCCCAGAGTGCTGTTTGGTCCCGATGAACTGCCTCGCCTGCGGCAGGTGACTCAGCAGACTGAGGTGGGCAAGTACATGCTGGGCAGAGTGGACCATTATGTGGAGGTGCTCCGCACGGGCCAACCACTCGCCGCCGAATATGAGGGACTTGTAAAGGGCGACCTGAATGCGGCCACGTATGTGAAGGAACCATTCTGGCAGAACAAGATTGGCTATGTGCTCAGCCTGGAATGTTTTGAAGCGCTGCTTCGGCAGGATCAGGTCAGGGGCCAACAGGCAGGTGCGGCTCTTGCCGCGTATGCTTCCATTCCCAGGGACTGGGTGAAGGGAAATCCCGACATTTTCCTGGCTCTCGCGTATGACTTCGATTATGTCTATATGACCGACGCGCAACGGCGCGTTGTGAGGCAGGCAATTTCTTTGTCAACTTCGGGCAAGAAGATCTTTGGGGACGACATGCCAGCGGATTGGAGAATGTCCAACTGGACGAGTGCTGGAACGAGCCTTGCGGTCACAGCGCTGGCGATTGAGGGAGAACAGGGATACGATGCCGCGCTTTATCCCCAATGCCGGCAGGTGATGGAGGACTACCTGCATTACGGGATTACACAGGCGGGCGGCGGCATCGAGGAGATGCACTACTTCAATTTCGGGATGGGCTTTGGCGGACTGGCGCTGGTAGCTTTCGCGAGACATGGCGACGATCTTTTTTCAGAACCTCACTACCGTGCGCTCCCGAATTGGCTGGTGGCTGCCATGGAGCCTTATGGGGATGCCTTCTCCATGCATCAGGACTCGCCGAACGATCAGGGCGGCAGCATCACCAACTATCTAATCCTGAAGTGGCTCTGGCCCAAAGATCTCGTGGTCGATATGGTCTGGCGCAACCGGGTGGGAGCCACCGCGGATGGACTGGGTAATTACGGAGACTGGCTTTTCATTCTGCCCTTCCCTTCAGACCCGGTTGGATGGAAGCCCTACAAAGGCCCGAATCCACACACAAAATGGGGTTTGAATGAGGCGGCAATTCCCCCCAACTATCCCGATGCGGTGAGTGGAATTGAGGCTCTGAAACTTCCGCTTACATATTGGGATCAAGAGCGTGGCCTGCAAATCACGCGAAATAAATGGGGCAGAGACGGAATGGTTCTGCATCTGGATATGAACACCGAGGCGAACTATGCCGCTGCCCACGCGCACTCCAACTCCGGGGAGTTTACGCTCTCGGCGCTGGGAAGAAAGTGGGCGATCGACCGCGGATTCCATGTTGCGGAGACCAAGGATAATTCCTGCATTCTGATTGACGGACGCGGCCAGGGCTTTTTCCCGATTGGAGGAGCCACTGTGGAGCGGCGCGAAGACCCGAACCTCACCGTGATGGCAGGCGATGCCTCGGAGCCATACCACTGGATTACACGGGCGCAGAACCGCCTCAATGATCCGGCTGTCAAGGCATTTCATTGGGAGCCGGATACCAATGGTGAGATCGTTCGCAGATTCGACGAAAATGCCACGATCACGAATAAAGCGGAGCCCTGGCACGACAAACAGGCGTCGCAGTATCCCTTTCAAGCGGTGTATAACCCGGTGCAAAAGGCGTTTCGCACGGCTGCCCTGCGGAGAAATGGATCGCATGATTATGTGCTGATTGTCGATGACATAAAGAAGGATGCGAGCAGCCATCAATATGACTGGCTGATGCAGGTGGCCGACGACCTGGAGGTCAAGAGCACGAACGGAAACTCGATTGTGCTGGGCAGCGCGGACGCAAAGGATAACCGCAGGCTGCTGGTGCGGATGATCGGCGTGAGCAGCGGAGGAAGCTGGATATTTGAAAAATACGAAGTGAAGCGCACTCCTGAATCGGGAGATACGGCTTCCTTTGGAATGGGGAACCGGCTGAGGTACAGTGTGCGTTCTGTGGAGCCGGGATTTAAAGTGCTGCTGTATCCATACCGCGAGGGCGATGCGCTTCCGGAAGTGTCGGCGAATGGGCCGCTGGAAGTGCTTTGGGCGAATCAGAAGGATGACTACGCGCTGACCATGTTACCGACGGGAAGAACTGAAGTGCGGATGCGTTAGAGCGATGTTTTGCAACTGATTCCCACAGTCAGCAGGAGCGTGAGCGGATTTTAAAATTCAACGAATGATCCGGCGCGGCTGAAATCTGCGTGCATCGTCGATCCTTAGCAGGTTTACCTTAGCTGGTCTACGAGATGGGCTCTAGTTGTTTAGTTCCTAGTCCTTCGTCATTACCAAAGTCCACCACCCTTTCGTAACCCCACCTCCTCCAGAAACTTTGCATGCAATTAACCCCATTTATGCTTTACTCAGAATCAGCAGAAGAAAGAGCTACGGCCCGAATCCCAAAAAGGATTCGGGCCGTAGCTCTTTCAAGGCAGCCCAGAAATTT
>NZ_JBEKYX010000109.1:0-14619 GCF_049510455.1 Occallatibacter sp. | reverse complement strand
ATCTCTCCCGAAGGTATAAAGTTCGGAGATACAGGCTCAGTTTGAATTGTTTTGTAACAGGGCACGACTTGAGTCGTGCCGAAAATCCGGCTGATAAAGTCTTTGGGCTTTAGCCCCTGCGGATGTTTTTCAAACTGAGCCATTACCAGTTCGGGCGCCCCACCCTCGCCGCGTATCGTAGCGTATTTGTTTTTGCGGCCAGGTTGGGGTCGCTCTACAGCAAGAGGAGAAATGCTCTAATAAACCATTGATTCTAAGAAACCAAACAACTGTAATTTTGTTCCATAAAATTCGCGTAATTTCGCTATATCCATAATCGGCAGAGAAAAACATGGCCCGAATCCTTGAGAATTCGGGCCGTTTGCGTTTGAGCCGCTGATCTACAGGGAAAAAATCCGCTGGCATCCAAAAGGTCTTAGAAACCAGCCTTGCGGAGGATTGCTCCCGCAGATCTACTTCTGCTTCACCGGATCAGCAGCTTTAACTTCCGGTTCTTCCTCGCTCGGAGATGGACCTTCGGCCTTGATCTTCGACTGGATCTGCTCCCAAAGCGTGTCTGGCGGATCTTCCACCGGTGCCAGAAGCTGCCGCGCCGCCTCGGCAATCGCTTCCAGGTCGGCAAGCAGGCTGCGGCAAAGCTCACATTCCAGCATGTGCGGATGTTGGGAGACATCTTCGCCGGAGGCGATCAAATCGGGCAAATGGTCTTGGAACTCTTCGCAGGTCATTTTCTCGGACACATTGAACTCACTCGTCATCGCCGTCCCTCCATGCGAGGGTAGGCGCGCATCGCATCGCGCAGCTTGAGCCGCGCTTTGTGTAATTGGGATTTGCTGTTGCCAATCGAGCAGTCAAGCATCGCCGCAATCTCGTTATGCTCGTAACCCTCGACATCGTGCAGCACAAAGATTAAACGATAACCCGCCGGCAGATCGGCAATCGCGCGTTCCAGCGCCATGCGGTCAATCGATCCCGCAAGCGACAAATCCGGCGCACCGAAGCTGCGGCCCGGACCCTCGTCTGGAGACGGCTCCATCGCCTCGTCCAATGAGATGACCTGCAGCCCTTTGCGCCGCAGATGCATCAACACCACGTTGATGGCCAGTCTGTGCAACCAGGTGGAAAAGGCCGAGTCTCCCCGAAAGGTGGCAATCTTGCGATGCAGTTGAAGAAACGCTTCCTGTGTCAGGTCTTCCGCCTCGGCGGCATTGTTCACCATGCGCAGGCACAGCGAGTAGATGCGCCGCTTATGCAGCGCGTAAATCTGGGCAAAGGCATGCGGATCTCCGGCCTGCGCTTGCGCCAGGGCGGCGACT
Source organism: Occallatibacter sp. (assembly GCF_049510455.1). GTDB lineage: Bacteria > Acidobacteriota > Terriglobia > Terriglobales > Acidobacteriaceae > Telmatobacter. The sequence continues at coordinate 13,303 of NZ_JBEKYX010000109.1, read as the reverse complement.
TCCGCACTTATTTGCTCGGGTGTGCGCGTAGTCGTCTTGCGAACTGTGCTGCCCTCTACGGATTGGGCCGGGGCGTCTGCTCGTTGCTGTATAGGAATATAGATTTGCTTCATTCGTGTCCTTCTGAGCGAATTTCCAGGAAGGCTGTGCGGAACATACGTTCCTCGTTAGTATAGGTGGCAGTGGCCTGATGGCGCTCAACTGGTGAGCCGTGGTTAAATCTGCGCCGCCGGGTTAAGTAAAGCAAATCTTCGATCATGTATCTGGTAATACGGGTGAGGTGGGAAGTTTTGAGGCCGAATCTTCGAGTGCCAATAGGTAAGAAGAGCGGTTTCGGCATTTTGGTTGTGTGCCTTTTTGCGTCTGGGCACCTAAATATGCACGTCGGCGCCCAGGCGCCTACAGGTGCGCAAGCCCAACCCGCCAGTTCCTCCTCACTTCAATTGCAACCTGTCAGCCCAACAGCGTGGCAGCAATTTGCCGGCCTGCCCGTGCGCCGCATTTCCATTGAAGGAGTAAGCGAAGAACGGCTCTCTTCGCTGCACCTTCAATTGGCGCAGACCGTCGGAGAGCCCCTCGCAGCAGATAAGGTATCGGCGAGCCTGCGCCTGCTCTATGCTACAGGCCTCTTTGACTCGATTGAAGCCGCCGCAGCGCGCGAGGGCGACGGTGTTGCTCTCATCTTCCGCGGCACCGCGCGCGCCTTTATCGGTCACCTCACCGTCGAAGGCGCCAAAGGCGCTACCATCAACACGCAGCTCGAACGGACCAGCCGCCTCAACGCAGGCACGCGCTACTCCGAAGCCCTGATGAACCAGGCCATCGAGCAGATGCGGCAGATACTGGTCTCCAACGGCTTCTACGAATCCTCCATCAAGTACGCCCTCACGCCCAACGCCGCCGAGCAGCTCGTCGATATTGCCGTCACCGTCACCCCAGGACCCCAGGCGCGCATCGGCACAGTCACCGTTACTGGCGATACCAGCTTGTCGCTCGATGAATTCCGCAAGTATGCGCGCCTCGTTCCCGGCCGCGCCATCGATCACGACACTGTGAACCGCGCGCTTGAAGGTGTGCTCAAGCACTATCAAAAGCAGCGCAGGCTCGAGGCGGACGTCAAGCTGGAATCGCAGGAGTACGTGGCTCATCGCATCAATTACCGCTTTACCGCGACTCGCGGTCCAGTCGTGAATGTGCATGTCGAAGGCGTCAAGCTCAATGATTCCCACATCAAACGCCTTGTGCCCATCTATGAAGAAGGCTCGGTGGACGAGGATTTGCTCAACGAAGGCGGGCGGCGCATTCGAAACTATTATCAAAGCCAGGGCTATTTTGACGTAAAGGTCGACCACAGCCAGCAGACGCCCGCACAGGATCTGGTACTCATCGACTACAACGTACAGTTGGGCGCTCGCCGCAAGGTAGAGAGCGTAAATGTCGATGGCAACCATTACTTTGACGCCGCCACACTCAAGCAACTGCTGAATGTGCATGCCGCCAATGCCCTCGACCGCCAGGGAGCATACAGCCAGTCGCTGGTTTCTGCCGATATCGCGGCATTGAGCGATACATATAAGAACAACGGATTCTCCAAAGTATCCATCACGCCGGAAACCGGCCCGCAGGCAAGCACAGGCGCAAGCGACCCTGCAGCACAGACAGGCCGGCCTGCAAGCAAGATCCTTGCGCCTCTCACGGTCGTCTATCACATTACGGAAGGCCCTCAGCAGCACGTCGGCACGGTTACATTGACCGGCAATGACCACGTAAGCTCACCGAAGCTTATCCCGCAGATGAATACCGTCGAGGGGCAGCTTCTCTCACCGCGCAGCCTTGCCGGTGACCGCGACGCAATGTTGAATGAGTACCTGTTGCAGGGATTCAATGAGGCGCATATCGATGTGGAGGAAGTCACCGATACCGCGGATGCTGACAAGATAAACGTGGTCTTTCACATCGTTGAAGGCTCACAGACCTTCGTCCGCAAGGTGCTGCTCACCGGCCTGCACTACACGCGCCCCAGCACCGTGACGAAGGGCATCACCATCAAAGCCGGCGATCCGCTGAATCAGCAGGCATTGCAGGAGACACAGAAAAACCTCTACAACTACGCTCTCTTCAATGAGGTCGACACGGCGATACAGAACCCCAACGGCGGCGAGACAGAAAAAACTGTGCTGCTGCAAACCGTCGAAGCGCGGCGCTGGACGCTGACCTACGGCGCAGGCTTTGAGGCGCAGACCGGCACACCGCAGAACAACTGCGCTGGTTTGATTGCAGCAGGCGTCGAGTGCAGCGCGAACGGCCACACAGGCGTCAGTCTCCGCGGCCTGGCTTCTATCACGCGCAATAACCTGTTTGGCCGCGACCAGTCAGCCTCCATCTCCGGCAACTACGGCACACTGGAACAGCGCGTCGATCTCATTTATCAGTATCCGCACCCGCTCGGAGCCAAGAACTTCGGGCTCACCTTTTCCGGAGGCTACGCCAATAGCCAGGCCGTCACCACGTATGTTGCCTCCAGGCTGGATGCAGGTATCCGCATTACACAGAAATTCACCGGCAGCGGTCACGGACTGCTCTCGCGCGCCAACACATTTATCTACGAATTCGACTTCCGCCGTGTCAAAGTTGACGAAAACAGCATTCAGGTATACCCATTAGCAGTTGCTGAGTTGTCCTCAGCGGTGCGCGTCGGCGGTCCTGGTTTTACGTGGATACGCGACACACGCGACAACCCCACAGACGCCACGCGCGGCAGCTACACCACCTTTCAGGAATTTATCTCCGTAGCGCAATTCGGCGCGCAGGCCCAGTTCAACCGCATCGATCTGTCAAACTCCAGTTATTACACTTTCGACAAGGGAAAGTTCGTCTTCGCCCGCAACACGCGTTACGGCCAGGAGCGCGCCTTCGGCAATGCAAGCGGTGAACTGCTTCCCCTTCCCGAGCGCCTCTACGCCGGCGGTGCCACCTCCCTTCGCGGATTTTCCTCAAACGCCGCGGGACCACGCGATCCACAGACCGGCTTTCCCATCGGCGGCGCCGGCGCGCTCATTAACAGCTTTGAACTACGCCTGCCGCCGCCCACGCTTCCCTACTTCGGCAACACTCTCAGCTTCGTTCTCTTCCATGACATGGGGAACGTCTTCACGAATGCGGGCGACATGTGGGCCAGCGCCATTCGCGTTCGCCAGCCTGACCGGGATACCTGCAAAACCCTCACACCACCCAATCCCGCAATTCCGCCAAATCCGCCACTCATGCCGCTGCCACCCGGCCCGAACACCTCCACGGGTAAACAGGGTTATTGCAGCTTTAATTACTTCTCTCACACGCCCGGCCTGGGTCTGCGCTACCATACGCCCGTTGGCCCCATTCGCTTCGATTTCAGCTACAACCTCAATCCGCCCATCTATCCCATCGATGTCAACTATTCGCAGACCAATCCCTACGAAAACCAGCATGTCGGCGAAGCGGGTCACTTCAACTTCTTCTTCAGCCTGGGCCAGACTTTTTAATTGATGCGCATATCAGCCACAATCCGGATCACTCGCAGCCCCAGCGCGCTCTTGCTCGCGCTGGCGATCGCGCTTGCCGCATCTGGCCTCGTCACACACGCGCAACAGCCTTCCTCGCCACAGATCCTCGATCGCGTGGAAGCCGTCGTTGGCAATCATGCAATTCTCTCGAGCGACATTGAAAATGAGCTGCGGCTCTCCGTCCTCGATCCCGAAAGAGGGCAGCGCGGGCCTTTGACCGCGCGCCGCGCTCTGCAACTGATCGTCAGCCGCGCCCTGATTCAGCAGCAGATCCAGCAAAGCTACATGCAGGTAGCCGAGCCTTCCGATGAAGATATACAGGCGCGCCTCAAAGAGATGCGCGAGCAACTGCCCATTTGCGTTCAAAAGAAATGCTCCACGGATACCGGATGGGCCGCATTTCTCAAAGAGAACAACCTCACGGAAGCCGATATTGTGAACTACCTCCGCTTGAGAACGGAGATTCTCAACTTCATCGAGTACCGCTTCCGCCAGGGAATCCAGATTCAGCAGGATCAGATTGCAAAATACTACAAAGAAACGCTGCTCCCGCAGTACCCGAAGAACGAAAAAGTTCCAGCTCTTGAAACCGTTGCTCCTCGCATTGAAGAAATCCTTCTGCAACAGCAGGTCAACCAGATGTTCACCACGTGGCTCCGCGATCTACGCAAGCAGGGCGATGTTGAAATTCTAGATCCCGCGCTTGAAGCCGCATCGAAAGACGTCGAGGGAGATGACCAATGACAGATCAAACTCCCCCGCCCGTCCCAACACCGCCGCCCGAGCCGCATCCTGCTCCGAAGCGGAAGCCACGCAAGCGCCGTCGCATGCTCTGGGCTCTCAGCATACTTGCGCTTCTTCTCTGCGCATGCGGAATCGGGCTTAACTGGTATATGCATTCCAGCCGCTTCGAGCAGTTAGTGCGGCAGCGTGTCGAAACAGCGCTCGCCGATGCTACCGGCGCGCGTGTCGAGATTGGCGCACTTCGCTTGGGCCTGGGTAACCTCGAAGCTGACGCCGACAACATTATCCTACACGGTAATGAGCCGGCCAGCGAAGCTCCATACGCGCGCATCGATCACCTGCACATCGGCATCAGCATCCTCAACATCTTTTCGCCCCGCATCCTGCTGCGTGAAGCCATCGTGACGCGTCCGCAGATACATCTCATCGTCTATCCCGATCAGACGTCCAATCAACCTCATCCGCATCCTCAACCGCGCTCCAGCCACTCCGGGCTCGACACTTTCTTCGATCTTCAGGCGCACCATATCGCCGTCGAGCAGGGCATGATTCACCTGGACATCCGCGCCGATACCATCGATGTTCTGAGCCGCTACCAGCCGCTGGATTTTGAAGCGGATGATGCCTCGCTGATCATGCAATACGTGCCCGCCAAGGGTGCCTCATCGGAGAGTTATCACATCGACGCGGGAATCGCGGACCTGAATTTGGCGCGCGGCAAACAACGCACACCGTCGCAGGTAGAAGGTCTGCTGCAAGCTTCCATCGATCTCACCCGCAACGCCGCGTATCTCCGCTCTCTGCGCCTGACGGCCCATGCGCGTGGAGCTAAAGACCGGACTCTTCAAGTCACTGGCTCCGTGGAAGACTTAGCCCATCCGCACTGGCAGGCTAAAATCACCGGCGAGACCGATCTGCGCCTTCTCGATCCCATACTCGGCTATCCAGATGCGCCGGAGGGCATCGCGCATCTCGACCTCACAAGCTCCGGCGCCGGAGACAAATTCCGCATCGACGGCCCCGTGCATGTCGAGCATGCGTCGTACATCGGCGCAAATGTCAACGCGCGAGACATCGATCTTGACACCCGCGTACATGCCGACAACTCTGAGTTGCATGTCTCGCAGGTAGCTGTCCGGCTCCGCCAGGGCGGAGAGATCGATGGCGATGTCGATCTCCTGCACTGGCTGCCTGTCACGCCTGTCGTGGCCGTTGTTGAAGCCGAAAAAGAGCCGTCAAAACATTCCGGCATCTTCTCGCGCTTCGGCAAAAAGCAAGCCGCGCCAGATCCCGAGACGCCGCCATCGCATGACACGCTGGTCAAAAAGCCTTACATGATCCTTCCTGTCGATGGCAAAGTTGCCGCCAACTTCAATTCCGTCGCGCTCGATACGGTTCTCGATCTCGTAGGCAAGGGCCCCTTCCAGCGGCTCGGCCTCGGCACAATTTTCAATGGCCCTGCGGAAGCTGTATGGTCACGCGGCGATGTCAACACGCTTACAATCCACGCTGCGCTGAGTGCGCACGCACCCATCCAGACACCCGCTGGCGAAGTGCCCGCGAACGGCGTCATCGACGCCGTTTTTACACAGCGCACCGGTGGCGTCGACATCAACACGCTGACCTTCACCATGCCCTCTTCGCATATCGAGGCACATGGCCACATTGGCGCATTTCCGCTTTCCAGCCCCACCTCGCTGAACGTCGATGGCCGATCGCATAACCTCTCCGACTTCGACGCAGTGCTGCGCGACCTTGGCCTCCACAACGAGGGAAAGACCGGCTCCGCTGCTTTGCCTGTGGCACTTCACGGTCAAGGCGAGTTCCACATACTCTGGACTGGCTCGCTCGTCTCGCCGCGCCTTGCTGGAAACCTTAAAGCCACGCAGGTCAGCATCGAGATTCCTGCCACTGGCAATGATCCGTCCGCCCAGCCGCGCTGGATCGCCTGGGATGAGATTGACGCGGATGGAAGCTATGACGCCGAAAATATCCTCGTCGCCCACAGTCATCTCCGCCGCGGCTCTTCGCAGATCGCTATTGAAGGAACCATCGCTGCGGCTGCTGCTCCACCTCCGGATTCCCCCAACCCCACACACCCGAACCATCGGCAGCACGGCATCCCAGTTCAATATCCAGCAGTTCGAGGCCAGTCCGGCGTCGACGAAAGGCCATCGTTCAGCAGCGGCTCCCTGGTTCATGCCAATGTTCACGCCGCGCGGATCTCTCTTGCCGATCTGCTTCCGCTGACAGGTCTCGACATTCCCGTCACCGGCACGCTCGACGCACAGATTCAAGCCGACGGCACGCTCGGTTCGCCCGGCGGCTCAGGCTGGGTGCAGCTCTCCGATGCCGTTGCTTATGGCGAACCAATCTCCCACGCGCGCGCTCAGGGTTCGTTCGAAAAGAACGTATTGCACCTTACCTCGCTAACCGCTCAATCGCCCGTGGGCGCCGTCAATGCCTCCGGAAGCTACGATCTCACTGCGAAGCGCTTTGATGTCGAGGCGCACGGCAACAATCTTGACCTCGCGCAAGTCAAATATCTTCATTCGCTCAGCGACGACATGCAGGGCAAACTCACCTTCGCGGCCACTGCATCCGGCACGCGCGACGATCCCCGCGTCGAGGGTCATGCCGAAGCCGCCAGCATTATGTTCGAAGGCAAGACGCTCGGCTCCGCGCAGCTCACGGCACACACCGTCAACCATGCGGTCGCATACGATCTCACCTCTCGCACCGACACCGCGGATATCCAGCTTCACGGCCAGACAGAGCTGCATGGCGACTTCGCCATGCAGGCGCAGGCGCAATTCTCGCGCTTTAACCTCGGCGCGGCCCTCAAGCTTGCGCGTGTGGAAGGCATCAGTGCCGAGTCCTCCATTGCCGGAACCGCCACCGTCTCCGGTCCTCTCCGTTATCCCAGTCAAATGCGCGGTGAGCTTCGGCTCGATCCGGCCGCATTCGCAGTGGCTGAGGTCCAGTTACGCACTGAAGGCCCTCTGCATGCAACGCTTGAGAATAGCCGCGTCCATCTTGACCAGGCGCATATTGTCGGCGATCAGACCGATCTGCGCGCCGAGGCTACGCTCGATCTGAAAGCTGACCGCAAGCTCGACCTCACCGCCAACGGCTCCGTCAATCTCAAGCTTGCCGAAACTCTCGACAAAGACATCACCGCAAATGGCACCATCACATTCCAGGTCGAGGGTCATGGACCGCTTGCCAATCCGCAGCTCCGCGGCCGCATCAATTTTCAGGATGGCTCGCTTTCGCTGGAAGATATTCCTAACGGCCTCAGCCACATCCAAGGCTCACTCGAATTCAACCAGAACCGTCTCGAAGTCCGATCCCTCACCGCCATGACCGGAGGCGGCCAGCTCACCCTCGGCGGCTATCTTGCCTACCAGCACGGCATCTATGCCGACCTCAGCGTCACCGGCAAAAACGTTCGCATCCGCTACCCTGAGGGCGTCAGCTCACTTGCAGACACCACGCTCCGCCTGCAGGGCACGCAACGCAACCTCGCGCTCACCGGCAATGTCCTCATCACCCGCTTCACCATCAGCCAGGATCTCGACATCGCCACGCTCGCCGCGCAGGCAAACGCGCCGCCCGCAATCGCTCCTCCCGATGCGCCATCGAATCACATCCGCCTGGACGTGCGAATTCAGACCTCGCCGCAACTCAACTTCCAGAACGCATACGCCAAGCTCGCCGGCGACTCGGACCTGCGCCTCCTTGGCACACTCGCCTCGCCCTCGCTGATTGGCAGAATTTCCATTACCGAAGGCTCCGCCATGCTCGCCGGAACGCGCTACACTCTGCAGCGCGGCGAAATCACCTTCTCGAATCCCATCCGGATTCAACCCGTGCTGGACCTCAACGCGACCGCTCGCGTAGAGGACTACGACATCACGCTTGGCCTGCATGGAACGCTCGATAAGCTCAGCGTCAACTATCGCAGCGATCCCCCTTTGCCTGAGTCGGACGTCGTCGCGCTTCTTGCCGTAGGCCGCACCCAGAGCGAACAGGGCCTTTACACGGCGCAACAGCAGTCGGCCAACTCCTCGACAGACATCCTGCTGGGCGGCGCGCTCAACGCCACCATGAGCAGCCGCGTGCAAAAGCTCTTTGGCGCAGGCTCCGTAAAAGTCGATCCCAGCTACCTTGGCGCGCTCGGCAACTCCACCACGCGCATCACGGTCGAAGAACAGCTCGGCCGCTACGTCACGCTTACCTACGCCACCAACGTCGATACCTCCGCGGAACAACTGATCCAGGCAGACATCTCCATCAACCGCCACGTCTCCGTCCTGGTGCAGCGCGACGAATCCGGCGTCTTCTCCATGGTCCTTAAAAACACCCGCCGCTACCGCTAAAGCGGTATAGACATGCCGCCGCTTCACGTGTTCTGATGCAGCCAAGCTCGCCCAACGCCCCTGAATTCAAACTCAGGGAACGCCGGATTTTGCCCTGTAATGAGGCGGAAAACCAGCTGACATGACGCCTTTGAATTTTTTTTCATCCCTGTGGCAGTAAACCCCAAATTTTACGCAATTAGTTAGTAAAGAGATTAACCGCGCGCAGTCAGCAGTTTCTTGACTGCGTCCTAGACGAGGTTTATTGCTGGGACACTTTCGTGTCTCAACAATAAATCCGTGGCTTGAGCCTGGGAGAATCTATATGACTCCGCTGCGTAGTTCCATTGCGATTGCATTGTTTTTAACTGCTAACCTCATCTGCCAAAGCCAGACCGCCCAGGTGGGAGATCCAGCCACACTGATCAAGGAAAAACTGGGCTCTGAAATCAAATTGACCAAGATTACGGCGGCCCATGACGACATTGTCACGGCAGGCGACGTCATCCTGCTGCACAAAGACGGCATGATGATGTGCAGCTCGGATTCAGCTTATGCCTACTCCAACAGTTACCAGAACGGCGTGCTTGGCGGGAACTTGAGCAACCGCTCCAAGGATTCAGCGACGAATTATCTCAAAGGAAAATTGTTTGGCAACGGCGGCAGCTTGAAGGATGCTGCTACAGGAGGCGGCTGTTCCAGCAGGAAGTTTGTTTCCGGAGAAAAGTTCTGGATCACTGACATCGAGATTGCCAAGGACAATAGCGGCATTATCGTTTCCACTTTCAGTGATGAATACAACAAAGTGCGCTACTATGGCGTGATCAAGTTTCCCTTCCCGGCAAAGAACAATGTTCCTCCGGTAGATACGGAAGTGAAAACGGTGGAAGAAGTACTGACCGTTGTCCCCGCCGATGACGCCAAGAAGGACAAAGGCGACGGGGCGACGGCCCAGGGCCAAACGGATCAGGCGGGCAAAGCGCCGGCGCCTGCTGCCGATCCTGCTCCAGCTCCTGCCCCAACGCCGATGGCGGCCATTGCACCACCTCCGCCGGCCGCGGATGCACCACCCCCGACCATTGCCGTGGGACAGACCAGGGACCAGGTGGTTGCAGGATTCGGACAGCCAACGCGCAAAGCTCAGCTCTCCTCCACCAAGGAGATTTACTTCTACAAGGACATGAAAGTGACCTTCGTTAGCGGCAAGGTCAGCAACATCGAGTAAGAACGCCTGGGCCAGTATTTGTTTTCTCCCTCACTGGTCCTGTGAACGCAGTCCTTCGAAGCAATCCGTACGACAGGTGTATATGGGCCCAATTTCACGCGAAACTCCCTCAGATCGGCTTTCGATAAGGAATGAGCTAAGAAGTTTTTGAGGAGTCTTCCGCTTACCGGATCCGAGCGCTTCCCGCTGATCCAGAACCATGAGGACCGACGCAATGAAGACCGGCACAATGGAGAAAAGTTCGATGAATTCACGCATGGCGATACAAAGGCCACGTTGGGTTTTTGCGGCGATTGTTTTGATGCTTCTGGCGGGCGCGGTCTTCGTGAGCCCTTTGGCGACGCAGACCACGAAGAAGCCTGCCGCCGCGCCAGCCAAACCCGCAGCCAAGCCTGCGGCAGCACCCGCAAAACCAGGCGCTGCGCCAGCAAGGCCAGGCGCTACGACGGCCAAACCGGGCGGAGGCACTGGCCCCGTGGCGAATAAGTCCGCAGGACCAGGACCCACGACAAAAACTCCTACGACGGGTTCTGGTAAGCCGGGCGAAGCCAAAACCACAGGCGGACCGGCGCGTCCAGGCGGCAATTCGGGGATCAAGAGCCCTGCTCCCCGGGGATCGAACGAGCATGTAGCCCACAACGGAGCAACCGTGCGGACGCGCAGCGACGGACGCGTGAGCGACATTCATGACGCAAAGCGCGGCATGGATATTCATCACGGACTCGATGGCGGACGACGCGTCTCTGTAGAGCGGCATGACGGCAGCAGGCTGGTGACCGAGCGCGGGCGCAGAGGATTTGTCGAGCGCTTTTACAACCATTACTACTATCGCGGCGGATATATGAACGTGTATGCGCCGGGATTTTATTTTGCGCCGGGATTTTATGGATGGGCATACAATCCTTGGGCTACGCCGATCGCATACGGATGGGGATGGGGCGCTTCGCCATGGTTTGCCTTCTATGGCGGATATTTTTCGCCGTGGCGGATGTACGCAGGGTCGGCATTCTGGCTGGCGGATTACATGCTGGCTGCGAATTTGCAGGCGGCGTATGCGGCGCAGGCCGCGTTGGCAGGTGCAGCAGGTGGTGCAATTCCAGTAGCCCCTGCAGAGCCTTGGACGGATTCAGCCTTCCAGGTTGTTCAGGGACAGACATACACCATTTCTGCAACGGGAATGCTGCAGTTCAACGGCAACGCAACCGCACTCGCTCCACCGAACGGACGGACTGGAGGTCCCATGGTAGATCCCAGTTGCGCTCCGGGGGCCTATCACAGCGGAACACCTGCTCCACAGCTGCCCTGCCTGTCGTTGATTGGAAAGATTGGCCCAGATGGAACGCCATTTGAAGTCGGAAGGACAACCACATTTGTGGCTCCTGCTTCTGGAGAGCTTTTTCTGGGAGTCAATGACGGCTATCTTTCGGATAATTCAGGTGGCTGGGTTGCTTCAGTTGTCCCTCAGCGGTGACACGCCTCTCTCTCCCGACGTAAAACAAGCCATCGCCGACGAAGTAAAGAACCAGCTCGCACTTGAAAATGCTGAAGCCGCGCAAGTCAAGGCGGGGCAGGATGTCGATCCCGGATCGAGCGGCATTGCTCGCATAATTCAGGATGTAGGCGCGGGCCATCCGCACATCTTCGTGGTGGGCGACGGCATAGACGTAACCGACGCCAGCACGCAGAAGGAGTGCCACCTCAGCGACGGCGATGCAGTACAAATGGTGTCGGCGCCGGATGCGAGTGCGACGACGGCCAACGTAGTAGTGAAGTCGAACAAGGGCGGCATTGAGTGCGCTCCCAGCTCGATGGTCGCAGTGAACATCAGCGATCTGCAGGAGATGCAGAACCACATGCGCGAGCAGATCGACGTGGGCCTCAAGGAGATGCAGTCGAAGGCAGGCACAGGCGGCTTGCCCCAGGCTCCAGCTTCTGCCAAGGCCGCGCCGACTGAACCGCAGTATGCGTCGATTGCACCTCCGCCAAGCCCGCAGGATCAGGCCGATCTCGATGCACAGGGCAAGGACGCGAACGCGGCGGAAACTGAGGCGCAGGGCACCGGCGGAACGCCGGCGGCCTCCAATGCGAATCCCGTAGACGATGTGTTGGCGGGGTTGATTTTCGCAACGCCTGCCGCGCCGCCAATTGCAGTGCAACCGAACGGCCTTGTCAGCGAACAGGCCTGCTTCTTCAACGAAAAGAAAACTGCCAGGGGCCGGGCTAAAAAGGCGGTCCGGGTATAACGACTGGAAATCGGTAACAAGCCGGTAAACGAAAATTCTGGTGAAGGAGAGCCTCTGGAACGATGCAAGAGAGGTTCTCCTCATAGGAAGCGCAAGCTACTACAGTTGATCTTCACGATTCACACATCTGTAACCTCCGCCGTCGGTTGGTTTCTTACACTTATCCCACCATGCTCAGAGATAACCCTCTTGCCATCAGCCGCCGGGATGGCACGGCTTCTGGAACGTCGATCTTCACGCTGAACGGACCGGTCACGCTGCCGAATCTCTTCACCCTGCAGGCGGAGTTCCGCAACGGCCAGCTTCCTTCGGTTGCCATTGTGGACTTCGGCGAGGTTCCCTACATGGACTCAGCAGGCATGGGCGCTATCGTCAACTACTTCGTGCATTGCCAGAATCGCGGCGTCAAATTTCTCGCCGTCGGAATCTGCAGCCGTGTGCATGAGCTTTTCAAAATGACCAAGGTCGATAGCATTATTCCCTGCTATCCCAGCGTGGAAGAAGCTGAAGCCCACGCGTAAAATTCACGGGTTCGATTTTGGACATTTCGCGAGTTATCCTGTGCAAGGCTGATTCCGAAGTCATTTGGATTGTGTGGATTGCAAGGGTCTCCACACTCCTTATAGAAATCTTTATACGATCCTCATTTCGAAACTGTGCAATTGCACAGGCCGGTTTTTAAAAGGAAATGGCCCGATCCATATCGAGGATCGGGCCATTTTTTGCTTCCACTGTTCTTAGAGCATTTCTCCTCTTGCTGTAGAGCGACCCCACGCTAGCCGCAAAAACAAATACGCGGCGAGGGTGGGGCACCCGAACTGTATACCTTGGGGAGAGATGCTCTGATGTTGCGGCCTGGGGCTGCGGCGTCTGAGGATTTGCTGGAACAACTTTCGCTTTTTGTTTTCCCTGCAAGGCTGTTTTTTGAAGAGTGGGAAATTATGCCGCTATGTGATTGTTTTTGTGTAACTTACCGTTGATTTATGGTGTTTACTAATTGATTATCATGAGTGGTTACTTTTGAGGGGACACCCTCGAAAAAAAAATTTCGCGGCTGCTTTGAAAGAGCTACGGCCCGAATCCTTTTTGGGATTCGGGCCGTGGCTCTTTCTTCTGCTAATTCTGAGTAAAACATAAATGGGGTTAATTGCATGCAAAGTTTCTGAAGGAGGTGGGGTTACGAAAGGG
>NZ_JBEKYX010000108.1:0-13110 GCF_049510455.1 Occallatibacter sp. | reverse complement strand
GGCGCAAGCTTCGTTCCATCCACCGCGCCAATCTCAAACTTCTTCTCTTCGGCTTGCCGCAGAATGTTCTTGATGCGTTTGAACGCCGCCGACACCGCCGCAAAATCCTCGCCGCCGCGCACCGCCGTCAACGCTTGAGCCCGAGCAACACAATCTCGTATGTCACTCCACCAACCCGCCACTGCCTTCACTACATCGTAGGTAAATCCGCGCACATCCTTGAGATAAAATTCAACCCGCTCAAGAAGAAAGGCAGTAGTGTCAACCTGCTCTGGTACAGCAATGTCGGCGCTGACTTCGAATACATCGCCCATCGTCAACGGCAGTTCCGACTCCGCAAGAATCTTCACAATCGCGTTAGCCGCCCGCCGCAATGCGAACGGGTCCTTCGATCCTGTCGGTACCTGCCCAATCCCAAACATCGCAGTAATGGTCTGAATTCTGTCCGCCAGCCCGAGCAGCTGCCCTTCGACCGAAACCGGAATGTCATCTTCCGTCGATGCCGGGATGTATTGCTCGTAGATTGCAAGCGCCGCGCGCTCACCTAATTTTTGCTTCCGCGCATACAGACCGCCAATGACGCCCTGCAGCTCGGTGAATTCTTTCACCAGCTCCGTCGTCAGGTCAGTCTTCGCCAGCTCCGCAGCCTTCAGCAGTGCCTCTTCATGAAAGGACGCGCCACCTGCCTTGGCTTTCTCTGCGAGCGCCTTTGCGATGGCTAGATTCTGTTCGGTCTTCCAGTGATAGCTTCCCAGTTCCTTATGGAAAGTCACAGCTTTCAGGCTCTCCACCCGCTCCGTCAGCGGAACTTTCTGGTCAAAATCCCAGAAGAACTGCGCGTCCTTGAACCGTGCCCGCAGCACCTTCGCATTCCCGTGCCGGATAATCGCTTCGCCTTCGGCATCCACTTCTGTATTCAGCAGTATTCAGCACGGCCAGAAAATGCGGAGCCAATTTGCCCTCGGCATTTTCTACGGCGAAATACTTCTGGTGGTCGCGCATCACCGTTACCAGAACCTCTTCCGGCAGCGACAGATACTCGGCTTCAAAGTCGCCGAGGATTACGCTCGGCCACTCCGTCAGGTGCGTCACAGTCTCGACCAGCGGCTCATCCTCGCGCCAGCGTGCTCCCGGCACAGTCCGCGTCGCCTTATCCAAGGCTTTGCGAATCAAATGGCTGCGCTCGGAAACACCAACAACCACTTTGGCCCTGCGCAGCGCCTCAAAATACCCGCCAGCCGATGCAATCTCAACCGGCTTTTCCCCATGCAGAATGCGATGTCCACGGCTCGTGCGTCCCGCCGCGATCCCCGCAATCTCCAGCGGAACCACAGCCTCATCGAGCAGCGCCACCAACCAGCGCAGCGGCCTCACAAACCGCTCCGGCTTGCCCGCGCGCCAGTACATATTTTTGGCCCAGTAGATGGAGAGGACTTCCTTTGGCAGATCGCTGGCAAGGATCTCCGCCGTCGAGCGCCCCTTGCGCTGCACCTTCGCGCCAACGTACTCACCCTTGGGCGTCGTCACCTTTTCAAGCGCATCCACTGCCACGCCGGCCTTCTTTGCAAAGGCCTCCGCTGCGGCTGTCGGCGCGCCATCCTTGAATGCCACCTTCCAGGATGGTCCGGTTAACTGCTCTTCCGTATCCGCCTGCCCGGCCAATACACCTTCAGCCAAAACAGCCAGCCGTCGCGGCGTCGAATAGGTCTTTACGATTGCGCCCTCACTCAGCAGCCGCTCGCGCGTGAGCAGCTCCGTCACGCGCCGGCCCAGCTCCGCCTCGGCACCGGCGATCATGCGCGCCGGGATTTCGTCGAGCCCAATTTCCAACAGAAAGTCAGCCATTTTCGTCTTTCATCATGCCCGCGGGGGCCAGGTAGTGTCTGACGAATCCTTTTCGAGTGCATTACACCGCAAAAAGCATCCCTCAGGGGCTAAAGCCCGATCGTTTTTCAGTCATTTTCGGCACGACTAAAGTCGTGCCCTGTTACAAAACAAGCCGAAGTCGATTCGTCAGTCTATTCGGCACGGCTAAAGCCGCGCCCTGTTACAAAGCTCAAGTTTACGGGAGTGCTATCCCAGGTCCCCAAATGCGAGGGACGTGGGGCACCCAGTGGTAGGTGAAACCTATGCGGCCTGTTGCAACGCATAGGCTTTGGCTACTCCGACGACGAGAGCCCGAATGCGCCCGATCACGCCGACGCGCTCCGTCACGCTCACTGCGCCTCGCGCATCCAGCAGGTTGAACAGGTTTGAGCACTTCAGCGCCAGCTCATAGGCCGCCAGCAGGGGAAATCTGTTCTTATCTTTTGGACTGGCTGTCTCGTCCGCTAAAAGCTTTCCGGCCTGCTCCAGCAGCGCCTTACCCTCGGCTTCATAGGCATTGAAGTGCTCCCAAAGCTTTGGCACATCCGCGTATTCAAAGTTGTAAACCGAGAACTGCAGCTCCTCTTCGAGGCGCACATCGCCGTAGGTCACCTCAGCGCCGGTGTCCGGATTGCGGGCCCAGACAATGTCGTAGATCGAATCCACATCCTGAATGAACGCCGCAATTCGCTCAAGACCATACGTCAGTTCCGCGCAGATGGGGTCCAGATCCTGCCCGCCGCACTGCTGGAAGTAGGTAAACTGCGTAATCTCCAGACCGTCGAGCATGACCTGCCAGCCCACGCCCCACGCGCCGCCCGCGGGCCACTCCCAGTTGTCTTCTTCAAACTTCAAGTCATGCTTGCGCAGATCAATCCCAATCGCTTCCAACGATTGCAGATACAGCTCCTGCACATTGACCGGTGGGGGCTTCAAAATCAGCTGAAACTGCGTGTGTTTGAAGAGCCGGTTCGGATTTTCGCCGTAGCGCCCATCCGCCGGACGGCGGCTTGGCTGCGCATAGCCCACGCGGTACGGCTTGGCCGAAAGCACGCGCAGAAAGGTCTCCGGCGCCATCGTCCCCGCGCCCACTTCCACGTCATACGGCTGCTGCAGCACGCATCCCCGCTCAGCCCAGAAACGCTGCAGGCGGAAGAGCAAGTCTTGAAACGTAAGCGCGGAACTCGCCGCCTTCACGGCGCTAACAGATGAAGACACAAGCACTCTCTCACAGGTAGGAACTCATGCCGATTCTACCAGCCTGCGCATCGCTTTCCGGCGCACGATAAACTGGATTCGATGCGAATCCTTGGCCTCATCGTACTCGCGGTTGCCGCCCTTGCAGGCGTCATTGCCTGGACCGTCTGGCGCGCCGATACTGCCCCCGTTACCGCTCCGCCTTCCGCTGCTCAACAGGGCCAGCAGCAGCTTCACGCTCAGCTTCAGCAGACCATTCAGCATGAGTCTGAAGTTGAGAAGCAGGCATGGGATTCGATGGACGGGCTCGTCAAGCTCGTCCGCTGGCACCAGCGGCGCATTGACCGCCTCACCGGCAATCCCCAGGCCGCGGAAGTCCTCAGCTACGACCGCGATTCCATCACGCGCATTCAGAGCCGCATCAACCAGCTCGACACCGAGGAGAAGGCCCGCGAGCTAGCCGCTGCGGAAAAGGCCAAGGAAGACGCCATCAAAGCCAAAGAAGAAGCGCTGCAGCAAAAGGCCGAGAGAGCCGCCGCCGCGCTCAAGTCCGTCAACTAAGCCGCGCCAGCGCCTCCGCGCTCTTCAACTTCTTCTCCAGGTGCCGCTCCAGCGCCTGCACCGCAAAGCGCCGCAGGTCCTGCCCTCGCCGCCGCGGCCAGGGCTCACTGGCAAACGCCGCTACCGGCTGCTTCAACATCCGCTGCGCCAGCCTCCATGAGTCCTCGCACAGCGCATTCCCTTGCGCATGAACTCCGCAGAACAGCCCATCCGCATATCCACTGAAGCTGATCTCGCCCGCCACCAGCTCTTCTCCACACACCGTGCAATGCCCCAGACCCGGCAATAGCCCCATCAGCCGCGTCATCCATAGCGCAAAGTACGTCACCGGCATCAAGGGTCCGCCGGGCTGTGGTTCCGCTGTGGAAGACTGTTCCGCTGCACTTGTATGCGCCAGCACGCCCATGAGCAGGCGGTACACAGTCTCCTGCGGATCGTGCTCAGGCAGCGCCTCATCCAGCACCTCGGCATAAAAGCTGAGCGCCGTCATCCGCGCCACATCCACCGCATCCGAGAGCGGCGAGCTCAGAATTTCCAACTGATCCAGCCGTCCCAGCTCCTGCCGCGGACGCTCCACAAACCACGCCCGCGCCACCGTCATCGGCTCCAGCGCCCCGCCAAAGCGCTTTCGGCTTTTCAATGCGGCCTTCGCCACTCCGCGCAGCTTGCCGTAGTCGCGCGTAAAGAAGCTGACAATCAAGTCAGCCTCCTGCACCGGCCACGTTCGCAAAATTACCGCATCGGAAGTGAGTACACTCATCGAACTCCATCATCGCATCCGGGATCATCATCCCTTACATACATCTAAAAAGTAAGGCAACAGTGCAATAAGTAAGGTAAGATTTACTGAAGTAAGGAGAACGAATGGTGTACAAGGCAAAAATCACATCGAAGGGTCAGATCACGCTGCCTGCGGAGCTAAGAAAAGCCCTCGGAGTGGGACCTGGCGATGGCGTAATCTTTCTCCCTGCAGAGAATGGTTCATTCCGTGTTCGGCGCACGAGCACACTTGCGGATCTCGCTGGCCGGGTTCCCTGGTCAGGTTCTCCAGTGCCGGTCGAAGAGATGAAGAACGCCATTGGGGAGTATCTGTCCGCACAGGACGATAAAACCATGAACCCTGCCGCTCGCCGCCGCTCAAAGCGCAATAGAAAGCAAGCCGCATGATCGGCCTTGATACGAACATTCTCATCCGACTCTTTGTGCAGGATGACCCGGTGCAGTTTCAACAAGCAAAAAAGGTCTTTCAATCGCTAAGCGAGAAAAAGCCAGCATGGATCAGCATTACAAACATCCTGGAAGTCGAGTGGGTGCTACGCAGCAAATACGATTTTGACCGGGGCGGCTTAGCGGAGATCCTCTTCAACCTGATTGGGCTGCCAACCGTGATCGTCGAAGAGCAAGAAACTGTGGCGCATGCGCTCGCGCTTTATCTCGAAAAGAAAGCAGACTTCGGCGAATGCATGATCGCAGCCTCGGCGCAAGCGGCAGGATGCTCCAAAGTCGTCACTTTCGATAAGATCGCGGCACGCGACCTCGGCATGGAATTGCTGCCATCTTAACTGTCCCGCAAAAACAAATACGCATCCCGCACAAGCAGGATGCGTATTCATGTCACAACTCACTACTTCAGCACGGATGGCGCGCGAAGCGCGCAGTTCGCCGTGCGCGCAGCACTAGCGGCCGAAGTGTGCGGAGTTCTTCTCTGTAAAGTGCGCCCACTTCTCCGGCAGATCATCGACGGCAAAGATGGCTGAAACCGGGCAGGCCGGCACGCATGCGCCGCAGTCGATGCACTCAACCGGATCGATGAAAAGCTGATCCGCCGTGGCATTGCCATCTTCGTCCTTCTTGGGGTGGATGCAATCGACCGGACAGGCGTCCACGCAGGCGGTGTCCTTGGTGCCGATACAGGGTTCTGCAATTACGTATGCCATCAGGTCTTCTCCAAAATTACCGCAGAAAGTCTTGCTCTCGACCGTGAGAATAGCACAGAACCCCACGCGCTGAGTGACTCTCTATCGCGCGCGTTTTGCCATGTGGAATCGCGATTGCCACTAGCTCTCATCCTCTTGAATCAAGACCTTTTTTGTCCGTTATCCTTTGTGTCTTTGTGGCCGGCATTCCGCTACACTTGTCGCCATGCGAATGATGATTGTGCTCAGTGCGATAGCGCTGGCGGCGGCAACGGCTCACTCCCAGTGGACGCTGGAGAACTCGAACACCACCGCCAGCTTGCGCGGAATTCACTCTCTCGGCGGCGGCGTTGCATGGGCTTCAGGCACTGATGGAACGGTGCTGCGTACAGAGGATGGCGGCTTTGAATGGCAAACCTGCTCCATTCCGCCCGGAGCAGAAAAGCTGGACTTCCGCGGCATCCAGGCCTTCGACGCCAACACCGCCATCGTCATGTCCAGCGGTAAGGGCGATCTCTCGCGCCTCTATAAAACCACTGATGGGTGCCACTCGTGGACCCTCCTCCGCACGAACACTGACGAAGACGGATTCTGGGACGCGCTCGTCTTCAAGAATCAGGACGCCGGAGAGCTTGTCGGCGATCCAGTCAAAGGCCACTTCGTCGTCATCAGCAACGTGGGTCCAGGCTGGTTCTGTGAATGCAGCGACACATTCGCTCCACCCGCTCGCGAGGGAGAAGCGGCTTTCGCCGCCAGCAACTCGTCCGTACTTTCCTTTGGCCGGCGCGACTTCATGCTCGGCACCGGAGGGGTTCACGGCTCACGCGTTATTTTCTTCGACTGGCAACTGGCCAAGGGCAGCAATGACCAGATTGTGCCTGTTCAGAAGGCCCGAGATGTGCCAATCGCTACCGGCAAGGAATCCACAGGTATCTTTTCCCTGGGGATGAGAGATAGGCAAAATATCATCGCCGTCGGCGGCGACTATCTAAAGCCAGACGAGTCCTCCGGCACAGCAGCCTTCACCATCGACGGTGGTAAATCATGGCAGGCAGCGTCAACCCAACCCCACGGCTATCGCTCAGCTGTCGCCTATGACGCCGCCTCCAAAACCTGGATCACCGTCGGCCCCAACGGCACCGACATCTCCACTGACGATGGCAAGAACTGGCGTGCCGTAAAAGCCAACTCAGCCCTCAACGAACCTGCCGACGCTGACAAAAACTGGAATGCTCTATCGCTGCCCTTCGTCGTTGGTCCGCATGGCCGCATCGGTAAACTCAACGAACCCGCCCTCAAAGCTGCTCTCGCCACCAAATAGCTTTTACCAAAGCAAAACAGGCCGCGCATCGCGCGGCCTGCCAGTTCAGAAGCTTCTAGTTCCTAACTCATGCCTCTCACATAATCCTTCGGGTTCACAATCGTCCCAAAATCCCGTCCCGCGAACATATCCTCAAACAGTGCCACCAGCTCGGCCTGAATCTTCCCATTCGTCGCCAGGACTTCTTTGCTGTCGAGCTTCACCTTCTGCCCGGAGAAATCCGTCACGCTACCACCGGCCTCTTCCACCAGCAGAATCCCCGCCGCCGTATCCCACGGATTCAGATTGAACTCCCAAAAAGCCTCATACCGCCCCGCCGCTACATACGCCAGGTCCAGCGCAGCCGAACCAAGCCTGCGCACCCCATGCGACCGCAGCGTGAACTCATGGTAGAAGTGGATATTCGGGCTCTTGTGCCGCTTCTGGCTCGGGAATCCCGTCGCGATCAGCGACTCCTCCAGCTTCCCTGTCTCCGACGCATGAATCTGCTTTCCGTTCAACCAAGCACCCTTGCCGCGCTCGGTCACATACATCTCATCGCGCATCGGGTCGTAGATCACGCCTGCCACCAGCGCGCCGTCCTCGTTCTCGGCCAAACCAGCCGGCCTCTGTTCCAGCCCTAATGAGATACAGAAATGCGGCACCGAATGCGCAAAGTTCGTCGTCCCATCCAGCGGGTCTACATACCAGCGAAACTCACCGTCCAGCCGCTCGCGCGTGCCCTCTTCGCCATAGATGCCATGCTCAGGAAACGCCGCGCTCAGCCGCTCCAGCACCAGCTTCTCCACCGTGCGGTCCGCAATCGTCACCAGGTCAGCAGCGCCCTTGTACTCGGTTGTCACGCCTGTGGCGTAAAACTCGCGCAGACGCGCACCCGCCTCGCGCGCAATCACTTCAGCTTTAGGAATAAAAACGAAATCAGAGCTCATAGCTCCATTGTAGGGAATATCGTTCAGCCAGCGCGTGAAGAAACACGAACGCCGTCCGCATGCGCGCGATGCCGTCCCGCCTCGCTGATGGAACGTATCTGATTCTTATATATAAATAGATTCGGTTTGCCCTCGCGCGTCAGCCTCAGCATCCCGTCGTCAAAGTACTCAATCCAGCCTTTTACCACCTCTCCGTCTCTCAGCTTTACGGCCACAGGCACCTTGCGCTCACTCAACGAGCGCAGATACAGCGCCTCCTGACCGGTCTCACCAGGCGGAGGATTCTTGGAACGTCTACGGGAAGAAATCGGAGGGGTCATATACACAGCTTAGATGCAAAAACAGAGATCAGGGGTCAGTAATCAGAGATCGGAGAATTCTTATTCGAAGCTAATCCATCCCATCCCCACCCGCGCCGGGCCGCGCCTTCATCGGCGAATCCGCATAGTACCCCGTTCTGTACCGAATATTGAACTGATCCTGCCCCGACGCATCCTGACCAGCCCGCGGCACCGTTATCGTGATCCGATGAAAGTTTCTTCCCGGCTCCTGGTTTCTGGGGTAGTAACCAATCACATACTGTGTCCGCAGATCGTCGCTCACCTGCTGAAATGCCTTGTCCAGACCCACGCCTCCTGGGCCGCCCGCATTTGCATAAAAGCTCTTGCCGCCCGTCTGCTCCGCCAGCGTAATCAGCGCATGCTCGCCGCCCAGATCGCGTCCGGCGCTTGCTTCAATCGGCACGTCGATGATGGAATAAATCATCACCTCGGCCCGCAGCGCCTGCTCCAGAGCCTGGTCATACGTGGTGCTCTTCGCCGTATCGCCGCCATCGCTCACCAGCACCAGCACCTTGCGCCCATCCTTGCGCGCCAGCCCCTGCGAACCCAGGTAAATCGCATCATAGAGCGCCGTCGCATCGCTTCCGCGCAGATTCCCCAGCGCGCGATCCAGTTCCTGCACCTTGTTCGTGAAGCTCGTAAGCTGCCTTACATCCGTTCCAAACTCCAGCAGGCTCATCTGGTCCTGCTGCCTCAGCAGCGCATGGATAAAGCGCTTCGATGCATCCTGCTCCAGCGCCCTGTCTTTGAACGTGCTTCCACTGGTATCAATCGCCAGCGTCATCGCCAGCGGCTGCTGGCTTTGGCGCTCAAAAACCCCAATCTCCTGCGGCCTGCCATCTTCGGTTATCTTGAAGTCGGCCTTCGTAAGCCCGCCAACAATCGCGCCCGTCTTGTCGGTCACATTCGTGTATATCGTCACCAGCTTTGTATCGATCCGCAGCTCCGGCTGCTGATTCTGCGCCATCGTCGGCGCAGCCATTCCACACATCATTCCCGCTAACAATAAAAACCTACGCAATCCCCACTCCCTCCGGAAACGGCTCACCATCGGCCCAAACCGTACCGTCCTCAAACGTCTCTTTCTTCCACACCGGCACTGTCTTCTTCAGCGTGTCGATCAAAAACCGCGAAGCCTCATACGCCTGCGCCCGGTGCGCGCTCGCCACCACAATCAGCACGCTGGTCTGGCCAATCCCCAGCCTTCCCAGCCTGTGTACGATACCCACAAATCGAACTCCGAACCGCTCCCGCGCCTCATGCGCCAGCGCATCCAGCTTTGCCAGCGCCATCTCTTCGTAGGCCTCGTATTCCAGGTACAAAGTCTGCCGCCCGCGCGAGTTGTTCCGCACAATCCCGTCAAAAACCACCACCGCCCCGTCTTCCGCGTCCTTTGCCTGCCGGGTCAGCGCTGCCGCATCAATCGGATCTCTCTGCAACCCCACAGAGACAACCGGCACGCGCCCCTTCACGCCGCTCAGCAGCAGCGCCATCGCGCTGTATTCATTCAGTTCGGCCGCAGTCGGGCCAGCGGGTTGCGCCGTGGTCGAGTCTGCGGCTGGTTCCTCGGGACCGCGTCCTCCGCTCACCGGCGGCAGGAGTCCCACCTCATCGCCCTCGTGCAACACATCCCCGGCGCGCGCATACTCTGCATTCACGCTCACCGCGATTCCGCGCAGGCTCGTGGTTCCATTCTCGATTTGGACGAGCAAATCTGCCACAGTTGCTCCCTCCGGCAGCTCCACCGGAGTCGCATCTTCACCCAATCGCTCTTTCAATACCCCAAACGCCCGTACCTTGATTTGCATTGTGTTTTCAGAATACTGCTACACATCTTGGACGCAGCTCACAAGCAAAAGAAAAGGCCGGCATCTCTGCCAGCCTTATCCAGTTACCAGTTCCTAAGTGTCTAGTCCCTGCCTTTACGCCGCCGAAACAACAGCCATCGGCTGCGGCTTGAACTGCGGCAGCGCCACAGCCAGCACATCTTCAATGTGCTTCGCGTAGTGAATCTGCACGCCGTTAATCTGCTCCGGCGTCAGATCCTCTTCCACGTCCTGCCGGTTCTCCGCCGGCAGAATCACCTGCTTCACTCCCGCTCTCCGCGCCGCCAGGAACTTCTCCTTGATTCCGCCCACCGGAAGCACATTTCCGCTCAGCGTAATCTCGCCGGTCATCGCGGTCAGCGGCAGCACCTTCGTCTCGGTCAGCAGGCTCACCAGCACCGATGCCATCGTAACGCCAGCGCTCGGCCCGTCCTTGGGAATGGCTCCCGCAGGCACGTGAATGTGCAGGTCCAGGTCCTTGGTAAAGTCCTGCTCCAGACCCAGCCGCTCCGCATTCGACCGTACCCAGGTCAGCGCGGCCTGCATCGACTCCTGCATCACCTCGCCGATCTGGCCTGTGATCGCAAAGCCGCCCTTGCCCTTCATCTTGTTCGCTTCAATGAAGAGAATGTCGCCGCCTGCCGGAGTCCAGGCCAAGCCAACCGCCACGCCGGGCCGATTCACGCGATCCGCAATTTCGGTATCCACGCGCACCACGATATTGCCCAGGAAGTCCTTGAGAATCTCCTTCGTGACAACCAGCTTTTCCGTCTGGCCCTCCACCACGCGCCGGGCTTCTTTGCGGCAGACCGTACCGATGACCTGCTCCAGCTTTCTTACGCCCGCCTCGCGCGTGTAATGCCGGATCACCTGCCGGGTCGCCGCTTCCGGAAACTCGATCTGCTCCTCCGTGATGCCGTTGGCCTTAATCTGCCGTGGGATCAGGTAGCGATTGGCAATATGCAGCTTCTCCTCTTCGCTATAGCCCTGCAGCGGGATGATCTCCATGCGATCGAGCAGCGGCGCCGGAACCGTGTCCAGCATGTTCGCCGTGCAAATAAACAGCACCTTCGAGAGATCGAACGGCACATCCAGGTAGTTATCCCGGAAGGTGTTGTTCTGCTCCGGGTCCAGCGTTTCCAGCAGTGCGCTCGCCGGATCGCCGCGGAAGTCGCGGCCCAGCTTGTCGATCTCGTCCAGCATGATCACCGGATCGTTCGTCTCCGCCCTGCGAATGCTTTGGATGATCTGGCCGGGCAACGCTCCGATGTACGTGCGCCGATGCCCGCGAATCTCCGCCTCATCATGCATGCCGCCCAGCGCCACCCTCTGGAACTTGCGTCCCAGCGCGCGCGCAATCGACCGGCCCAGCGAGGTCTTGCCAACGCCTGGAGGTCCGACGAAGCACAGAATCGGTCCCTTCATATCGGGCTTCAACTCCAGCACCGAAAGGTAATCCAGAATTCTGTCCTTCACCTTCTTGAGTTCGTAGTGGTCCTCGTCCAGCGTCTCCTTGGCCTTGGAAATGTCGATCTTCACGCCGGAGCTCTTTGCCCACGGCAGCACTGCCAGCCACTCAATGTAATTCCGCGTCAGCGAGTAATCCGCCGCCATCGGAGACATCCGGCCCAGACGCGCCAGCTCCTTCAGAGCCTCTTTCTTCACGTCCTCCGGCATGTTGGCGTCGTCAATCTTCT
This sequence comes from Occallatibacter sp., assembly GCF_049510455.1. GTDB lineage: Bacteria > Acidobacteriota > Terriglobia > Terriglobales > Acidobacteriaceae > Telmatobacter. The sequence continues at coordinate 1,456 of NZ_JBEKYX010000108.1, read as the reverse complement.
TGCGCAGCTCGTCTACCTCGCGCTGGCCTTCGTCCTGATCGCCAAGCTCCTTCTGAATCGCCTTCATCTGCTCGCGCAGGTAGTAATCCCGCTGCGATTGCTGCACCTGGTCCTGCACTTCGCTCTGAATCTTGTTGCGAAGCTGCTGAACCTCGATTTCCTTGGCCAGATGGGTATTGACCAACTCTAGCCGCGCCGCCACGCCCGGCGTCTCCAGCAGCTTCTGTTTGTCATCCGTGGTCAAAAACGGCAGCGAAGAGGCCACAAAGTCCACCAGCCGCCCTGCATCCTCAATATTGGCGGCAATCGTGCGCAGCTCATCGCTCAATGTCCCGGATTCGGTGACGATCTGCTGGAACTGGCTCACCACCACGCGTGCCTGGGCTTCGAGGCTCTCGCTGGTCTCTGTTCCGTCAGCCTCCAGCGGCTCAACTTCCGCCACCATGAACGGCTCGGTCTGCACATACCGCACCACACGAACCCGGTCCACGCCCTCGGTAAACACAAAGCGGCTCTGGTTCGGCATTTTCACAATCTTGTGTACCGTCGCCAGCGTGCCCACCTTGTGCATATCCGCCGTGGCCGGGGCATCCTGCCGCGGGTCTACTTGTGCCACCACCGCTATCGTGCGGTCCTCGGCCAGAGACTCAATCAACTGGATGGAGCTTTCACGGCCCACCGTCAGCGGCAGCACGGCGTGGGGAAACAGAACGGTATCGCGCACCGGCAGCACGGCTACACGCCGCAGACCGCTCTTGGTGGCAATAGGAGCATTAGAACCAACAGGTTCATTCGACATTGAGTGTCCTCGTATCAACTTACCCTACATTAGACAGCGCACCTTGGCAAAAGTTGCAAATTCCCACTGAGCGCTTCTTGCCATCTGGCGGAACTTCTCCATACGGCTTCTGTTCAGTCAGTTACGCCCCTGTCAACCTGTCCGTTCCGTAAAGATTTCGCTGGCTGGTCCGGGAAATGGGCTCAATGCCACGCAAGATACCGGCTTGGATGCGCCAAGCCGCTTGAACGACTTATCGACAATGGCCCTTGATTCGTGAGAGAAACCACTCGGAGCCGGAACCATTCGGCCCGGAACAGGCAGAACTCTTCCGATCTGCCGCCTTGTAGAGCCTGATAAGCTCCGTCAAAAAATATCTAAAGCATCTCTCCCGCAGGTATAAAGTTCGGACGCCCCACCCTGGCCGCGTATTTGTTTTAGCGGCCAGGCTGGGATCGCTCCACAGCAAGAGGAGAACTGCCCTGGTCCCTATATCCCTTGTCCCTGTCTCTCCCCATTACCAAAGTCCACCACCCTTTCGTAACCCCACCTCCTCCAGAAACTTTGCATGCAATTAACCCCATTTATGCTTTACTAAGAATCAGCATAAGAAAGAGCCACGGCCCGAATCCCAAAAAGGATTCGGGCCGTAGCTCTTTCAAGGCAGCCCAGAAATTT
>NZ_JBEKYX010000107.1:0-25187 GCF_049510455.1 Occallatibacter sp. | reverse complement strand
CTCAGCGGCCTCCTGAAGTGCGGGGCGTGCGGCGCCAGCCTGATCATCGTCAGCGGATATGGGTCTTACGGCCAGTATCCGAAGTACGGCTGTTCACAGCACTTCAATCGCGGGACCTGCTCGAACGCCGTCACGGTACGGCGGGACTGGCTCGAAGGACGGCTGCTGGACGAACTGCAGAATCAGGTTCTGAAGCGCGAGGCTATCGAGTACGTTCTGGACGAATTCGGAAACCACGTCAAAAATGCGTTTGCCAATCTCACAAACCAATTGGCGCAGATGCGTGAACGCAAGGAGAAGCTCGAAGGGGAGTTGAGACGGCTGGCCGAGACCGCAGCGGCTACAGGCCCCTCGGCTTTCCTGGTTGCTGCGATCCACGAGCGCCAACAGCAATTGCGGGGCATTACCGACCAGCTACTGGCAGGGGGAACCGATTCCGTCGACGCCCATTTGTCGGACATCCGCAGCTTCGTGACGCGAAGGTTGCTGGCGATCCGGTTGCAGCCCGGAAAGAGTTGTTGAAGCATGTTTCCGAGATTCGGATGATGCCACAGGCCCGGAACGGCAACGAAAAGCCACACTACGTGGCGGAGGGCAACTGGAACCTGCTGGGGCATGAAAAGGAAGAGTTTGCCGGAGATACCACGTCACGGCAAATTCGTGTGGTTGCGGGGGTAGGATTTGAACCTACGACCTTTGGGTTATGAGAAGGCTAAATAACTGATTCTAAAAGAACTAGAGCGGCGTAGATGACCCCTAACTGCCGTTAGGAATCAGTAAGATACAGAATCTTCCAGTTATTGTTCCCTCGTTTGTTCCCTCGTTTTGAGGCTCGTTTGCAGGTGGTGGCCTTTGGGGTTCATGCCTAAAGGTCGGTGGGCGGTACGGTTCTGCGTGGGTTCCAGTTCTTCTAAAACTGCTTTCTATTTGCCTAAGTTATGAACGGGTGATAACATTCAAGAATGACAGGTCGTGACCTCAGCCTGGATACTCTCTTGCTGCTCGACGGCGAGAGTTTTGTCGCCGATGCGGACGGCAAATGTTGGGTCAAGTTTGTCGTAAAGCAGGTTGCGGTTTCGCCCGAGCGCCCCCATGGGCTGAACTACTCGCTGACGCTTCATGACGAAGACGGCGAGCGGCTGCTCGGTTTCGACAACGCACACGCAGTCCGTGAGGGGAGTGGTCCGGGAGCACGTACGCGGATGCCGTTACGCTTCTCGCGGACTTCTGGACAGAGGTTGAAGCTATCTTGCAGAAAAGGAGTAACCCGTCATGACCACACTGAAAGTCGGTATCGCCACACTCGAAGAGTACAAGAAGCGGACCATGTCTATCGCGCGGGGAGAATACGTCCCTGCTCCCAATGAGCCTAAAGTCTGGTTCCAGTCTCTTGAAACTATGTCTCAGGTCCTTTCCGACAAGAACCGTGCTTTGCTTGCGCTGATCGTGAAGATGCAACCGCAATCCCTTAATGAGCTGGCCGAGAAAACCGGGCGTGCCAAGTCAAACCTGTCCCGAACGCTCAAGACAATGGAGCGCTACGGTCTGGTGCATTTCGAGGAAGGTCCGGGGCGCCAGATTGCTCCACGGGTGAACTATTCCGGCGTTGAATTGGAAATGACATTCCAGTGAGCAGGGAATGGACCACATCCGTCGGAAAGCGGCAAGTGCCTGCACAGTGGTTTGAACGGCTAGACATGGGCGACTGCCTCAAATGATGCAGTGAATGAATTGAGAGCATTCAGGAAGTTCACAAGGCGCTCGGGATTCGAAAACTGGAACTCTTCCCACAGGCCATTCTCGCTTTTGAGTGTGACACTGCCATATTGAGCAATGGAGACGGCAAGTAAACTAGGGGCCGCTCTATCCCGAGCGCGAGAACATTCACAAGCAGGCTTCCCTCAGCGAGAGATTCCAATAGTCAGTTGCTCCGGCGTTGCCTCCACTACGGATACAGGTGTCAGTGTTGTCATTCCGCTCTCAACGCCCGCATGGGTTCAACGGAAGCTGCGCGACGCGCTCGCAGAGCGAAAGCGCCCGTATAGTCGAATAGCACCGTGCGCAGCATGAAGGTCAACTTTAGCTCGCAATAGCGGCAGGAAGCCTGATTATTCGATACTATGCCTCTTCTGAGGCTTGCCCATCCCGCTTCGCTTCATCCCGCTCCAGCACTCGCTTTGAAGTAATCACGGCTTCAATCTGGCTATTGATCTCCGCGCCCAGGAGCAACATAAAGCCGGTGAGGTAAAACCAGGTGAGCAGAATAATGACCGCCCCCAGTGAGCCGTATGTCACGGTGTAGGTGTTGAACTGATGGACGTAAATACGGAAAAGGATACAAGCCAGAACCCATCCGAGAATGCCGACGGTTGCCCCTGGAGTGATCCAATGCCATCGGCTCCTCTGTACGTTCGGCGCAAAGTAGTAGATCACAGCAAAGACCAGAAGCAACAATGCAAGAACAAGAGCCCAACCGATTGCTTTAGCCAGAAAGATCAGTACGACCGCAATGAGATGAGGGTGAACGTATGCTTCGGCCCACTTCCCGATATAGTCAGCCCCGAGCAGGCTGCCGAGCATCAGGGTGATGAGGATCGAAAGCAGAATCGTAACCCCAATAGCTGAAAGGCGAGCAGTGAGATAGGAACGTGTCTCCTTTACTTGGTAGATAATATTCAATCCATCCTGAATGGCCGCAAAGCCCACAGATGCGGACCATAATGAGACAGCCAGTCCGAATGTGAGCTTTCCTCCATTGGCTGACGAAGTAATCTGACGGAAAGTGTTAAGAACGGTCCCCATCGCCGCAGGCGGAAGAGCTAATGAAAGATAAGCAATGAGGGAGTCATAAAGATGGCTGGACGATCCAGCGATCATGCCAAGAAGCGAGGTCGCTGCAAACAGCGCAGGAAACAATGCAAAGATAAAATAAAAGCCGAGTTCAGCCGCTCTGCTGGCGATGTTGTCTTCAAACAAACCGAACCAGACATGCTTCACCGCAGTCCAGACGGAGACACCGTCAAGGCTCCACAGAGAGGGTAGAGGAAACCACGACACCAGACGCCAAACGCGCTTTTGCAATCTGGGAGATATTGGTTCGTTCATCGATGGGCTGGGAGATGCGATGTATATTTCCTCCTTTTCAGGGAAAAACTATCATGGAAATACTAAGCAATCTCCATCTATTGACCCTACTGTGAATCGCCTCTATCGTTCCTCTCGCTCCGTGGACAACGGGAGCACTCATCATGAATCACTGACGTATATTAGTCGACGAGTCGTTTAACTATGGCTGCATTATGTCCGCGTTGCCGCATCCGAGCCATGCTGCTTCACCATCTTGTTCACCCATTGGCCTACAAATAACGCGGCATGGTCTTTCTTGCTTACTTTAAAGACCACCGATGCGGTGATCGAAGCGATCGCCGCTCCCAGGTAAAACCCACTTGGCACCTTCGAGGTATATGCCTCAATCAAAGCTGTCGTTTGACCTTCTTTCGCTTCGCCTGCCTGTACGCGCTTATCCTCTGATAAATTCATAAACCTCTCCTCATGACTAAAATCCGTTATTTTTCTATTTCAGGTTTGGTGAGATGTGCTGCTATACACAGCACGCTACGATCCGAACGCCACAGCCGTCAATAAACCGTTTTCACTTTTGGTTCCCGATCCCAGATTCTGCCCTTCGCCGCCGTGTCAAGGAAAGCATCAGCATCAGTGCCGACCAAAACTCCTTCGTCAGGAATGACTCCAGCCGCATCGAGAAGAGGTTGCGCAGCCTCGGTGGCTCCAATGACTTTGCAGTGAGCGAATGCATCATGCACCCAGGCTACGGCTGCGGCCTCCTTCTGAAGCATCGCGGCGCCTTTTTCTGAAATGGCCACAAAGACAGCATCAAAGAGCACTGAAGAACCGCCCGCGAGTTGGAAATCACCTTCGATCAGTTTGTTATTCGACGCAACGGCTCCTCCGACCTTCGGCGCGACTATGGCAAAATCAGCATTCAGTTTCTTCGCGGCTGCTCGCAGTGAACTCACCAGTCTCGCGTCTGTTCCATCCGCGACCAGACAGCCTACTTTGCGGCCTTCCAGTGTCTCCTTTGCTTTGGCCAGAATGCTGAGTGCGGCAGAAGGTTTGAGGTCGGTACGCGCTTTCTGTGTGGTTGGTACAGGCGTGATGTCCGACTGCAGCCCCAATCCATTTGCCACTCTCTGGGCAATCTTTGGATCGACGTTCGCCAACTGTCCGACCATGCGCGCGCGAACCGCCTTTGTCTCGACCTTGCTCAACTCAAAGATGAAGGCCGAGATAATGTGGTTTTGCTCCGGTTCCGTCTGAGAATAAAAAAACTGCCGTGCCTGTGAGAAGTGATCGGCGAAGGATTCGGCGCGAATCCGGAGCTTGCTTCCTTCTATCGGCTCAGCGAAACTCGACAATCCTCGGTGCGGATCCTGACGTGGTGTATCGGGCTGGATCGAACTCGGTGAATAATTTACGCGTCCCTTCGGCACAGTCATCTGCATATGGCCGTCGCGCTGCAAGTGCATGACAGGGCATTTAGGCGCGTTGATCGGAATCTGTTGGAAGTTCGGACCACCCAAACGACTGAGCTGAGTATCCTGATAGGAGAAGATACGGCCTTGCAGCAGAGGATCGTTGGTGAAGTCGATGCCTGGCACTACGTTCCTCACGCAGAACGCTGCTTGCTCCGTCTCGGCGAAGAAGTTGTCCACGTTGCGGTCGAGCACCATCCGGCCCACAACGCGAAGCGGCAGAACCTCTTCCGGGATGAGCTTCGTCGCATCCAATACATCGAAGTCGAACTTATCGGCGAACTTTTCATCGAAGAGTTGCAGACCAAGCTCCCATTCGGGATAGCTCCCTTCGTTGATCGCGTTCCAGAGATCGCGGCGATGAAAGTCCGGATCGGCACCGGAGATTTTCAGCGCTTCGTCCCATACCACCGATTGCATGCCCAACTTCGGCCGCCAATGAAACTTTACAAAGGTCGCTTTGCCTTCTTCGTTGAGAAAACGATAGGTATGGACACCGAAGCCTTCCATCATGCGTAACGAGCGGGGAATTGCGCGATCCGACATGGCCCACATCAGCATGTGTGTCGATTCTGGCATCAGCGAAGCAAAGTCCCAGAAACTGTCGTGAGCCGTCTGAGCTTGTGGAAAAGCCTGATCCGGCGTTTCTTTCGCCGCATGGATCAGGTCCGGAAACTTGATCGCATCCTGGATAAAGAAGACAGGGATATTGTTTCCAACTAGGTCCCAGTTGCCTTCCTTCGTATAGAACTTCACGGCGAAGCCGCGGACATCCCGTGCGAGATCGCTGGAACCCTTGTTCCCGGCTACCGTCGAGAAACGCACAAACAGCGGCGTCTTGACGCCGACTTCATTAAAGATGGCGGCACGGGAGATGCCTTTCAGCGAATCGCTTAATTCAAAATAGCCGTGCGCTCCAAAGCCGCGCGCATGAACGATCCGTTCGGGGATGCGCTCGTGATCGAAGTGCTGGATCTTCTCCAGAAGAACACCGTCTTCGAGCAACGAGGGGCCGCGCTCACCGGCCTTGAGTGAGTTCTCATCGTCACCGATGACGGTGCCTGTCTGTGTCGTCATGGGCGAATGTGTTCCGCCAGCGAGTTGATGCAATTCTCCGCCTGTACCGTTCAGATCATCTATGTTTTCATGAGATGTCTCTCGAGACTTACTGATTTTCTTTGACATGAGTTCTCCTTAACCGGTACGCAGTGTAGATTTCGTAGATCGGCATCGATTCAACTAGCGCGTTTTGCCGCCTGATTGACCTGCTTCGAGATCACACTAAGTTTCCTGTCCGCATTCTTCTCCTCGCCAAGTGTTTCGTCCAGAAGAGACGCTATTTCGGAGAGTCCAAGTGTTTTGGCGAAATCTCGCGCGGATCCGTATCCTGCCATCTCGTAATGTTCGACACGCTGTGCTGCCGAAATAAGACCGGCGTCACGAACCACGCCCTTCTCCGTTTCCTCCAATACCTCCGAGCCTTCCTCCAGTACACCTTTCGTTCCCACGCATAATTTCCCGGTAAGTTTCTTTCCAACTAGATCCGAGATCTTTTCAAGGCGAACAATCTGCCCTTTGGTTTCCTCCAGGTGACTAAGGAAAGCCTGTTGCAACTCAGGCGTGGATGCGGCTTTCGCCAGTTTGGGTAAAGCGCGGACGATCTGCTTCTCCGCGGAATAAAGATCCTTCAACTCGTCGATCAAGAGTTCCTGCATCGTTTCTATGCTCATTTCGTACCTACCTTTCGTGAAATAAATTTGCGAGCAAATAATAGCGAGTGCTCCGCTTACCGATCCGATATGTCGGTTTTTATTGAGCCGACTCTCAACGTAGTAAACTCGCTGAGATGGAGATGGCTTCTCAACCTTTACAGTTGCATGTAGGTACCGACAAAACGTCTGTCAATCTGGACACTGACTCTTGTATCAACATAGGTTGAAGACGAATCCGAGCCGGGCCATGTAGCTGTTCTGCCAACTCTCGTTGTAATCAAAGCGTTCGCCCGTCCACTCCGCCGGAATGATCTGAATCGCAAATCCCGGAGAGAGCCAACCGGTGAGTGGCTCGCGTGCCATCCCGAAAGCGAATCCTGATGAGCTGAAGCGTGGAAAAATGCCTCTGCTGTCACGGCCGTGCCGGAAAGAATGAATAAAAGTCCAAGAATGATATCTTTCATTTGAGTAAAGAGCCTCCTGACTGTGGATGTAAAAGTTGATGGATTCATCTTTCACTTAATAGCGAATTGATAATCGGGCCACGCACAACGCTGTTAGTCTGAATGACCCGCATAGTTCCTGAAAATGCGGGGAGATATCAAGAAGCGTCTGGCACATAGACACAATATCCCCGCGGCGGCGCAGGAAATTCAGCGTTGCCATCCGCATCGGTCGTTCTTCGGTCTGGATGAGCCGAATCGTAGCCGGCCCATGCAACCGGATTAAATTTCTGATTGGGCCATCTTGTCTTCACCGATGTTCCGCTCCATTGGTTGCCCAGGTTATTCAGTACGTAGACCAACCCGCTCTGCGTTTCTGTACCAGCACGCTGCATAACATACAGATCGGGGTCGGCATGAAGAATCGACGATTCGCCGCCAGCATGTTGATGATGCGCGGCAATAAGCGCATCGATCCCGTTTGGCGTTCCAGGCCGCGCTAATCCACAGTTGAAGTAGTCCCACCAGAAAACGCAGGGATAGCCATCTCCGGTAAGGATGAACGAATAGGCGAGCATCTTATCGTTCACGACTTCATCGCCGCGCATATCGTGATTGTCCACAAAGGTCACGGCATTAAACGGACGGGCTGCGGACACTGACCCTTCGTCGGTAAGGTTACGCAGATCGTAATTAGGACTGTCACAGACATACTTCAGCTTGTAGCGCAATGGGAAATCGAATGCGGCAATCTGCTGGTCCGTGAAAGCGCAAATGTTATCCAGCCATCCCCCAATATCTGCCGGCCCGGACCAGTACTCTCCGACAACAAAAGGAGAGAATTCACGGCCATCCTTCTTCTGATATTGGTACTTGGCCAACAATCCAATCATCCAGGCTCCATACCCTTTTGCAAAGTCGAACCGGAGACCGTCAAAGTCGAGTTCTTCAATCAGAAGGCGGGCATATTCAAACATGGCTGTGTAGACTCGCGGATTTCGGTGACAGAGGTGCGGAAAGTCTGCGAAGTTCTCGCCTTCGATCATCGTTCGCTCATAGCGGCTCGGATGAAAGCAATTCCAGTCACGAGCAAACCTGGCGCTTTTAGGAATGAACTTCGTCCATCGTTTCTGACCGTCCAATGGATTGGTCTCTTCCTCATCGGCTCCGGAATTATGGTTGATTACCATATCCGCAATCGCACTCATGTTGTGCTGGCGTAATGAGCGGATCACTTCTTCAAGTTCCGCTCGATTTCCATAAAGAGTCTTTGCCAATCCTTTCTGGTCGTAATCTCCCAGGTCAAAATAATCGTAAGGATCGTAACCATTGGAGTTGGGATCAGCAGCCTTACTGACAGGGGGGAGCCATAGTGTATTGAATCCCGACGCTGCCAGTTGTGGCACTTTCTCTCGGATACAGTTCCACCATTCGCCTCGTTTGTTTTCCTTTATCGGAGCATCCCAATAAAACGCCTGCATCATGACAGCCATCGGCCGTTCCTCCATGTCGAATTACAACTTAGTCGGCAATTCCAGGATTGGTGTCCGGTTCTTTGTTGTTCGGATGGCATCCCGCTATAGTGAAGATGAGAGCAGCGCAAAGCGTACTGCATGATTTAAGGTTCAATCGATACATACGATTTCCTCCTGAGTCGACTACAGGTTTTTTGATTTATTGCCTGTGATGAGGCGAAGCATCAGAGTCAGGATCACGGCTCCGATCACTGCGACAAGCACGGTGTAAATCAACCCACCCTGGCCGGCGAATCCGAGGCTGCGCATGATAAAGCCTCCGATAACCGCGCCGACGATGCCGACGACGATATCCATCACAGCGCCAAATCCGCTGCCTTTCATGAGTTTTCCGGTAACAAAGCCTGCGATCAGGCCGACAATGATCCACCACAAAATAAACATAGATAGTCTCCTTTTTGATTTACACAACGATGAGAACTAAGGCATCGTCCTGCACCTTCAAGATGCGATTAGTTCACTGTCCTGCATGGGCTGCACGGAAATACCTGCCAACGGCGGCAACGAATGGCTTTGCTGAGGCCGGAACAGGAACATTGCCATGAAGAATGTGTTCAAAATCTCCCGCGTGGCCACCATAGAATGCATTGGTATCATCGGTGTTCTGTGACACCACCGCACCATTCAGATCCACTCCGGCGAAGACGCCTTTCGATCTGGAGTATGTCAACAATTCTGCATTGAGCTTCAGGTCCGTAGCTGCTGCTGCATTTCTTCCGACAGGTCCTACGGCAGCGGCTGCATCTGCGCCGATTTTGAACTTCGACTTGAGCAAATCCTGAAAACCCTTGTCATTGACGGCGACAAGAACAAGATCCGTTGCCTGGCCGCCTATCTGAAATCCGAAGCTGCCACCTGCAAGCCGGATAAAGACAGGAGCGCTCCATCCGGAGCGAGTCCGGCAAGTAACCACTCCCTGGCCGTAGGAAGCGCCCACGATAAAAGCGGCTTTCTTGACACTTGGGATTACGCCGACACAGGTTGCCTGTCGCGCGATGCCGTTCGGAATTGCCTTGTCCGGAGTTATCATGATCTGTCGCACAACATCGCGAGCATCGTTGATACGTTCATTGAGGCTGGCTGTGTCCGATAAACACAGTGCAAGTACCATATTTCTGAGTTTCATTTCACAAGCTCCTTTACCAGTTGTGCATTTTCTAGCACGGAAGAATAGTTCACCAATTCCAATTCCGCGTGACGGAGTTTCGTCAACAGATCGGCAGGATGAATGGGTTTGCTAACAATCTCAAAGCGATACCCTTCCCCGCCCGCCTTCTTCAGTAAATGTGCTGTATTTGCCTGACCGGAAAACAAAAGAACCTTGCAGTCCGGATGACGCCTTCTGAAGTAAATAGCCAAGTCGATCCCCGACATCCCAGGCATGGCAACATCGCTGATCAATAGTTGAGGAGGAGATAGCTCTCCTTCCCGCATAGCGGATTCGCCCGAATAGAACGGTTTTGCATCATAGCCGTCCTGCTTCAAAATCAATGCCAGCGTATCGGCAATTACTCTCTCATCATCGACAACAAAAACGACCTTCCTGGTGGTTGTCATCATTTGCGAAAAGTTTTCTCCTTGCTCGATTAGTTTGAAAATAAGCTGCGAGCCGCAACCGACCGGGTTCGCAGCTCGCGTGAACTACTTCTTATGGAAACCGGTGCTGTCGATCAGGTCGCGTCCGGCGTCCTTCACATTGCCAACAACCTTATGTGCCTGTCCTTTGATCTGATCTACTTGCCCTTCCTGTTTCAGCCGGTCGTTTCCGGCTAGGGCTCCTAGTCCTTCCTTGAGCTTGCCTTTGACCTGTTCTGCGGTGCCTTTGATATGCTCCGGGTTCATGAATGTTCTCCGTTTGCGATTGGCGGCATGAGAGCAACGGCCTTCACTTAATCCATCCTCCCGGAGTCAGAGCCAATCGTGCATTTGCTATTTCTTCTGACCGGTAGTAGGATTCTCAGTCCGGCATGCTTGATCCGAAAGGCCTGTTTCTCGCCTTCCGATCACTAAGACAAAGGAGAAATAGCATCGGTCACGCCGAAAGTAAATAATTTTACTGTGTGACTTTCTGCCTCTGCCGCTTGTCTTATGTGCTGAGGAGGGTGTCGGTCTCAACACCGTGAAGAGGCAGTCTCTCGTTGCAAGTGGATGTAATGGGCTAAATCGCGCGCATTGCTTATGGTAAGGACCTGCAATGATCACGCATTGCTCATGGTAAGGACCTGCAATGATGAGAACTTCCGGGGAGGATCTAGCTTTGGTAGCGCGTTGCAAACGCGAGCTTCCCCATCAGCACAAGGCGTTTGAGCAGCTCATCACAGCCTATAAGGACATGGTCTATACACTCTGCTACCGGATGACGGGAAACGCGACCGACGCGGAAGATCTTCTGCAGGAGATACTGACCAAGCTTTTTCTGAATATCGGCAAGTTTGATGGCAGGTCCGCATTTTCAAGTTGGCTTTACCGGGTGGCATACAATCACTGCCTGAACTTTCTCTCGCAGCGCAGAACAGCCTACACATCTACCGGGACACTTCCAGACGGCGATGTCATCGTCGATGCCTCCACAAATGTGACCTGGCAGGACGAGCGTACACAGGCTGTGCTGCAGAGCATGGATCCAAACAGTCGCTCTCTTCTGGTTATGAAATATGTGATAGATCTCGACATAAAAGAGATCAGCGATATTCTTCAGGTGGGTCTGAGCGCTACAAAGATGCGGCTTGCACGCGCAAGAGAAGAATTCAAACGAATGTTTCAGGAGACGCGATGACGGACCAGAGAGAAAATCGACAAACCTTCGGCGGCAGCAATGAAGAGCACAATTTCCAGCAACTTCGTAGGTTGGTTGCTGCGGCCCCACCCTCGACATTCAATCGGTTTCGCAAGCGTGCCAACCTTCTGCAGGGTACCCGCATGCTGTTTCAATCGCAGATCCATGGCTTCTGGATTGTTTTGGATATTGTGCTGAAGCTGCTTTTCCGGGCAGCCCAGAACACCCCGAGTCATCATTCTACCCGCCCGGACATAACAGAGAGAGGATGAACGTGAACGATCTATATCACAGTATTCTTCAGACTTTGCAGGTATCTGTGCTCGATGCATTGCACCGCATCACGGAGTTCCTGCCAAACCTGCTCAGCGCATTTCTGATCCTTTTTCTGGGATGGCTGCTCGCCTATTGTGGCTCAAAACTGGCAGCGAAAGCTCTCCAAACTTTGCAGATTGACCGATTTGCCGGAAGGCATGGCATTACACGAACGCTGAGCGATCTCGGCTTCGCAGGAAGCCTGTCCCGCATCCTGAGCGTCTCCGTTTATTGGATTATCGTGCTGCTGGCCGTTCTGCCAGCTGTAGAAGCGCTTCGCCTGAAATATTTCACCATGATGATAGCTAAGCTATTAGGTTATTTACCCGCCCTGATAGCGGCACTCATTATTTTCCTTATCGGGCTGTCCGTGGCTCGACTGCTGTCGAGCGCTCTGACGCGGTCGGCACGGAATGCGAACCTGGAATATGCCAATGCCATCGGCATGATCAGTCGCTACTTTCTTTCTTTGATCACCATCGTCATCACTCTCGCTCAACTCGGCGTGGAGACGGCAATTCTCACTGTAATCCTGGCGGTTGTTTTGACCTCGGCCGGGCTGGCGACCGCTCTTGCTCTCGGCTTCGGAAGCCGCGCCGTTATATCCAATATTCTTGCGGGAGCGTTCGTGCGTGACCATTTTCCCGTGGGACGAACAATTGAAGTTCAGGGAGTACGTGGCACCATTGTCGAGGTCAACTCCGTCGGCACCACGCTTGAGCATGAAGGCGGCATCATTACCATTCCCAATACTGTTCTGATGGAGAATGTCGTCGAGTAGCGTTACGGCTCCATCCTTGCAGGGAATCGAGATATCGGCGTCGCTGTGTATCGTACTTTGATTTACGAGTTGCCATGCAATCGGCTATTCCTGCGTGAGTTTATCCTCATTTGGAATTATCCCAGTTACCGGTTCGGGGATGGTTGCGGAGAGACACTGATGAGAAGAGGTCTTATGGGCTGGAAGGCTGGGATTGAAACCTCCTACTCTGGGTCAGGAAAAATGTCGCCTCGTGATCTCCAACGACCAATAAGAGCCTCGAGAATTTATGAAGATTACCAAGGACCAAGAATGAACGTTGCTAATGTGCCCTGATTTGTTCCCTTATTTCGTATTGATATCGATGGGTAAATAACTGTTTATGAAGTGGATACAAGTTATTCCCGCCACTCGACCTTTTAGAATCTAAAATACTGTCCCGCAGTCGTTACTGTTCGTTATTGTTCAGTTGAAGAGCTGAGATCCAGCGACGCATTCGTTGGCCTTTCCGTTCCTGCGAACGTGGGTTGTCAATGAGCGATAAATCGCCAATCCGCGTTTCCAGCCGTTAAGGTTCTTGAAGAGCGCATCGGCCTGGAGTCATTGCTCAATACGCCACGCCAAATTCATGGAGGTTACTACAGAACTCTGCTTTCCTCCGGCAGTAAACCCGCGGACCGCCAGCAATTACGCCCTGCCCGCTTCGCGGTGTACAGAGCATCATCCGCAGCGCTCAGCAATCCTCCCGGCATAAGTTCCGTAAATGTAAGGCATGTAGCGACTCCGATGCTGACCGTAGCAAAGCCCGTCGCAGTTGAAGGATTTTCGATGCGAAGTTGGCGGACCTCATGGCACACTCTTTCGGCAATGATTTCCGCGGCGGAGGCATTGGAGCAGGGCAGCACGACCGCAAACTCGTCTCCCCCATACCGTCCGATCACATCGATGCTGCGGAACACCGAGGCACGCAGCGCTCCTGTTATCGCGATCAGGTACTCGTCTCCCGTCCGGTGCCCGTGCCGATCATTGACTTGCTTGAAGAAATCCACGTCGATCAGAAGGAACGAGATCGGGGACTTTGAACGCAGGCTGTGCTTCCATTCGTAATCGAGAGCCTCTTCAATCGCCCGCCGATTCGCTATGCCAGTCAAGCTATCGGTGTAGGAGAGACGTTCCAAGCCCGCACGCGCTTCTTCAAGGTCGCGATGCAACGCTTCAAAGTTCCTGTGGTAAAAAGTTGCGCGCGTAACAAAAAGGATGAATGCGGTGATAATGGCTGTCCAGCCAAGGCCCTGATGCCGGTTCTCGACAATCATTCCGAGAGCCAGCAATACCACAGAAGGAAGAGCCGGGCTTGTGATGTTGATCAGGTCGGCAATGAGTCCTTTGTTCTGTGCCGGCAGATCATCGATTGTTTCTCTTGCAGCATGAAGGATGAGCAAGATGTTGAGAAATCCCATCATTAAGACCGGAATCCCCGTCAACGTTTCGTTCGGGTTGCGTAACAAGAAGACATTATGAATAAAGGCCGCTGCCACCGCGAGCAAGCTCAGCAAGGACACCAGGCGGTAGAAGCGCATCTCGTCTTTGTTTACCGCTGAAAGGGTGTGCAGAAATGCTCCCCCGAAAACAATAAGGTCGGCGCACAGAAACAGATGAAACAACGCTGCGCCACCAAGGCCGGCCGGGGTGTCATGCGTAAAGGGACGGGCCTGGAAGAGGATCGTGTATCCCACATACATCGCTATAACTGCCTGCACCAAGTCGAGCCAGAGGAAATGGCGAAAGTAGCGGCGCCCCGCCGGTAAAGAAATTAAGAGAAAGGACGGAATATAGGTGCAGAAGATAAAAAACGTGGTGGAGTTGGCGATCAAGGATACCCTTGCCACGAACAGTGACACAATCACGACCATTAGAGTTGAACCGATCGCGACAGATAACAGAGCCCAGTGCGCCTTCAAGTGCGGAGACCTGAAAGCGCGTCTCAAACAGAGCCAGCCCCCCACTGCGGCGTTGGATAGATAAACGACGTTGAAGAATGCGCCTGCCAGAATCATATTGCGTCGCAATACAACGAGGGATACGCATCCAAAGATCAGCGTAAAGCCCGCGAAGAAGGTAACGAGCCGTCTTTTGGTCGAATCCGACAATGCCGCCTCCCAAACCCGTGATGCAGGCCCAAGTGTAGTTCAGAATGTTGTGGTCGAAACCGGCTGAGCGATTTGTTGTCTTCAGGTCGTGCCCGTTGTGGATTCGGAGTGTAACCTAATTTAAAGCCAGTTTCCAGGTGGCTGAGACGGAAGAAGCCTTAGATCATCAGCCCGAGCGGTTCGCTACTCCTTTCTCGTAGGACTCTTCCATTCCCTGCTTCATGCCGGTTTAGTCCGGCGCACTGCATTGTCCTGTTAGCAACAATTGACAGATGACGCTGGGGCAAATTCCTGCACACAGGTTGACCTATAGGAGTTGATTCTAAGCATCATTGGATCATTCACTAAATGGGAGCTCAATCCCTGATGCTCATTGATGGGTGCATTGATGGCCGTCCTATTTGTTCGTTTGCAGATCGGGAGCCTTCTCCAACGCTTTCCTGATATGTTTGGCGAGGCTATTTGCTACGTCCAGGCTTTCTCCCTTTGTATGCACGCCGGTGCAAAACTAGGCCACAGTGCGCCGCGTGAGCGGTGCTCTGCGGCGGAGTAAAAGTAGTCCACCGCCGGAACTTGGTTTCGTGAGCATTTGCCATTCAGGTATGGCTCGTGGAACACCGGAGGGATGTTCGAGGTGGAGATTTACGGACGTGTACGGCGAGCGGTTCGAGTAGAAGGCAAGAGTCAGCGGGCGGTGGCTAGGGAGTTTGGGCTTTCGCGAGAGACGGTACGGAAGATGCTGCAGTACGCGGTGCCGCCAGGCTACCAGCGACAGCAACCGATCAAGCGGCCCAAGCTGGGGCCGTGGCTGGGCGTCATCGACGCCATTCTGAGCGACGACAAGCTGAGACCAGTCAAGCAGCGACACACGGCGCAGCGGATATTTGAGCGGCTAAAAGAAGAGCACGGATTCACTGGAGGATGCACGATCGTGAACCGTGCCTGAAGGGCAGGGGGGAGCCGAGAAGCGTCATTGACGGCAAGCGGCGGCGGCTAGAGTGCCTTCGCCCCGTCCGATTAGGGGGCAGTAGGAAAGAGGTACGGATGAATTAAGACAGCGTAAAGCTAGACTGGCTACCCGCCGATTAGCGTAGCCACCAGGCCGATGACGCTAACGCGATTAAACGGCTCCCAAAGATGAAACCAGACGGCTATAGCTGCCAGCGCCACGAAGACAACGCGCAGCACCTCGACAAGCTCAAACCCGTGCTCATGGTCGTGGTGCTCGTCATCATGGTCATGGTCCTCATGAGACGCCCCCAGGGATGTGTCTGTAGGTTGGGGAAGATGAATGCCGGCCTCGGCAACTTCGAGTAAATCGTCGCGTGTTTCGTTCTGATTCACCATTGCCATACCGCCTCCGAACTGCTAGTTCAAATATCGTTTGACTACGGACATCAGCTCGTCCGCGGCCTCAAGCTGCGAGGGGTGAGTCTTCTGGTTTGGGTCGAGCACATGAAATCGCAGATGCCCCTCAATCAGCTCGGCCATGAGCCCATTGAGTGCACCGCGGCAGGACGCGACGAGCTGCAAAATCTCTTCGCATTCTCCCTCGCCGTCCAGAGCGCGCTCGATGGCTTCGGTTTGGCCCTTGATGCGGCGAATGCGCGACAGGAGCTTTTTCTTATCTTTCGTGGTGTGGGACATGAGCACCTCTCAAACAAATAATATACTCCTCTATATTATATTTGGAACAGCGCTCACATCACGAACACAGGAGTTGCCCATCATGAAGACCGAAGAACAGCGATTGCATTGGGACCAGAAGTATCAGGAAGAGATGACCTCGCTGACCAAGCCCGATCCATTCTTCCTGTCGGCCTACAAGCAGTTTGTAGAGGATTCGTTCCCGAACGCCGGGGTTGTTCTGGACCTGGCCGGTGGGCTCGGCAGACATGCCTTATGGCTGGCAAGCCGGGGATGGCAAGTGAGCGTCGTAGACATCTCCGTGGTGGCGATCAGCAGGCTCCGTCAGTCGGCACTTCAACTCGGTTTGCCACTTGGTCTTTTTGCGATGGCTGCCACGGAATACCATTTTGATCCGGCACAGTTCGACTTGATCGTGCTGTTCTACCACTTGGACCGTGCTCTCTGCGAAAAGATCGTGTCCGCTCTGAAACCTGGTGGTGTCCTGATCTGTAAGACCAGCTTGCGATGGGATTCCGATAAGAGATCCTCTTCGGCCAGCCACAACCCGCTAGAGAGAAGCGAGATTCTGTCGCTCGTTCCAAACTTAAGTGTGATGTACCACCGAGAACGCCCTGTGCTTGATCGTGGAGTCGTAGAGTTTGTTGGAAGAATGCCAGAGACTGCATCTGATTTGTAAATACCCTCCTTCGAGATCGACTTGATTACGCTGTTCGGGACGACCGGATTCCTGTCTCCGCTCGCCCCCTATCGTTTCTCCAAAGGATTAAGTTTCAGGGCTGCAATGCCGGACAGCGCGACTGCGATGAAGTCCTTAACTGACGAGCGCATCTGATCTCTGCGCACAAAGAGAGCCGTCTCAATACGGAGCAAATCGTCGGTCAGAGGTTTGAAAAGCACGCCCGGCCGCTGAAAGCGAGACGCAGATTGCGGCACGAAAGCGACTCCGGCGCTATGCGCGGCGAAGTCGAGGGCCTGCGTGATCGTATGGGCTTCCTGAAAGCGGCGGAGATTGAATTTCAAGGTCCGCAGGTAGTTCACGATTTGGTCGTAGAACAGGCGGTGTATGCTGCGCGGTATCCAGACCAATGTTTCGTTCGATAGCTCCCGCACCGCCAGG
The DNA here is from genome assembly GCF_049510455.1 of Occallatibacter sp. Classification (GTDB taxonomy): domain Bacteria; phylum Acidobacteriota; class Terriglobia; order Terriglobales; family Acidobacteriaceae; genus Telmatobacter. The sequence continues at coordinate 8,176 of NZ_JBEKYX010000107.1, read as the reverse complement.
CGTGAATGTGTCGCAAGGCGGTGATGTTCTGCGATGCAGACACAGAATGGCTCATGCGCTACCCGCTCAATCCAGAGAGCCTTATCAACAATAGGCAACACGCCGAAGCCTGCTTGAAGCTCTCCACGCAGCACGCGCCATACTAACCGCGTCGTCGTTGCGCTTCTGAGAGCAATGGGTGGACCCTCGCTTCCCGGCAAGGTGAGTTGCTCAAGAACGGACAAAAGGTTGCCGTGAATGTACGGAGAGTGGCCGACGTAGAAGGATCGCTGGTGCCGGGAGGCTTCGTATCGTGCAAGATCGAAGGCCAGTTTTGCTTGTTCCAGGCTACTGCGGATCTGGGTGCCATAGACCCGTCCAACGCTGCTCGGCTTCAGACCGTGCGGCGTTTTGTCGAAGAGATTGATTCCCAGCCCATTGGTTAATGCTTTCAAGCTCCTTGAAATCGTGGGCTGAGTCGTATGGAGACGGTCGGCGGCTCGAACAATGTTGCCCTCTTCCAAAACGGCTTCGAGAAAGAGAAGCTGTTGCAAAGACGGACTGTACCACATGGCATAGACCCTCCGGCTGATGAGCACTGATGCTTCTCGAATATGCGCCTTGAGACGAGCGTCTGCGTGGAAAAGATTTCCGCGGAATTCCAAAGAATTCCACGGAATGGAGCGAAGGCTAAGGGAGAATGCATTCCTTCAGGTCCGCATTCTTTTCTTTGAGGGATACAAAAAAGTTTTGCCAAATTTCTCGGCTTCGCTCTTCAATCAGCGTCACGTTAACAAATTTGCGGCGGGCGACTCGTTTCGCATCCTCTCGTGTCATACCGCCGTCCACCAAGTCCGCGTTTTTCGTCGAGGTGCTCGCGGATCGACTCGGAAAGTTCATCATGGCGGCGCCGACGAGTAAACAGTTGTACGAGGGAGTGCCGCCAATACCGCATCGCGATGTATCCGCTTGAACTCGGCGATGGCCTTGTGGTCTAGGCACACCCCCTCCAAGCAACCACATCAACTCCACATTGCGGTGGCACTCCGCTTCCAGACGCCGTGACGAACGAATTTGATTCAGGTAGTCGTACAGATACAGATTCAACAGATGGCGTGGATCATAGTCTGGGCAACCCGTCTCTGCTGCTTCGGCTCGCTCGAAATGGAGCTCCACCATTCTGGAATGCCAACTATTGTTTCAACCGGGCATGGTGAAGAGCTGCGTTCATCACATCGTGAATTGCGCTGACGACGGCATCTGGATCTTGCAAGTGGATTTCGTGTCCGGCATCCTGAACTTCAGCGACTTTGCTATTTGTTGAAAGGGTCTGAAACGCCTTCTTTTCTTCGATCTTTTCCTTGCCTGCTCCCTGCATGCCGATCATCGTGATAAGCGGCTTTCCACCGAGCGGATGTCCAAACTGCTGGATTTCGTAAAGAAGCTGGAACTCCTCAGGAATGTAATCTTCTTTCTCACTTAGTGCGACCCGGGGCGGCAATATTTGCGCCCATAGTTGCAGCTTTTGAATCTCCGGCGGCAGACGGTCATACGGCGGGTTAATTTTGTGGCTCTTGTATTTCATAGCCTGTTCGCGCTCCGCATCGCTGATTGGAATAGGAGGACTCGTTTTCATTGTCTGAATAGGCGGAATCGTTCGATGCGCAAGGGTTCGAACACGAACCAGTTTTCCAAAATAACCCAAGGTGTCATCCGGGCCGGGCGCATCTACCAGAACCATCCCCGCGGTTTCATCCGGATATCCTTCTGCGAAGGTTTCCGCGACCAAACCACCAAGCGAATGTCCTACGAGAATGTACGGCCCTTTTTCGCCGGAGAGCTTCAGTGCCAACTCCAACTCATGCGCTTCCTGCCTGAACGTCAATGGCTGGGGACCGGGATCGCTCCATGCGTAGCCGGCGCGATCGTACGAGCAGACCCGCGCAAAGGTTTGTACCTGTTGTTGGACCAAATCCCAGTCGAATGAAAAACCGCCGCCGCCCGGTGACAACACGACTGTCTGCTTACCGTTTCCTGTGCAATAAAGGTGAATGCGATAGTCGCCAAGGTCAACCATTTTGCCCAAGGGCGTCGGCTCTGATGACGGTGTCTGTGCCCTCAGGGTGGTGACCGCGAGTAGAATTACACCGAAGAAAACCGATTGGATCGTTTCCGAGAGTTCGTCATAGCGGCGGCGACGGGTAAACAGTTGTTTGAGGCGATTCATGGGAAACTCCTATTCGGATCGTAGCGCCCGCATGGGATCGATGGAAATTGCTCTGCGCGCTGGCAGCGCAGCTGCCATGAAGCTACTGAGGAACAAGATCAGGACAGCTGCTCCAAAGAGAGCGGGACTCGCTAGGTTCACTTGGAACAGGAATGCTTTTATCAAGTGAATCGCGAGGATAGCCAGACAGCCGCCCACCGCAGTGCCTATCATGAGCAGGGTGAATACCTGTTTCATGACCATGCTAAAAACGGCCAGGCGTTTAGCACCAAACGCTATGCGAACTCCAATTTCGGTGGTCCTCTTATCGACATACGAGGATGTCAATCCATATATGCCGATGCTGTTCAACAGCATTACAAGTGCTGCAAAAAAGCCCGATAGAACCGACAGCAACCGTTCTACAGAGATGGCGTCGTTGAATTGCACGGCGAATGCTACCGGCTCAGCTTCAGGGCTCGCGGGAGCTAGTTCGTGAAGTGCGCTCCGATAGGCCGATTCGCCCTCGGTCAGTGTATGGGCGTGGATGATGAAGGTCATGCTTTGCAGGCGCCGAGTATCAGCTCCAAATGGGAGGTATACCGTCGATGGCGCAGCCTGTCGCAGGCTGCCGTATTTGGCATCTTCAACGATCCCTACCACCCGACATTCTTTTGTGGTCGCTCCAGAGGTTGTAGTAACTACATGCTGGTAAAGGGGGTGCCCTATGGCAGACGCGTGCGGAAAGAGCTGGTTTGCCGCCGCGCGGTTAACGATACAGGTGTCCACGTCCGAGTCCTGACCCGCGAAGTCCCGGCCAGCGAGTATTTGTGTGCCGAGAGTCGCGAAATAGTGGGCTCCCACATCATTCACTGAATATTTTTCTCTTAGGTCTCCAGCGGAACTGAAATGTGCCTCCTGACTGAATGCGCCTGTATGACTCCAGCCGTTGAGCGGCGTATTCTCGGCCACGCTTGCATCAATCACTCCAGGCATCTGGTCGATACGCAAAATCATGTCTTGATAAAGGTGGACAAGACCGTGATCCTTTTGAGGGAGTCCCTCAAAATCTGCGGTGACAAGAACTACATTCTCCGTGCGAAAACCTGGATGGTTATTTTGCAGCTTCATTACGGAGGCGCCCAGCATGGTTGCTACGATAACCATCGCGAGACCAAGCGCAATCTGCGCAGGCATAAAAAGCCGCCGTATGAAAGTCCCTCTTCCCGCGAGGATGTTCTTGTTCGATTGCCTCAATGCCGGTTCGATGGAGGCTTGGCCAGCGAGCCACGCTGGCATGAAACCGAAGAGCAGTGCGCAGAAAATCGCACACCCTGCGGTAACGGCCAGTGTGAATGTATCGGGCCTAACAGATAAGGTCGTTTCTGCTTCACGGCTACTGATAAATTGCAGAAGATAGCGGTCCGTCATCGATGCGAATGCGACTGCCAGTACCGCACCGACGGCTGACACAGCAAGGGATTCCACCAGAAGCAGCCGCATCAGCCGCGTTCGGCTTGCTCCAAGCGCTCCACGAACCGCAAACTCGTGTTCACGCCGCACAATGCGTGTCAGAAACAATCCGGCAAGGTTGAAGCAACATGCGAGCAGCACGACTCCCACGAGCGTCTGGAGGAGAAAGAGAGGTTTGGAGTATTGGTTACGTAAATAGCTCCAGCCTGTCCGGCCTGGGAGGACCACAAATCTGGCTCGATTCTCCAAAAGAGTGTTTTGCATGGACGGGGCAGTCTCATTCATAACAACTTCAAAGAGATGGTCCATTTCTGCGAGAGCATTTGCTTGGCTAATGCCCGGTTTTAGGCGGGCCCAGGTCGTAAGCCAAAGACTGCCCGTATCTCGCAAAATTGACTCTTTGCCATGTACGAGGGGTTCAAATGCAAGTGGCATATAGAAATCAGGACTTGTGCCAACAATCACGCCGTCAAACCCCGCCGGAGCAATTCCGACGATTATGGCGCTCTGCTCGGACAGCGTGACTTGCTTTCCAATTACCGATGGGTCTCCATGGTAATGCTGCATCCAGAATCGGTGACTGATGACAATAGCCCATCCGTCGGCACCGCCGCCCGTCTGGTCGTCTGCTGGAATGAGAAGTCTGCCTTCCGTAGGTGCCATCTCCAGGACCTGAAACGCATTCCCGCTTACAAACGCGCCGGGATAGATGCGGGAGGTGCGGTTTTCGGTCAGTACGACACCGGTGGAACTCCATCCGAACATTCCTGAGAAGGACTTAGCTTGCCGTTGCAGGGACTGCATGAGGAGGAAGTTCAATGGCAATCCATTTGCGTTAGGATCGGGTGAGTCTCCACTGATAGCAATACGGACAAGATTGTCCGGGTTCGGGACCGGCAGACTCTTGAGGAGTAATGCGTGCATGAGGGTGAATATGCCCGTATTGGCTCCGATCCCCAGAGCAAGCACGAGAATGGCAGTCGTAGCAAATGCCGGAGACCTCGATAGGTCGCGCATTGCGTATCGCAGATCGGCCCAAAGGCTTTCGAGTATCGGCATCTGCCATACCTCGCGGCTCCGCTCCTCGATCAGCGTCACATTGCCAAACTCGCAGCGGGCAAATCGTTCGGCCTCGTCCCGCGTCATACCATGGTCCATCAGGTCGGCAATCTTCTCTTCGAGGTGCTCACGGATCATCTCAGAGAGTTCGTCATATCGGCGACGACGGGAAAACAGTTGTTTGAACCAATTCATGAGATTTCCTCTACTCGGCGCGCAATGCCTGTACAGGATCGATCAAAGTCGCCTTCCGAGCGGCGACAAAACCCGCCGCCATTGATACCAGGAAGAGTAGACCTGCTGCGGTTGCAATCGTGGCCGGGTCTTCAGGAGAGAGCCCAAACAGAAAGCCCATCGCCAGATGTGTGCTGAAGATGGAAAGGATAAGGCCAAACGCAGCGCCGGCACTGACGACCAGAAGCGTTTCTTTCAATATCAACCAAAGGATGGCTGGCCTTGTTGAGCCAAGGGCGAGGCGTACTCCAATTTCACTTGTTCTGCGCTGGACAGCATATGACATGACCCCATAGAGGCCCAGGCAGGCCAAGCCAAGCGCCAGCAAGCCAAACATGGTCGTCACCCGCGTAATCAGGCGTTCCTGTGTCAGATTGCGAGCTATCTGTTCTGATAAGGGAATAACTTCAACGATGGGTAGTCTGTAATCCACTTCGGCCACAGCCTGGCGCGCTTGCGCCTCTATCCATTGGGGATCAGCGGCAGTACGAATGTCGATGCTGTCTAAATTTCCGGGATGTTGTGCAATCGGGAAATAGATCAACGGTGGAGCGGATTCGTGGATGTTATTGACTCGCGCATCCGTGACCACGCCAATAATCTCGAAATGAGTGGGACCATTATCAGGATTGGTGAAAAGCCGTTTTCCGATGGGGTCCACGCTGCCGAGAAAGCGTTTTGCAAACGTTTGGTTGACTAGGGCCACTCCGGGGCTAGTTGCATTGTCTGTTGTTGTGAATAACCTTCCCTGGACCAGTTGGATGCCTACAGTATTGAAGTAGTCCAATGAAACCCTGTTGAAATGTATAGCGCCAATAGACTGATTACTGTTTTCTCCAGTTGCGTCGATAACCACGCCCGTGGCATCAGGACAGTCATCAGAGAGAGAGCATGTTGCGACGGCCGCATAGCGCACACCAGGAATTTCATCTGCCCGGTTAATCAACCTTTGGTAGAGCGGCAAGAATTCTTCCTTCTTGTAGCCCACCAGGGAGGTGTTGAGATGAACGCTAAGAATGTGATTCCGGTCAAATCCTGGATTCAATTTGCTGTAGTTGGAAAGTGTTCTCAAAAACATCCCTGCTCCGACAAGCAGCACTAAGGAGAGCGCAACCTGAGAAGCAACGAGACTCTTGCGTAACGACCAACGGCTTGCCCCCTCATGGCCAGAGATGTTGGCGGCACTTGCCTTCATAACGGAAGCGGGGTCAACATGCGTGCTCTGCAAAGCTGGCACCAGACCGAATAAAACGCCAGTGGCTATTGCGACAATTAAGCTGAATAGCAGGACTTTAGTGTCTGGCACGAGATTAAGCGGAATTGCCGTTTCTCCCGTAGATGCCCACTTGGGAAGTACGCTGGTACACCAGAAAGCCACAGCAATCCCTAAGATTGCGCCGCCTGTGGACAATAACAGGCATTCCGTTAGCATTTGCCGGACTAAGCGTGCCCGACTAGCTCCCATCGAAAGCTGTATCGCATGTGCACGCCCACGCGCGACGGATCTTGCCAAGAGCAAATTTGCGATATTGGCGCAGGCAATCAGCAACACCATTCCCGCCATTCCCATGAGCAAAAGCAGCGGCTGCTGAAATTCTCGTTTGAGTGTAGCGAAGCCTTGTTGCCCCGACTCAAGTGTCAGATGGCTTCGAGATATGGCCTGCTGACTCTGAAAATCATTCTGATTCTGCAACAGCAGTTTAAGAGTTTGCCGATACTGCTGATTCATCGAAGCTAAAGAGTGAGGAATGACAGAGGAATCCTTGACGCGAACAACCAATTGAAGCCATTCAATTTTCTCTTGTGGCACCCAGGGTTTTGAGGGCTCCGCCCCCTGGCTACTGTAGGCGCCGTGATACCGCACATCCGACTGCATCGTTAACGGCATCCAGAAATCAGGTTCAGTTCCAGGACGCGCGCCAAAGAATTCTCGTGCTGTCACTCCTACAATGGTGAGCGGCACATGATTTACATCCACCGTGTGTCCGATCACGTTGGGATCGCCGCCAAAGTGCTTTTGCCAATATGGATAGCTAATTACAGCTACCGGGCTGCCGCTCAGTTTGCTGTCATCCTCTGGTGTAAGCAATCGTCCTAAGACAGGATAAGTCTCGAAAACCTGGAAATAGTTGCCGGATACAAGCTGTCCAAGACCTCGCTCCTGTGGTCCGCCGCCTGTAGCAATGTAATAGGAATCGGCCCAACTCATTGCGGCGACGGGCGCAGAATCGGGGGATTGCTGGTGAAGTCGCCGGAAAAGCGGATATGAAAAGAGACTCTCATCTGCCGGGCTATCGTTCTGCCTTACTAGAAATAGTTGTTCAGAATCAGGAACCGGCAGTGACTTGAGTAATACCGCATTGAGCAATGTAAAAATGCCGGTGTTGGCTCCTATACCCAATGCCAGCGTCAACAAAGCAATGATCGTAAATCCTGGACTCTTGCCTAATCGACGTAACGCGTATCGCACGTCAGCCCACATTGATTCCAATGTCGGCGATTGCCATACTTCGCGGCTGCGCTCTTCAATCCGCGTCACATTGCCGAACTCGCGGCGGGCAGTTCGTTCCGCTTCCTCCCGCGTCATGCCGCGGTCCGTCAGGTCCGCGATCTTTTCATCGAGATGTTCGCGGATCGTCTCGGAAAGCTCGTCATAGCGGCGACGGCGAGTAAATAAATGCTTAAGCCAAGACATAAGTATCTCTCCTATTCACTGCGAAGGGTTTGCATGGGATCAATAGAAGCAGCACGTCGTATTGGAGTCACCGCTGCCAGAAGTCCGATTGTGGCAAGCAGTGCAATCAGTGCAGCAATGACGAAGCCATCGCGCTCAAGCTGGATCGTTACAATGCTGCCAACAACTCGACGGAGGGCAAGAGTCATAAGCAGTCCACTCCCGAGTCCTATGCCAAGCAACACGGAAATACGCGCAAACATCATCCGTGTGATTCCGATGCGCGTTGCGCCAAGAGCCATTCGCACACCAATATCCCTCGTGTGGCTGATGACTTCCTGAGTCAACAAACCGTATATACCGACTGCGACAAGCAAGACTGCGATGCTGGCGAAGATTCCAAATACCCAACTCTCCATGCGGTTGCTGACTAGATCATTTTCACAGTTATTGTGGCTTTCCGAATCGAAGTCTGAACCAAGCCTGGGCATTGTGGTCGGTGATCTGAGGAAGTAGCGTTTCGATGGCTTGGTCGAGGGCTATGACGGAGC